>JANNBZ010000350.1:0-18453 GCA_031386065.1 Burkholderiales bacterium
CTTGCCGAACGCGATGCAACGATGTTCGAACTGGAAAGTGGACAGATGCGCCAGCGCGAAGACCGCGCCGAACAGCAAGGGACGCTTGATGTACTTTGCCCAGCCTTCACCGCTGCCCAGCCACGTGGCGGCCAGCAACGGGTGGATCACGTAAAGCGCAAACGACACTTCGGCGATGTACTTGAGCGGGCGGGCCGTCAGCTGGCGAGGCAACCAGGCACCTTGATTCACGAGTGTGGTGCCTACCAGCGCCGCCGCAAGATAGGGCCGCAGGTAGTTCATGAATCCACTGCCGGGATGGCAAGAGATCAACAACAGCACCATCAGCACGTAGGAGTTCAATTTGCGCAAAGCCGTTTGCGGGGCGGTGCCCAGACGACCGTAGTGAACCAGCGCCAAGATGCAGCCCGCCAGAATTTCGTCGATGCGAAACCAGGTGACGATAGAAACTTCAGCGCCCCACCACAGCCGGTAGCCAGTGACAGCCACGCACAGAGGCAACAGCAACAGCAAGCCCCGGCTGCCCAGGCAGCGCACCAACAGCGCGACACCCACATAGAACTGCACTTCCACACACAGGCTCCAGAAATGGCTGGTGACCTTGGTGAGCCAGAACGGCGGCAGGTTGGCGTAGAACAAGAAATGCGCAAAGTAGCGGCTGGCGTCGGCGCCCACATAGGCCAGCGCAACCAGCGAAAAAAGCCAGGCCAGCGGCACGATGCGGAAGAACCGGCGAATCAGGAAGTCGAGCACGCTCTTGTGCTTGAGCAGAAAACCTGTGATCAGGAAACCGGACAACGTGAAGAACAACGCCATCCCGATGGGGCCACTGGTCTCGTTCAACCGCCATGCCTTTGGTCCCAACGGCATGAGGTGTGTTGCCAGAACGAACAAGATGCTGAGCCCTCGCCAGCCGTCGAGGACCTCGAACCGTTCCCCCGATCGGGTTGCGCCAGCGTCAGCCATAAGACAACCGGAGCGCGCAACAGGAGATCTCAATCACCGTTCTGTTTGCCGTAGAAGTGCTCGACGCGCATTCGAATCAACTCAGGCTCCATCGCGGCATCGAAAGCACCTTCGCGTTGATCGATGAGGTGCTGCCAAGGATAAGTTTTGGAACGTGCCTCCAGCCGCTCGACCATCGCCGCAGTGGTGCCGATGATCTTGGCAGGAACCCCGCCGACCACGACGCCAGGCGGAACGTCCTTCGTGACGACCGAGCCCGCTGCCACGATCGAGTCGGGGCCAATGGTGACACCGGGCATCACGATCGCCCCATGGCCGACGAACGAGTTGTCCCGGATATCTATCTTCCCGACGGAATCGATTCGCTTGCCGTACTTGTTGTTGATGATCCGAATGACGCCGTCATGCCCGAGCAGGGTGCAAGATGAAATCGCGCAGTTGTTGCCTATTCGCATGTAGGCGGGGTCCGTGATGTTCACACCGATGTTGATTGAAGTTTGGAGGCCGACCGAGTACAAGCCTCCGTGTCGCCGGAGAAACTCCCCGTATTCGAGACTTGGCGGATGGCACACGCGCAAATACAGCCTCTTCATCCGGCCATGTTCGAGTGCCATATACCTGACAAACTTCTTGACAAATTTAAGCATGATGGATTTTCAGGAAGTGAGAATCTGGAAGAACAGTGACTATCGCGTCGCGACGTACCCTATTCTCGTGCTGAGGGCCAGTCTCCAAAGCAATTGCAGTTCGGTCCACGGCTTTCCCTTCGATTCACGGCGGGGCCGAAGCCATGATTTCAGAGCTGACCAGACATGGATGATCGACTGCAACAACAGGGCGGCTAAGGCACCCGCGAACCCATGATGTTTTCGAAAGTACAACAACTCGCTCTCGACTTGAAGTGCGGAAAGCTGACGCCCACCTGAAGTCAACTCGCCATCGGACAACGCACTTTCACCGCCAAGATGAACCACCTCGGTGCCGGGGAAGAAAACCACACGCCAGCCTTTGCACTTCGCCGCGTGACAGAGATCAACTTCTTCGCAGTAAAGAAAGTAGCGCGGGTCGAACAGGCCGACCATTTCGATGACTTCGCGGCGCAGCAGGAAGTAGCACCCCGGCACCCAGTCGCAATCGCGTAACGAGGCGTGGTCCCACGCCATGTCGTCGACCATGCGGACGCGGGGGAAGAAGCGGCGCAGTCCGGACCGGTTAAGGAACACGTTCCAGGGCGTGGGAAAGTAGCGGCAGCTCGGCTGCAGCACGCCGTCGCGCCCAATCAGGCGTACGCCGAGAATTCCCGCGTCAGGGTGGGCGTCCATGTAGGCCACGGTATTCGTCAGCGTGTCGGGCGAGACGAAGGCATCGGTGTTGAGCAGCAACACGTAGCGGCCGGTCACCAGCGGAAGAGCCTGGTTGTTAGCGCGCCCGAAGCCCACATTTCGGGTGTTGAAGATGAGTTCTGCATCGCTGAAGTCGCGGCGCAGCACCTCGGCAGAATCGTCGCGCGAAGCGTTGTCGACGACGATGGTTTGAAGGGTCAGCGTGCCTTGCGAGCGAATGAGGGCGTCGCGCATTTCGTGCAGCAAATGGGCGGTGTTGTAGTTCACCACCACCACCGACACGTCCACGCAGGCAGGCTGCATGGGAACGACGATGCCCGCTGAGCGTTCAGCGGTATCCATCGGCGACGTAACCCATTAACGATCTCGCATTCCGAACTGCCTGCCGGGCCCGATGCAACGCTCCGTCAGCACGCTTGGCTGGCAGCGACGGCTGGCTCGATGCGTTCACCGGGCCAAGTTTGTTCGAGAACTCGGTGCGAATTTGCAAAATCTGTTGGGTCAGCACATCGCGCGAGACCCGAGGCGCTTCACACAGCGCGTGAACATGTTGCAAAAAGAGCCGCGAGGCGGCGGGCCAGGACGGCCATTGCGCGGCAGTGGCCAAGGCACCGGCTTTCAAGGTGTGCAGCAGTTCGGGTTCGTCGCGCAGTTGTTTGAGGTAGGCGACCACTTGGGCCTCGTCGTGCATCTGGGCAATCAGGGCGTTAAACCCGTGACGAATGTATTCGTCGTGGCCCGAGACGTTGTAGACGATGGCGGTGCCGCCGCAGTGGAACATTTCTAGCGGTGGTCCGAACATGCCCTCGATGAAGCTGAGTTTCACGATCACATCGCACGACCGGTAGATGCGCGCCACCTGATCGATGGGCACGCTGGTGAACAAGCGATCAACACCGGGATACCACGGCAGCTTGGTCGAGGTCAGCATCCAGGTTTCAAACGGCTTACCCCGATTCACCGCGCGCACCGTGCGCGCCGTGTTCTTGATCTTCGGTGCCTTCAAAGACCCCTCAACAAGAACGCGCAGCTTGCCCGGCACGCGGGGGGCGGCGCAGTCACCGTTGGGGCTGTAGAGGTCTTTGCGAATGCCGTTGCGGGCCAGGTGATAGACGCTGCCATAGGTTTGCTGAAGGTAGGTCTGAATCCAGGTGGCCTCGGTGATGCCGGGAAGGCGCAGCTCATAGGTCTGGTCGACCAGCCGGCGCATGGTGTCCTCCGAGCCGTCGTAGAACCTCGACTCGATGGACTGCACGAAGTAGGCGTACTGGGCTGCCGCGACTTTGGGCAGTTCGAGCGCTGTCTTCCACCAGGTGGCGATGGCAATGTCGAACCGTTGGCCTTGCGCCTCACTGACATGACCGACTTTGAGCTTGGTGAATGCGGGATGCCAGGCTAAGTCGTCCCGAGAGAATCTGTGCATCGACAGAATTGTCACGTCGTGGCCTTGCTCAGCCGCATGAAGCGCGTGCTGAACGACAACATAGTTGCCGCCGCCAATCTGCACGGCTCCGATGAGAAAAACGATCTTCATGCCACTTGTGCTCTGAATTTGTGTGAATGAGGTTGAGCCGCCGACGCGTGTCTCAAAAAAACCGTCTTTTAACGGAGCGCAAAAGCAGGATAGACAGTGCGCGCCACGAGGGCCGACTGGACGGGTAACCACGAACGGCTCGCCACGCCGTGCGTATGGCCTGTTGGTCATGACCCGTCTCGAAATATCGCCAAGCTTGACCAACCAACATGCCTTGAATTTGATGTGCAGCCGTGCTGGGCAGTGACCCAAGTGCATTGGGAGCAGTCGGTGGATGCCCTTCTTGCAAGTCGTCACTCCCGCGCTGCTGGCGTTGCAGCTGAAACTTACGAGCGGTTGCCTCAAAAAACTCTCGGCGCAGCCTGGCTTGGCTGTGCGTGATCGACGAGTCGTGCAGCCGGTACAGATAGGTGACGCGCGGAACAAAACCGATTCGGCAGACTTCGCCCAAACGCAGCTGAAAATCGATGTCGGACGAAGTTTCGAAGAACTCACGAAAGCCCCCGGTTCGCACCACTGCGGAGGCGCGCATGGCGAAGGTACACAGCGAGGTTCGGGTCACGCCCGTGCGCAATTCCGCTTCGATGTCTTCGGTTTGGCGCACGCCGGCAACTCCGAGCAGAGCCACGGGTTGGCCTTTCACATCGATGGACTGATAGCCACCGCATACGGCATCGTGCTGCGGAAACTGTTGCAGCCAGATCGCCTGCTGACTGATGCGGTCGGCGGGGTAGATGTCGTCTGCATCGCAACGCATGATGATGCTGCCGCGCGCATTGCCGACACCCAGGTTCAGGCACGCGGCGACGCCGCGCTGCGGCCCGTCGAGTATTCGAACGCGCGGGTCTTGAGCGGCTTCAACAAGCAGACGCGAGTTGTCGGTGGAGCCGTCGTCGATGACGATCACCTCGAGCGCAATCTGGCGTTCCTGGAGCACCGAGGCCAACGCCTCCTCAACGAACGCGGACGCATTGCGCATCGGCATGATCACGCTGACCCAGGGCACGGCGTCGGGCTGCGGCGTCAATGCCATGCCAGCGCCCGGGACCAGTCGACCGTGAATGCGACGCCAATAGCGGCTGCCGTGGATGCGACCACCACGGGAAGGTCGGTTCGCGGATGCCACAGGCCAATGCGCGCCAGTACGAACGCCTGCATCGGATAGAACACCCAGGCAGCACCGGCAAGGCCGACGATGACGCCCGCCTTTCCATAAAACGCGCCGCCCAGCAACATGCAACCGAACTGCACCGCGACCTGCAAGACGAGCAACAAGGTGCTCAACCGCGCCCGGCCCATGGCCCACAAGACGCCGGTGAACGAGCCCGACAAAGTGCCCACCATCAAACCGACCGCGAGAAACTGCAGGATGACGCCAGCGTCAGCGTAGCGTGGGTCGTACAAAAAGTTGACGATGCGGGGGCCGAGAAGCGCAAGCCCGAGTGCCAGCACCCAGGCCGGCCCGACCAGCACCCTGCGCGAGCGTTCCACCACGCTCGAAAAGCGCTTGGGCTCCTTGCGCCAAACCTCGGAGTAAGCGGGAAACATCACTCGCCCCGCCAGTTGCCGCATGGCCTGCCACAGCACCAGGTTGAGCGTGGTCGCCAACCCCAACAAGGCCAGCAATTTGATGTCGAGCAATGCGGCCGACATCAGCTTGCTGCCCTCGCCCGATAGAAACGTCAGCGCCGAGCTGAGCAGCACCCAGGTGCCGAAGGACACCATGCTGCGGGCGGCACTGCGGTCCCAGGCCAGGCGATTGCTCGGCCCCTTGAGCAACAGGTGGCTGGCCAGCAGCTTGATCACGGTGCCCACCAGGTTCCCCCAGACCAGGGCCCACGGGCTGGGGTCATGCCAGGCCAGCAGCATGGACGCCACCAAGCCGATCGCCAAGCTGCCCAGATCGATCAGCGTGATCGACCTGGCGTCGACATTTCGGTTGGCCAATGCCAGCTTGGTGGAGTTGAAGCCCGCGAATACGGCTGCCAGCGCGGCCACTGGCAGCAACTGGGCAAGCTGTGGCTCTTTGTAGAAGGCCGCCACCGGAGCAGACGACAGCCAGAGCACGAGTGCCATCAAAAAACCCTTGGCGATCTGGATGGTCCACGCGGTGTTGAGGAACGCTGTATCGCCGCCGCGCGGGTTGCGAATGATGCTTTGCGCCAAACCCACGTCGGACATCAGGGCCACGCCGGTGATCACCGACTGCACGATCATCATCAAACCGAACGCTTCAGGGAACAGCAGACGGGTGAGGATGATGTTGCTGCCGAAGCGCAGCAACTGGCCCACGCCGTAGCCGGCAGCCGTCCACCCAGCCGCGCGGAACACACGTTGCTTGAGCCCGAAGGTGCTCAACCCAGTACCTCACAAGTGGGTGAGCCAACGGTGGGCAACCGGCGCCTGCAAGACGGGTCACTCGCAACGGGAGTCCCAGCCCCCAGCAGGCCGGCATGAAGTTGCACGGCCATCAGCCTGCCCGTTGAGGGTAGAACGCCCGTTGAGAAGTGGCGCTGACGATCCCGGACGGTGAATTGGCAGCTTGCAAATGCTGGCGGACCATCACAACGTAACCCATCCCTAAGCCAAGAAGGGTCCAGTAAACAACGGGGACCACGGAGATACTGCTGACGGTGAAGATGGTGACCATAATTCCGGCAAGGCAAGCCAGCAAGCCGCTTCCAATCGTGTGTATTTCCGACGTGGCATCGGGCAAGCGGCGCATAGAAAACCAAATGGTCGACATCACATACAAAAATGAAGACACAAAAAATCCCAACCCCACCAGGCCGTTGGCCAGACCAATGCCGAGGTAAGAGTTCACGACATCCACGATGCCACCAATGACCAGTTCGTGATCGACTAAAGCTTGCATATAACTGAAACTGCCGAACCATGGATTTTGTAGAATCACATCGATAGAACCAGTGAGCAACCGCTGACGATACTCGATATTCTCAACTTCCACCGAACCGACAAATGGCAACAATTCGACAATACTATGGCCGATTGGCGACACCAATAGCATGCCGCCGACGACTCCAACAATCAACATCGCCTTGAACATTCCACCCAGCGCCTTCGGGCCCGAAAGACGGAAGACGACCAAAGCCACTACCCCAGCAATCCAAGGGCCACGGGAATAGGTGGCAATCAATCCTCCCAGCAATACCAAGAAACCCAACCACCAAAACAGCCTGCTGCTGACGCGTCTTGCAAGGTACGCATAAAAGCCAAGCGCCACCACCATCAAATAGCCCAACACAATCGGGTGCCCTGTGGTTGCCTGAGCTCGCAAGGCGCCGTTGCGGCCCAGATAGTTACCCAAACCCCAATGCACATTCAAAACTGAATCTAGACTCGCGTAAAGAAGCCACGCGCGAATTGTTTCGAACATGCCAATCAGTCCGGCCAGTATGCAAACTACCGCGAAGCTCATCGCGACATCTCGATAGGCCTCCACCTTTCTCAAGCTTCGACTCGCCACATAATAGGGAAGACCCACGTCCAGTATCGCGTAAAACGCAAATCTCGCGGTATTGGTAGCCGAGTCGACGGAGAATTGAAGGAAGAGCTGAACAGTCACGTATCCAGCGACAAGGTAGTCTGGCCAGTAACCGGACTTGCTCTCATGTTGCGCTTGCCTGCGCAGCACGATGAACGCGGGTAACAGCAACACCAGTGCAAGCAACCTGGGGTAGTTGATGACAAGAAGTTGGTTCAGAACACCCAGGCCCGATAGGCTGGCACTGAAGGGAGGCACCGCGAAGAGCAGCCAGATGAACAGCGCGATGGGGCTGTGTTCACGCCGGCCAGCAAATGCGAGTAGCAAGCCGGTGACCGTCAAAAAAATCCAGAAGTTGTGCGCCAGGAAGGCGATCAACGTGACGGCAAACCATAGATTTCGCCGCCTTCGGAAGTCATCGTCAGCTACCGCAATACCGGCTGGTCGACGGGCAAGAACGAAGACCGCGACCGCAAGAATCAGAATGACAACGAGGGCGCGAAGATGAACAGGCATGGGCCTACGAACCCCGGTGGGTCTGCGTCAGTCCGCTGAGACAGTAACTGGCTTTGGCTTGATGAAATAAGCCAGAACCGAATCGAACATGAAAAATATGCACAGCGCTACCAGCATCAATACCATCCCTGCTGCGCCGTGCAAGAAGCCCTGCCCGGTTTCGTCGCCCAAATGGTAAGTCACCAACACCAGAACGATCACCCGCACGATGTTGGCCATGAAAGCGATCGGAAGAATGGATGCCAACATCAATACATTGTGCAGTCGGCTCTGGCGCTGCATCATGTGCATGAACACCAGCCCCAAGGCCGACAAACTGTACATGGAATGGAGGCCCGAACATGCATCAGCGACCAACATCTGATACTGCCCGATGGTGATGGTGACGCCGCTACGGGCAATTGGGTAACCCACGCCGTGCAGAGATTCCACCACGATGACAGATATCCAGTTTTTTAATGGCCCGGTGATGGCATCGACCAGAATTCCGGGCAGCGGAATCATGAAAATAAAGTAGAAGATCGCAAACCAGGCCACCTTGAAAGCTGGCTTTCCTTTGAGCGTCAGGAACACCCCTGCCACTACCAGAACCTGGGATCCCAGTTCGAAGATCGAGATTCCAAACGCCCGGCCTGCAACGTAAACCAGCAGTCCGAGTCCGAATACGGCTCCCCCGAGGAGCGGTGAAGGGCGTGTTTCGGCGGCTGCGATGTCGTGCCGCATCGACCAGAACAACCAGACGATGACAGCCAGGATGATGGGACCATGTCCGTGGTCGTCGGTCTGCCAGATGCTGTTGGCCGCCCACCAGTACACGGGCACATACATCGCTGCAAAGCCTGCCAGCGCGATGGCCCAAGGCCAGAGTCTTTCGTCCAGGCCACCTCGGCCAGACAAATGCATGGGACCGGACGGCACTGCGCTCACTTGGCAGGCTTCTTCCCGAGCGGCACGTCGTTGAGCACAGAGCCGACCACGGCCACACCGGCGTTGGTGAGCCCATGAACGAGGTCGGAGAAGGCCGCGACACGGGTGTTCTTGCTGCGGGCAATAACCAACGCTGCGCCGGCCCGCATGGCGATCAGCGCCGCGTCGTCACCGGTGGCCGTGTCGGGGGTGTCGATGATGATCACGTCGAAGCTTGCACGAACGTGGATGAGCAAGTCGTTGAGCGTGGAACGGCTCAGCAGTTCGGTCGGATTCGGAGGGATAGGGCCTGAAGGCAAAACGAAAAGGCCGTTCAGGTCGGTGATTCGGATGATGGCTTCGTCGCGTGACCGGCCCGCCAGATACGTAGAAAAGCCGACCTTGTTTTGCAACATGAACAGCTCATGCTGACGAGGGGTGCGCATGTCACCGTCGATGAGCAGCGTGCGCTCACCGAGCTGCGAAAAGACCACGGCCAGATTGGCGGCAAGGTAGCTGCGCCCTTCTCCACGCTGGGTGCCGACCACGGCGAGCACCTGGCGCTGCTCCAGCTTGTCAACCCACCGCATCATCAGCTGGCTGCGAACCCCACGAAGCTGGTCCACCACGGGGCTGAAGGGCTGGTATGCCGCAACGACCTCGTCACTGACTGACTTTTTCTCGGTGTTCGGACGCAGGTAAGGGTACGAAAACTGGCGCGCCAACACCGACTGAATGTCGGCCTCGGTGAGCAAACCGAGGCGCAACGCGGCTTCGCCGAAACGCAAGCCTTCCTCACGCTGAAGGAGCAGGATTCGCTCGGCGTCGTCGACCGAAAGCCGTCCCGAATCCATCAGGATCGCGCCCATGGACCGATTGGCCTGTGGGTGCACAGGCAACATGGACCCGATCATCTTCATTGGTGAGTACCAGAAATCGGAAGCAGTGGCGGGCTCGGCGAGGAACGGCCCCCTGCCAACTGACGGAAAACGGGGCGCTTTGAAGCGGCAGGTCTGAGGATGCCAATCACCGGAACGCCCTGCAGAACCATCAGGTCCTCCATGTCACGCACCTTGCGGCTCAACAATTCCAGACCGACGGCGACTGCCGCACTGAGCAGCAACCCGCCCACCAGCGAACCCAGAATGCCTGCGAGCTGTTTGGACCGCGAGGGTGCAAAGGGCTCGACGGCCTGGCTCAACAATCGCAACATGGACTGGTTGGTCTGACTTTCCATCGTGACCTGAGTGACGCGCTGGCTGACCGCTTCATAGGCGCGCTGAGCGGTGTCAACGTCCCTGACCAACACGGCGATCTGGTCACGCTGCGAGCGCAACGACAGAAGCTGCTTCTTTTGGGCATCGGCAAGCGCGCGCAACTCGGCAACCTTTTGCGAGCTGGCCCGGTTGACAACCGAGGTGCCGCCCGACACTCGACGCATTTCGGCGGCCAGTTGCTGTTTGATCCCAGCGATCTGCGCGTCGAGTTGTTGTCTTTGCGGATGGTTGGGTCCAACGATGCCGCTGATTTCGTTCAACTTGGTTTCAGCCGTGGCAAGCTGGCCTTTCAAGTTCTGAACCGCCCCACTTTGTTGAATATCCGGGGAAAGCTCGCTGCCCGTATTTCGCTGCCGGCCCGAGGCTTCCAGGTTCGCGGCTTGCGCCGCGGCGATCTCCGACGTGAGTGCGTTGTATCGCGCAGTTTCAGCGTCGAGGCGTTCATCTGAAACCACGATCCCGTTCTCTTGCTGGTACTTCGACAACCTCGCTTGCGCAGCCTCGAGATTTGTTCGCAAGGACTTGGTTTGCCCATCGAAAAAAGACGCTGACTGACGCGCAGGTTCCACCCGCATTTCGACCGAGACGTCCATCGCGGCTTGCGCAAATGCGTTGGCGGCAGAGGCGGCAAAAGCGGCATCCTGGGACGCGAAGTTGATGGTAATAACGTTGCTGCGGCGACCCGGTTCCACCGCAAGGCCCTTTTGCAGCAGGTCAGCAAAGTACCGGTCCAGCGGAATCTTGGCACCAGTGGCCTCACGCCACTGTTGAACCGCACTCGGTGAGCGCTCGACACCCAACATTTTCACGACACGGGTGGCGACTCGGTCGCTGGTCAAAATATCCACTTGCGTGGCCATATTCAACGGCGCCGAAAGCGCGCCCATCAAGGGATCGGAGCGCATGTCGACCACAACCGACGAGGTTGCGACGTATTGCTTCGGCAGCGTGAGCACGTAGGCAATACCGCCTGACGCAGCCAACACGAACAGCAGCAGCACCAGCCACTTCCGAGCCCAGATGATGCGGAAAAATTGTTTGACTGACATGTTGGGGCCAGGCTCAGAACACGGATTCGCGCACGTAGATCACGTCGTCGCGCTCTACCAGATCACTCATCTTCAACTCGATCACGTTGACTACTCCCCTGGCGTCTCGTCGGTGTACGCGCATTCCTCGCTCGGTACCGCGTTGCGTCAACCCACCGCCCTGAGCCAGGGCCTGAAGCACGGTCATGCCCCGCTCAAGGCGGAACACGCCTGGACGTTGAACCTCGCCGTACATGTAGAAATTTGGAGCCCGGTCGACATAGATGATGTCGCCGTTGGCAACCGCCACGTCCAGCTCGTTCCGGCCGGCCTGCAGAATCGCGGGAAGGTCGATAGCGAGCTTGAGCGGCTTGCCGTTGCGCGTACCCACCAATGTGACGACATCGGCACCGCCGGGAATGATGCCGCCGGCGGAAGCAATCATCTCAGAGACTTTGCTGTCGACAACCTCGATCGGGTAGCGTCCAGGCTTGCCGATTTGACCCAATATGGATATCTGGCTGCTGCGGACCTGCACCACGAACACAGTGACTTGCGGCTTCAACACGAACTTGCCGTCGCGCAGTTGCTTGGCGATACGCTCCTGCGCTGCGGTGACCGACAGCCCACCGAGTGCAACGCTTCCCACCAGAGGAAAGGTGATCTGGCCCAATTCGGAAATGCGCGTCTCCAGGCTCAGATCCGGGTTTTGATAAACCGTGACTCGGATCACGTCTCCGGCACCGAGGATGTGTTCGGCCTTTTCTTGCGCCATCGATGCGGAGCAAAAGAGAAACGTCAGCAGCAGGCTTCGCAGGAGGTTTTTAAACATGAGTTTCATTCTTAGGCCAGCCGGGGTGAATAGGGATCCATCGACGATCAAGACCGTGGGGCCCCGATCCCGCTACTTCAGGCCTTTGAGGCCACCTTCGAGCGCTTTGCCACTGGGCGCAGACGCCGACAACGGCACTCCCACTTCCGTAGCGATCATCGGCGCGGGCATGGCTGCCGGTGCGGTTGAAGGCACCAACGGCGCCGAGGCTGCATCACCCGTCAACGAAGATTTGGTCGGCTTGACCTCATCCTTGATATCGACCGGCTTTGGAGCACCTTGAACGTATTGGCCGACGTATTCGATCTTGGAAGCCGCGCGCAGTGCCTTCAAGTCGTCTTCGACCACCTTGCGTTTGCGTTCGTTCAACAGAAACTGCTCGATGGCGGGGCGGGCGCGTGCATCGTCGATCGGCTGGCTGCGCGAGCCCGCCAGTACGACGATTTGTGCACCCGTGGGCGTTTTCGTGAAAACAGCCTGACCATCCTTCATCTTTGCAAAACTGTCGAGGCTGGACAACGGGAGTTGCTCTGCGGCTCGCACCGCCTGGTTGCCGGAAAACTTGTAGTCGCTTGATTTGAGGTACGCGAGGAACTCGTTGATGTCCTTCGCTGCGGCCAACTTCACACGCAACGCATCAACCTGTTCCGGACTGGCTTCGATGGCGATTTCCTGCAGGCTGTAAACGCGGCGCTCCTTGAAGAGCGCAGGCTTCTCTTCGTAGTAGGCCTTGATCTCTTCGGGCGTTGGCTTTGGGGCACCCGAGCCGATTTGCTCGACGTAGGATCTGGCGATGATTTCGCGGCGGGCAGCTTCAATTTGCTGAACAACGCGAGGGTCCCGATCCAGCTTCTTCTCGGATGCTTTTTGAACCGCCAACTCCTGGTCGATCAAGCGCTCGAGCACTTGTTGGCTCGCAGAGGCTGCCCGCTCTGGAGGAATGCCCCGTTGCTGTTGCAGCACAAAATTGATCTGGTGGACGGTGATCTCTTCCTTGTTGACTTTGGCTGCGGTTTGCGACGCCGGCTTGTCCTTGTCTTTCTTCTTGTCACCGCACCCCGCCAGTGTCAACAGCAGCGCGGTGAGGGCCACCGCGACGATGAGCCCAAAGCGATGACCGCCGGACTGCATGGCATCTGCATGAGGTTCTGAAATCATTCGAAGGTCACTCCCAAAGCGTCAAACAAGTGCTCGCTGCAAAGTGAACGCAGGGCAGCAGAAAAAAACAACAAATAAGTGTACTTGCGAAGCATGGCACCGCTGCAACCCCTAAGCAGGGGACCCGGCACGACAGACGCCTTGGAAACCGTGAACAACTCGGCGCTTTCTGATCGGCAGCATTCGGCAAGGTGTAAGCACGCCAGCAAGGCTGCGCTTGGGCCCCAAGCGACGACTACCTGCCTTGCTTCAATGATGCGGCGGGTGCGGACGGCGGCGCTTCACTGACAGTGTTCTTCATCGTATCGCTCCTGCCAGAACCCGAGCAAGGCCGGTCAGCACTTGACGCCGACGTGCAACGCCACCACGCCCGCGCTCAGGTTGTGGATGTCCACATGCCCGAAGCCGGCCGCTTTCATCATCGATTTCAACGCCGCCTGGTCGGGGTGCATGCGAATCGACTCGGCCAGGTATTGATAGCTTTCGGCGTCACCGGCGACCCAGCGACCGATCGTCGGCAGCACCTTGAACGAATACCAGTCGTAGGCTTTTTGCAGCGGCGGTGCCACCTTGGAGAATTCAAGTACCAGCAGCCGACCACCGGGGCGCAGCACGCGGTTCATCTCGGCCAAGGCGCGTTCCTTGTGGGTCATGTTGCGCAGACCGAAAGCAACGCTGACCAGATCGAAGCGGCCCGTGGCGAACGGCAGCGACTCGGCGTCGCACAAGGCGGTGGGCAGCAGCACCCCCGAATCGACCAGCCGGTCACGGCCCTGGCGCAGCATCGCCTCGTTGATGTCGGTGTGCACCACCAGCCCCTGCGCGCCCACCTTGGCGGCGAAGGCCTTGGCCAGGTCGCCGGTGCCGCCCGCGATGTCGAGCGCACGGTCTCCCTCGCGCAGATTGGCTACCGCCACCGCGTAGGCCTTCCAGGCCCGATGCAAGCCCATCGACATCAGGTCGTTCATGACGTCGTACTTCGACGCGACGGAGTCGAACACGCCGCGCACGCGGCCGGCTTTCTGGCCTTCGTCGACCTGCTGGAATCCGAAATGGGTGTCGCTCATGCGGGGAAAATTCAGTGCGCGTGGCTGCTGCAGGCTGAGCCCGCTGCGCCCGCCATCGGAGCGTCGCGGTCGACGCCGGCCGCTTGCAGTCGCGAGGTGTATTGCTGCCACAGCTCCTGCTCTTGCGAGCCCAGGAAGTACAGGTAGTCCCACGAGAATATGCCGGTGTTGTGCCCGTCAGAGAACACCGGCTGCACGGCGTAATTGCCAACCGGCTCCAGCCCGACCACGCCGACCTCGCGCTTGCCGGTCTGCAGCACCTCCTGCCCCGGGCCGTGGCCCTGGACCTCGGCCGAGGGCGAATAGATGCGCATCAGTTCGAACGGGATGCGGAACGCCTTGCCGTCCGCAAAGCCGACCTCGAGGACCCGCGATTGCTCATGCACGGTGATGGCCGTGGGCTGCGGTGTCGAGGGGGTCAGGCCGGCCATGTCAAAAATCTCCAGAGCGGAACGTCGCACGAGTGTAGCGAAGCTGGGGCCCACTCGGCCGACCTCTAGCTTGGCAAAGAAGGCCTTGCCGACCGAACGCCCCGAGCGACGATGGGCGGTCGCTGCGCTGCAACTGCACGGCAACGCACCGTCAAGCCGGCACCGCAGACTTTTCCTGCGTCGCACGGGTGTCTGGCGTCGACGCATCGCGAATCAACTCGCCGCCCAGCGCCGCCAGCAAGTCCGGAAACAGCTTGCCGAGTTCGCCGGTGGCGATGGCCACGTCGGCGTCGAAGCTGTCGTCCTTGCCCGAAGCGCGCCCTTCCAGCGCGACATCCAGAAACTTGATGCGCTTGAGCGTCATGCTGTCGGTCATCACGAACGAGACACGGCCTTCCCAGGTCATCGCCAGCTGCGTCGGCAGCTTGCCTTGCTGGATGTGTTCGGCCACCTCGACGATGTCCAGCGTGTGGCGCGAGTACTTGACGGTCGACTTTTCGCTGTCGGCTTGCTTCAGCTCACATTCGCGGTCGATGCTGAAACCGGCCGGCGCGTCTTGGGTGCTCAGCCATTCGGCCATCGCCGTGGCCGGTGACAGCTGGGTTTGCAGCAGCGTCAGCGCAATCCCGCCGCCCAGGCGTTCGACCAATTGCGTCACGATGCCATCGGCTTTTTTCAGGCTCGCCGCATTGACCCACAGCAGCCGCGCCTCGGGGTCGATCCAGACCAGCGTGTCCGCGCGTTTCGGGAACGCGCGCGGCAGCAGGTCGTGAACGATCTCTTCCTTCATTTCCTTCGCCTGCTTGCCCTTGGGCCGCCGGCCGGTGTCGAGTTCGATCTTGTCGAGCCGCTGGTTCAACGCCAG
The DNA here is from genome assembly GCA_031386065.1 of Burkholderiales bacterium. Classification (GTDB taxonomy): domain Bacteria; phylum Pseudomonadota; class Gammaproteobacteria; order Burkholderiales; family Burkholderiaceae_C; genus JANYJJ01. Next base: position 15,429 of record JANNBZ010000350.1, read on the forward strand.
CTTCACCACCGAGCCCGGCACCGCCTTGCGTTCGACACAAAGCCGCAGGATGAGTTGGCCAGCGATGTTCTCGATCAACGCGGCGTGCCGCGCGCCACGCGGTTCGACCCACCCGCTGGCCTCGGGCTGGGTGGCCGTGCATTCGGCAAAGCGCGCGGCGGCCAGCCGGTCTTCGATGGCGCTGGCCGCAGGTGCGTCCCAGTGGGTGATTCGGTAGATCAGTGCGTTCTTGAACATGGGACCCGAAAAGCGGCGAATGTTAACTGCGGTCATCGCGGCGGGTCGGCGTGCGGCCAGCGCAAGCGGCTGGCTAAGATGCCGCCTTCTTCCATTCCATGGCTTCAAGATGAGCACATCCGCCCTCGGTCGTCGCGCCTTCAACTTCTGCATCGCCGCCGGAATGGCCGCACCCTGGGCCGCGCGGGCGCAGGCTTGGCCGTCGAAACCGATTCGCTGGGTGGTGGCCTACCCGGCCGGCGGCGGCTCGGATTTTCTGGCTCGACAGCTCGCCGCGCAGCTCGGCAAGCAGCTGGGCCAGACCATCGTCATCGACAACCGCCCCGGCGCGGCCGGCATCATCGGCACCGACAACGCGGCCAAGTCGCCGGCCGACGGCTACACACTGATGACCGGCGACAACGGCGTGATGGTGTTCCACGCGGCGATGTACAAGAAGATTCCGTACGCGCCACAAGACTTCGCGCCGGTGGGCTTCATGGCGGGCTTTCCGCTGATCCTGGCGGTGAACCCGAACGCCGGATTCAGCAGCGCGCGGCAGTTGCTCGACGAAGTGAAAAAGTCACCCGCCAAGTACAGCTACGCCTCGCCCGGCATCGGCAGCCCGCACCACCTGGCGATGGAATTGCTGAAGGACCGAACCCGCAGCTTCATCGTCCACGTGCCTTACCGCGGCACGGCGCTGGCGTTGCAAGACGTGATCGGCGGACAGGTGCCGATGATGGTGCTCGACACCGCCGCCGGCCTGCCGCAGATTCGCGCGGGCAAAGTGAAAGCGTTGGCGGTGATGTCACCCAAGCGGCTGCCCACCCTGCCCGATGTGCCCACGCTCGACGAGATCGGCATCAAGGGTTTCGACGTGAGCGCGTGGCAGGGTCTGTTCATGCCGAAGGACACGCCGCCCGAGATCGTCTCGCGCATGACGACCGAGATGACGCGCGCCATCACCGCCCCCGAAGTGAAGGCGCGCCTGGAGGACTTCGGGCTGGAAGTGCGGCCGACCGACGGGCCGGCGCTGGCGGCGTTCATTCGCCAGGAAACCGCGTTCTGGCACCCGTTGATCCGCGACCGCAAGCTGTCTGCCGAGTGACGGCGCACCGGCCGTCGCGCTAGGGCCTGGTTACACCAGCACGCGCTCGATGCCGCCTTCGTTGGCGCGCGCAACGTACTCGGGCATCCAGTCCGGCCCGAGGATCTGGTTGGCCATTTCGACCACGATGTAGTCGGCCTCCAACAGGCCGTTGTTCAGGTCGCCGGTGTAGCGGCTCAAGCCCTGCAGGCAGCTCGGGCAGGAGGTCAGAATTTTCACCGGGCCTTTCGCGGCCACGGCACCGGTGGCCCTGAGCGCCGCCTCGTCCTTGCGCAGTTCTTCTTCCTTGCGGAAGCGCACCTGGGTGCTGATGTCGGGCCGCGTCACGCCCAGGGTGCCGCTTTCACCGCAGCAGCGCTTGCTGTCGATCACGTTCGGGCCTAGCAGCGCCTTCACCGTCTTCATCGGCTCCTGCAACTTCATCGGGCTGTGGCAGGGGTCGTGGTACAGGTAGCCGTCGCTGCCCTGCAAGGTGATCTTCTTTTCCAGCAGGAACTCGTGGATGTCGATGATTCGGCAGCCCGGAAAGATGCTGTCGAACTGGTAGCTCTGCAACTGGTCGTAGCAGGTGCCGCAGCTCACCACCACGGTCTTGATGTCCAGGTAGTTCAGCGTGTTGGCCACGCGGTGGAACAGCACCCGGTTGTCGGTGATGATTTTTTCGGCCTTGTCGAACTGGCCGCTGCCCTTTTGCGGATAGCCGCAGCACAGGTAACCCGGCGGCAGCACGGTTTGCACACCGGCATGCCACAGCATGGCCTGCGTGGCCAGGCCCACCTGGCTGAACAGCCGCTCCGACCCGCAGCCCGGGAAATAAAACACCGCCTCGGTTTCAGCCGTGGTGGCCAGCGGGTCGCGAATGATGGGGACGTAGTCCTTGTCCTCGATGTCCAGCAGCGCACGCGCCGTCTTTTTCGGCAGGCCGCCGGGCATCTTCTTGTTAATGAAGTGGATCACCTGTTCCTTGATGGGCGCCGTGCCCACCGTGGCGCGCGGCGCAGCGGTCTGCTTGTTGGCCAGGCCGCGCAGCAGGTCGTTGGCGATGCGCTGCACCTTGAAGCCCACATCGACCATGCCCATGCGCAGCAGCTTGATGGTCTCGGGGTTGGTGGCGTTCAGGAAGGTCATCGCCAGCTTGTTGCCGGGGCGGAAGCTCTTCTGGCCCATCTTGCGCAGCAGGTTGCGCATGTTCATCGACACGTCGCCGAAGTCGATGTCCACCGGGCACGGCGCCAGGCACTTGTGGCAGACGGTGCAGTGGTCGGCCACGTCCTCGAACTCGTGCCAGTGCTTGATGCTGATGCCGCGCCGGGTTTGTTCTTCGTACAGGAAGGCTTCGACCAGCAGCGAGGTCGCGAGGATCTTGTTGCGCGGGCTGTACAGCAGGTTGGCGCGCGGCACGTGGGTGGCGCACACCGGCTTGCATTTGCCGCAGCGCAGGCAGTCTTTCACGCTGTCGGCGATGGCGCCGATGTCGCTCTGCTGCATGATCAGCGACTCGTGGCCCATCAGCCCGAAGCTGGGCGTGTAGGCGTTGGTCAGGTCGGCGTGGAGGGCAACGCCGTTGGCGTCTGAACTGCGCAGCAACTTGCCCTTGTTGAAGCGGCCTTCCGGATCGACCTTCGCCTTGTAGGCCGTGAAGTCGACCATCTCGGCGTCGGTCAGGAATTCGAGCTTGGTGATGCCGATGCCGTGCTC
>JANNBZ010000379.1:0-5579 GCA_031386065.1 Burkholderiales bacterium
GTACCCTTCTGACTACGCTTGCTTTCCATGGCTACCTCCGGCCAAGCCCGTAACGGGCGAGCACTGCCTTCAATCGCTTCTCGACCAGCTCAACATCCGCCTGCGGCGTCGCGATGCCGGTCTTGGATTTCTTCTGAAACGCGTGCAGCACATGCACCGCATCGGCCACTTGCACGACGTAGACCGCGCGGAACGTGTCGCCGCGATGGTCCTCAACCAGCTCATACACCCCGGAACCCAGTCCCTTCCACGGCTTGGCCGAAGCCGCCGTTCGACCCAGCTGGGCGATGAACAGTGCGACACCCATGTCCTTCTGGACGGGAACGGGGAACTCCTTGAAGTCTTTCTTCGAGGAGCCTTCCCAAAAAAGCGGTCGCCGCGATTCGCCCACAAATTATACCCGTTCGGATATTGTCAAGGAACCGGGCGCGTGGCTGCCGGGCGGGACGAGTTCCGAGAGGCTCGCTGGCTCAGTACAGCTCTCGGCTTAGTGCCAACGCGCCGGGTCCGCCCCTTCAACTCCGCTGAATGTGCCGGTACCACCTGCGCCGCCTGCGCCACCTTCGCCACCTTCGCCGAAGCAGTTTCAATGAAGTCCGCCACTGTCTGCCATCCGGCCCGCAGCTGCGTTTCGCTCTTGCCCACGTAGTGCCCCAATGTCACGTCGCCACCAACGGCGTGGTTCATCATCCGCTTCAGGACGCCACCGGAGACGAGCTCCTCGGCAATGCTGGCGAACGTCGCGCGCAACCCATGCCCCTGCACCTTGGTGCCGGCTTGCGCGTTTATCCAGGCCAGGGTCTTGCGCGCATCGACGATCGGGAACAAGGCGGCATCGGGCTTCCTGTCCTGACAGTTGCGCTCCGCGATCTCCAGCGCCTGCTTGGACAAGAGCAGCTTGTGATCGCTCCGATTCTTGGTGTCTCGCAGTACGATCTTGCCGCCCTCAAGATCGACATCGCTGACCTTGATCGGCGGGTAGTCGTGCCGCTTGTTGCCATGGATCTCTCCACCTCGGCAGCCCGTCAACAGTTGAAAGCGGTAGTAGTCGGCCGCGACTTTGGAGGGTGCAACGCAAGCGGCTCGCCACCAGGCTCCGAGCCTTTCCGGCTGGATGGGCGCCGGGTTGCCCTTCGCCGGAGCCAGAATGATCCGGTCGCGGCCCGCCGTGTCGCGGCCCAGCGGGTTGTCGGGGATGATGACCCCGTGCCAGCGCAACACCGCACGCATGACCTGCATCGCATAGACGGCCTGTCGCAATGAGTACTTCAGCTGCGCGGTATAGATGCCACGGATGTCGTCTGCCGTGATCCTCGACAGCATCTTGTCGGCCAGCGGATAGAGCTCGCCATCGATGAATTTCTTGCCGGCCTTCGATGTCTTCCCGGGATTGAGCATGGCCAAGTAGTCGTTGCGTGTACGGGTCTTCAACGGCAGCCCGTCCTTGGCGCGCCGCTTCTTCTCCACGTACTCGCGCAGCGCCTTCGCGAGCGTCAGGCCTTCCTGGCGCTCGACCACCTCACGTGCCACAGCTTCGGCCCGAAGGCGCGCCTCCTCCTGCGCCGGCCAGTCCACACCATCGCGCGCAAGTGCCCGGATTCGAGCGGCGGCGGCGCAGGCGGCGGCGAGCTTCATCTGGCCAGGTCCCTCGCCGTACGCCTGCGGCAGCCGATGCTGGCGCTCGACCTCCGAGCCCTTGACGACGTAGCGAACGAGCAGCGTGCGGATGCCGTCCGGTGCGATGCGCAATTGCAGGCCGCGGTCAAGCGTCAGCTTGTAGGGCTGTGCACGAGGCTTGTGCGCTTCGATGGCTCTGACCGTCAAGATCGGCATCTGGCTGTTCCGTGTCCGGCTGGTGTCCGGAAAATCCTGAGCTCGAATGCTATCGATCGGGACCGCTTGGAACAACAAAAACAGCGTAACCTATTGATTCGTAATGGTTTTTAACCGTCCCAATAAATCCCAGGAAGTCCCAGAAAACACGCTGTAGCGCGACTGTTAATCCGTAGGTCCCTGGTTCGAGCCCAGGTCGGGGAGCCATAAAAGGCCGAATGAAAACAAGGCCTTGCAGCGATGCAGGGGCCTTTTTCGTTGTTCGGTCGGGAGGCCGATACGAGACGCCGGATGTGACGCGTCCCATATCCAATGTGGACACTTGAACATCGCGCAGGCTTCTCGCGCATCTCTCGCGGCGCATCGCCGCCGTCTCGAATGACAAGCTGGCCTATCGCGCCCGGACCGCCACCAAAAAATATGCTCGCAAGCGGCGTGTTGGCTTGGCTTTGCAGGGCCGGGCACGTGAGGTGCTGCCTCAAGATGTTCGCCAATACTCCCGCCGCCCTGCACCAGTCCGCCGAACTTTGCAAGCCTTTCCAGCAGCGTGGCTGCTTGATTCGCGCGGGCCTCATATCGGTCGTAGGGACTCCCAGAGCGCGTGCATCGAGGAACTGCTGCCGCATTTCTGGACGCCGCCGGCCTGAGTTCGTTCACCCGCGGTCGGCAGGTGTCGAGATGCTGTGGCGCGTCGCTGACACGGGGTTGCCAAGAAGCGATGTGCGATGCTCAGAAAGCCAAAACCCGCATGAACACTGAGATTCATCCGGGTTTTGAAACGTGGTGAGACGTTAGTAAATATCTCTTGGCGGAGCCGGAGGGATTCGAACCCTCGAAGCAGGTTTTGCCCACTTACTCCCTTAGCAGGGGAGCACCTTCGGCCACTCGGTCACAGCTCCATAAAACAGCCCGAATTCTAACCCCACTGAGTGAGCTGTCAGGCCGCTGGCTGCTCCAGGCCGAAGGCCTTGTGCAGGGCGCGAACCGCGAGCTCCATGTACTTCTCGTCGATCACCACGCTGGTCTTGATTTCACTGGTGGTGATCATCTGGATGTTGATGCCTTCGTCGCTCAGCGTGCTGAACATCCGGCTCGCCACGCCCACATGGGAACGCATGCCGATTCCCACGATGCTGACCTTGCAGATCTTGGTGTCGCCAGTCAATTCGGCGCTGCCGGTTTTCGGAAGTACCACGGTCTTCAGCAACTCGACGGTGCGCGCGTAGTCACTGCGGTGCACAGTGAACGAGAAGTCGGTCTTGCCCTCGTGCGACACGTTCTGGATGATCACGTCGACATCGATGTTCGCATCGGCCACCGGTCCCAAAATTTGGAAGGCGATGCCCGGTTTGTCGGGCACGCCCAGCAAACTGATCTTGGCTTCGTCGCGGTTGAACGCGATGCCGGACACAACGGCTTGTTCCATTTTTTCGTCTTCCTCAAAAGTGATCAGGGTGCCTGACTGGGCTTCTTCGGCAATGTCGATGTCCCACGGCGTGAAGCTGGACAGCACGCGCAAAGGAACGCGGTACTTGCCCGCGAATTCGACCGAGCGAATTTGCAGCACCTTGGCGCCCATGCTGGCCATCTCGAGCATCTCTTCGAAGCTGATGGTGCTGAGCCGGCGAGCTTCCGGCACGATGCGTGGGTCGGTGGTGTAGACACCGTCCACATCGGTGTAGATCAGGCATTCGGCGGCCTTCAATGCGGCCGCCACCGCCACCGCCGAAGTGTCGGAGCCGCCACGCCCCAGCGTGGTGATGTTGCGGTTGCCATCGACACCCTGGAAGCCGGTGATGATGACGACCTTGCCGGCTGCCAGGTCGGCCCGAACCCGCTCGTCGTCGATGCTCTGGATGCGCGCCTTGGTGTGTGCGCTGTCGGTGGCAACCGCCACCTGCCAGCCGGCGTAGCTGACCGCGGGCATGCCTTCGGCCTGCAGCGCGATGGCCAGCAGTCCGACCGAGACCTGCTCGCCGGTGGCGGCGATCATGTCCAGCTCGCGCAACAGCTCAGGCGTGGTGTGCTGGGGCGACAGTTCCTTCGCCAGGCCGAGCAGCCGATTGGTCTCGCCACTCATCGCGGACGGCACGACCACCATCTGATGGCCGGCGCGCGCCCACTTGGCCACGCGCTTGGCGACGTTGCGGATGCGCTCGGGCGAGCCCATCGAGGTGCCGCCGTACTTGTGAACGATGAGTGCCATGGGAATCGAGCCGGACGATGTTGCGCAGAATGCATTCACGTCGCCTGACTGCCGACGCAAACCGCGCATTTTAGCCGTGGCGCGCGGGCCACTTTTTGGGGGCGACTGTCAGCCCGCCGCATTGCGCTCCCAGCGAAGCGTCACCTGCGGCTGTCCCGGCAACGCGACGACCCGCGCATCGATGCCCAGGCCCGGCACGAACAGCAGATGCCCCCCGCTGAACAGCAGCGGGCCGACGCGCTGCCATGCGGGCACTGCAGCGGCCTGGAATTGCTTTTTCAGGCTGCGCGGCGGCCGCAGCAGTCCGGCCTGGAACTGCTCGGCCCCTGCACGCGCCTTCAGTTCAACATGACCCAGCCAGGCCAGCGAAACACCTCCTTGCTTGACGCGCGTGACGATCAGGCTGCCGCCCCAACCGGGCAGGCGATGGGTGCCGGCACGGCGCACGCTCAAGGTGGCTTCACGTACGTTCGTCTGGGTGCGTGCGCCGCCCATCCGCACGAAGCGGAGCACACCGCGATATCGCCGCAGCGAACCGCCTGCCGTCTGCCAGGTCGCCGGTCCCACTGCAGGCAATTCCGCCAGCAGACGCGTGACCAGGCTGGCCTCGGCCGCAGCGCCCATCTGCTGCGCCAACCAGGTGCGCAGCGCGTTGCTGCGGCGGGGCAGCGAGAGCAGCTGCCACACGCGCAGGTTCAGGCCGGTGGGCGAACCGGCGGCGGCGAGGTCGATGGCGGCCAGATCGCGCAGGCACTGGCTCGCCTCTTGCGCCCACCTTGCGGTGCCGGCCAGCGCCACTTCGGCCTGCGGGAACGCATCGACCAGCGCAGGCCAGACGGCGAGCCGCAAGCGATTGCGGGCGAAGCGCGGGTCGGCGTTGCTTTCGTCTTCGATGGGTTGCAGCCGATGCTGTCGCACGTAGTGATCGATGGCCTCGCGCGGCAGGTCGAGCCACGGTCGCGCCCAGGTCAGACCACCGCGCTCCACGCAGCGCGGCATGCCCGCCAGCCCGGCCGTGCCGGCACCGCGCAGCGCCTGCAGCAGCACAGTTTCGGCCTGGTCGCGGCGGTGCTGTGCCAGCAGCACCATGCCGGCGCCCTGCGCCAGCGCCATGCTGCGCAGCGCCCGGTAGCGCGCCTGCCGTGCCCAGGCCTCGACGCTGTCGCCCTTGGCGGGCCGGGCCCGCAGGCGCTGGCCGACAAAGGTCAACGGCCAACCCAGCGCCGCCCACGCTTCGCACAGCGCCTGGCACTGCCGCTGCCACGCGTCGGCGTGTGCGCTCAGACCATGGTTGACATGCAAAGCGACCACCGTCATGCCGTTCTCGGCAGCCTGGTTGGCTGTGGCGTGCAGCAGCGCGGTGGAGTCGCGGCCGCCACTGAAGGCCACCGCAACACAGCGCGGATTCACACCGAGATCAGCGGTCGGTGGTGTCGTTGAATCGGCCGTAGCTTTGCAGGCGGTCATAACGGCGCTGCACCAGTTCCTTGGGCTTCAAGTCGCTCACTTGGCGCAAGGCATCGTTCAGCGCGCGCTTCAG
>JANNBZ010000423.1:0-3134 GCA_031386065.1 Burkholderiales bacterium
GCCGGCAGCGTCGTCACCACATCGGCGCCCACGCTGGCCTGCTCGATATCGAACGAAAACCGCAGCCCCGCGCTCGACCGCTGCGGCAGGCTGGCGACCACCCCGGTGACCACCAGGTCGCGCCCTTCCAGCTGCGGCGTCAAGGTGTCGGACAGCCGCTCGGCCGCTCGGCCACCGGTGGCACTGAAACCCAACAGCACCAAGCCCAGCAGCGCAGCGACAAAGAGGCGCGCACTGCGCACTGCGGCCACGATGCAAAGCAGGCCGAGCAGGCCAAGCGCCAGGTAGCACCACGCCGGCATCAGTGCACGTTCCTGCAACTGCAGCGCCACACCGATCAGCCAGGCCATGGCCAGCGCGGTGAGGCGCCATCCGTGGTGCGTGCCCTGCATGCCCGCAGTGTAGGATTCAAAAACACTCTGCTTCGACGCCACGCCATGTCTGTCTACGACCGTTTGAAAACCCTGGGCATCGAGTTGCCACCCGTCTCGACTCCGGCCGCCGCTTATGTGCCTTTCGTGCGCAGCGGCAATCTCGTGTTCTTGTCCGGCCACATCGCCAAGCGCGACGGCAAGCCCTGGGTCGGCCAGCTCGGGCGCGACATGGACACCGCCACTGCCAAGCTGGCGGCCCGCGCCGTGGCGATCGACCTGATGGGTACGCTGCACGCTGCGGTGGGTGACCTGAACCAGGTGGCCCGCATCGTGAAGGTGATGAGCCTGGTCAACAGCAGCGCCGACTTCACCGAGCAGCACCTGGTGACCAATGGCTGCTCGGAGTTGCTGGGCGAGGTGTTCGGCGCTGCCGGCGCGCACGCACGCAGCGCCTTCGGCGTGGCGCAGATCCCGCTCGGCGCCTGCGTCGAGATCGAACTCATCGCCGAACTGCGATGACGCGCGCCACCGGGCGCTGGTTCGCCGCGATCGCCGCGGTCAGCGCGGCTGCCGTGGTGGCGGCGCTGATTTCGCAGCATGGGTTCGACATGCAGCCCTGCCCCTGGTGCGTGCTGCAGCGGGCCATCTTCTGCGCCATCGCGCTGGCCGCGCTGATCGGCTGGATGTGGCGCGCCGGAGCCGGCCGGGTGCTGGCCGGCGGGTTGGTGCTGCTGCTCAGCCTGAGCGGCGTGGCCGCCGCGCTGTGGCAGCACTTTCAGGCCGCCGCGTCGGCGTCGTGCAACCTGACGCTGGCCGACAAGATCATCAGCGCACTGAAGCTCGACAGCCTGCTGCCGGCCGTTTTTCTGGCCACTGCAAACTGCGTCGATGCAGCCGTCAACCTGCTCGGTGTGCCCTACGATTTCTGGAGCCTGGGGCTGTTCGCGCTGCTGGCGCTGGCCGGCCTTCGCGCGCTGTTGCCGGCGCAGCGCGGCTGAGGGCCGGTCGAACATTGAGCGCCAGCGGGCTGTCATTGCCCTGCGCGCGAATTTGTCATGCAGTCGATCGGCCCCAGGGTGAATCTGGGTGAATCCGTCGTGCGCCCGATGGTAGATTTCGCGGCCATTCACACGACAAATGGCGCCACGGCAGATCGGCCCGCAGGCGCCTTCAGGGAGCTCTTCACATGTTGTTCACCCCCATAGCGTCACCGCGCTCCCTGCTGACGCAGGCGCTCGCCAGCAGCGCGCTCGTCATCGGCCTGCTGTCCCACACCGGCTTGACGCACGCGCAGCCTGCACCTTCCAAGAATCTGGCGCCCGGCTTCGCGCAGTTGTCGAAGGCATCGAAGGTGGTGGTGATGCCGGTCGACGTGGAACTGTTCTCGCTGTCCGGTGGCGGCGTGGCCGAGCCCAAGGCAGACTGGACGGCCGCCGCGCTCGGTCACATGAAGACCGCCGTGGCCGCCAAGACCTCGAAGATCGGCCTCAACGCGACCACGATGGACGAACTGGCGGCCGATGAATTCGCTGAGCAGGTCGGCCTGCACGCGGCCGTGGCGCGGTCGATCGCACTTCACCATGGCCTCGGCGGCATGTGGGCGCTGCCGACCAAGGACGGTCGACTCGACTGGTCTTTTGCCGACAGCATGAAGCCGCTGCAGGCCAAGACCGGTGCGCGCTACGCGTTGTTCGTCTGGGTTCGTGACAGCTATGCCAGTGCCGAGCGCAAGGCCGCGATGGTCGCGATGGCCCTGCTCGGCGTCGGACTGAGCGGTGGCGTTCAAACCGGCTACGCCTCCCTGGTCGACCTGGAAACCGGTAACGTGATGTGGTTCAACCGGCTTCAACGAGGCAGTGGTGACCTGCGCGAGGGCCCAGAGGCGGCGGAGTCGATCGAGGCGCTGCTGGCGGGCTTTCCGACGGTGCAATGAAACGCCGCCAGTGGTTGGCGGCCGGCTGCGCGCAATGCGCGGGTTTGTGGGCGGGCAGCGCCTGGGCCCAGTCCGGCCGCCAGGGCAACTGGCTGGCGCCGGCTCCATTCTTGAAGCCCGACCTCGGCAGCGATGAAGGTGGCCTGTGGGCCATGATGGACCGCGAAGAAATCCGCCTGCGCCGCAGCCCCTTCATGATGCGCGACGCTGCACTGCGCGACTACCTGCAAGGCATTGCCTGCAAGCTGGCCGGCGCGCACTGCGCCGATGTCCGTGTCTACCCGGTGCGCACGCCGTTCTTCAATGCGAGCATGGCGCCCAACGGCATGCTGCAGGTGTGGAGCGGCCTGCTGCTGCGGGTCGACAACGAAGCGCAGCTGGCCGGTGTGCTGGCGCACGAGATCGGCCACTACATGCAGCGGCACACGCTGGACCGGCTGCGCGACGCGAAGGCACGCATGGCGTTTGCGACGTTCATGGCTGCGTTCGGGGTGGTCGGTCTGGTCGGTCAGCTCGCCGCCATCGCCGGCGGGCTGGGGTTCTCGCGCGACCAGGAGCGCGAGGCCGATTCCATCAGCATCACCCTGATGCGCGAGGCTGGCTACGACCCGCGCGAAGCCAGCAAGGTGTGGGACAACCTGCGGGCCGAACTGGCTGGCGCACCGGCTGGCGACCCGACCAAGGTCAACGTGATGTTCGCCACCCACCCGCCGTCGGACGAGCGCAGCGCCACGCTTGCGCGCCTGGCCGAAACCGCCAGCGGCGGCTTCATCGGCGATGCCGAGTTCAGCGCGAAGCTGGCCGGCTTCCAGTTCGACCTGCTCGAC
>JANNBZ010000450.1:0-31940 GCA_031386065.1 Burkholderiales bacterium
AAACACGGCGTAGGTCTGGCGTGGCATCACCACGTCGTCGGTGTACTGGCCTGCGCCGGTCAGGAAGCGCTGGTCTTCGCGGCGCAGCAAAGGCTGGCCGATGGGGCTGACGGGGGGTTGCGACATGTCGGTCATGGCTGGCTCCTGAGGGTTGAACGTCGATTCAGACTGCGAATCAAGCGGTGATGGTCGAGGAGGCCTGCTGTCCGGCCTGGCAATGCTGGATCGACTTGACGATGTTCTGGTAGCCGGTGCAGCGGCAGATGTTGCCGTCCAGGCCCTCCCGAATTTCTTCCTCGGAGGCGTTCGGTTTGTCTTTCAGCAATTGCACCGACGACATCACCATGCCGGTGGTGCAGAAACCGCACTGCAGGCCGTGGCAGGCACGAAAGGCGGTCTGCATCGGGTGCATCTCGCCGTTCTGGCTGAGACCTTCGATGGTGGTGACGCTGCCGCCCTGCGCTTGCAGCGCGAGCATCGAACACGACTTCACCGCCTGACCGTTCAAGTGCACCGTGCAGGCGCCACACTGCGCGGTGTCGCAGCCGACGTGGGTGCCGGTGAGTTGAAGTTCCTCGCGGATCAGCTGAACCAGCAAGGTGCGGGGGTCGACACTGGTCTTGACGGCCTTGCCGTTGACGGAGAGTTGAAGGGGGATGTTCACGGGGGCTCCTGGCGGGTTGTGCGACCTTGCGCTCGCCCACGGCGAACACATTGCTTCAGCCCGCATTCTTCTGTCGGCCCGCCCCGACCGGAAAGCACAGACTTACCCTAGTCTGGCAATTGGCCGCCTCGTGACCGCCGTGGCGGCGAAGTCGGCCGTTGGATGACAGTCGTGCGACGTGTCGAAATGGAACACCGCCGCACTCGGCGGCGAACACGATGGCGATTCAACCCGGCGTCCAGCGCTGCTCGCCTTTCAGAAACTGCGCCGCCGCGCCCGCGCCATGGTCGCTGAAGAACAGCGCGGTCGGCTGGTCGAGCAGCACCTGGCCTTGCTCCAGGTAGATCACACGACCGGCCATTCGCTTGGCCTGGCCGAGGTTGTGGGTGCTCATCACCAGGGTCATTCCGTCGGCGGCAAAACCTTCGAGCACCGCCTCGACTTCTTTCTTGGCCGACGGGTCCAGGCTGGCGGTCGGTTCGTCGAGGAACAGCAGGCGCGGTTGCACCGCCCAGGCGCGGGCCAGCGCAAGCCGCTGCTGCTGGCCGCCAGACAAGGCGCGCGCCGGGCGCTGGCGCAGGTCGAGCAGGCCGACGCGGCGCAGTGCCTGCTCGGCGCGCGCACTGCGTTGCGCGCGTGGCACGCGCGCCAGCCACAGCGCGATCTGCAGGTTGTTCCAGACCGACAGGCGCAGCACGAACGGCTTCTGAAACACCATCACCTGGGTCGCGCTGACGTCACCGGCCTCGCGGCTGCCGCCGTGCGCCAGCATGCCGTGCAACAGGCGCAGCAAGGTGGTCTTGCCCGAGCCGTTGGCGCCGACCAGGGCGATGAATTCGCCCGCGTTCACCTCCAGGCTCACGTGCTGCAGCGCCTGCACCGCGCCGAAGCGCACCGACGCATCGCGCAGACGCACCAGCGGCGGCACCAGCGGCGGCACCAGCAGCGGCACCAGCACCGGCGGCGACCCGGTCGGCACAGCAACGCGCTCGCCGTGATCGCTCACCGCACGCCCGCCAACGCCGAGCCTTGGCCACGGCGCGCCATGCCGATGCCGAGGTTGATCATGCCCACCACCGCCAGCAGCACCAGCCCCAGCGCCATGGCCAGCGGCAGGTCGCCCTTGCTGGTTTCCAGCGCAATGGCGGTGGTCATGACGCGGGTCAGGCCGTCGATGTTGCCGCCGACGATCATCACCGCGCCGACTTCAGAAATCGCGCGGCCGAAAGCCGTCAGCAGCACGGTGACCACCGCCCAGCGGTCGTGCAGCAGCATCAGCAGGGCGCAGGTCAGCGGGCCGGCGCCCATCGAGCGCAACTGGTCGCCGCCGTCGCGCAGGCTGTCGGCCACCAACTGGCGTGACAGCGCCGCCACGATGGGCAGCACCAGCAGGGTTTGCGCGATCACCATCGCGGCCGGCGTGAACAAAATGCCCCAGGCGCCGAGCGGCCCGCTGCGCGACAGCAGCAGGTAGACCGTCAACCCGACGACGACCGATGGCAATGCGAGCAGCGTGTTGAGCAGCAGCACCAGCAGCCGATGGCCGGGGAAGCGCGCCACCGCCAGCCAGGCGCCACCGAGCAGCCCGAACACGCCCGCGAAGGCGCAGGCCGCGCCGCTGACACCCAGCGACAGCAGCACGGTGCGCAACAGCGCCGCATCGGCATGGCGGATCAGTTCTATCGCGGTGGCGACGCTCTGCGAGAAATCGCCCATGTGTCAGCGGCTCAGGGCGGCGCCGACAACAGGGCTGCGGCGGCAGCGTGCCCGCCGGAGCGCGCCATGTCGAGCGCGGTCTGGCCGCGGTCGTCACGCAGGTCGGCGCGCGCACCTTGGGACAACAGCAGTTGCACCACCTCGGCATGGCCTTGCCCGGCCGCCCACATCAGCGCCGTCAGCGCGTGCTCGTGCGGCGCATTCGCGTCGACGCCAGCCGCCAGCAGCAACGCGATCACCGCCGCGTGGCCCTGCCCGGCCGCATAGACCATGGCCGGCTTGTTCATCTGGTCCAGCGGTGCAGTCTGCGCGCCCGCTTTCAACAGCAGACCGACAAGCGGCGCGTGGCCGATGTAGCTGGCGGCCATCAGCGGCGTAACGCGTTCCAGCGACGGCAGGTTCACGTCGGCACCGGCACCGAGCATGCGGCTGGCCAGCGCCAGGTTGCCTTTCTCGCAGGCCATCAACAGTGGCGTCTTGCCCATCCGGTTGCGCGAATTGGGCGCCGCGCCTTGCGACAGCACGCGCTCGACCTGCGGCAGATCGTTCTGGCGCGCGGCCAGCAGCAGTTGGGCGTTGAGCGTCAGGTTGGACGGCGTCTGTGCGCTGGCCTGAAATGCGTGCACGGCCAGCACCGCCACCAGCGCATGCAGGCAGCGGCGGAGTTGGTCGAGAGAAAAGCGAATGGTCATACGCTGCCTTTTGAGAGGGCGCGACGGCCGCGCCGCGTCAGGGAAGAGAAGGATGCAATTTATCGCGAAACTGATTAGGCTCCGATCGCGGAAACATGCTTCCCGACCTGTTCGCAGCCTGGCTGTTGGTAGTTGCTGCGATGAGCCGAGCGGCTCGTTGACTTGCGCGGCAAGTGCACCTGCCGTCCACGCTACACGGTCATCAGCAGAACACATCAAAGGACATGTCATGCACAAAATTCGCTCGAATCTCGGTCGCGTTTTCTTGGCCGGCTTGGCGGCCGCAGGCACGCTGAGCAGCCAGGCCGTTTGGGGTCAGGCTGAGATTACGGGGCAGGCCACGGCCACCGGCCAGCCGGTTCCGAAGAGCATTTCCGTCTCGCAAGACCGGCTCAACGACGCCGGCAAGGACAGCGCGAACTTCCTGCACTCGAACATGAATTACGAGCAGACGCGCTACTACCCCGCGAGCCAGATCAACACCGGGAACGTCGCCAAGCTGAAGCCGGCCTTCATGTTCCAGACCGAGGTGCTGGAGTCGATGGAAACGGCGCCCATCGTGGTCGACGGCATCATGTACATCACCACCTCGTACAACCACGTGTACGCGCTCGACGCGGTGACCGGACAAGAGTTCTGGCACTACAAGCACAAGATGGGCGCGGTGACCACCTACTGCTGCGGCCCCAACAACCGCGGCGTGGCGATCATGGGCGACAAGCTCTACATGGGCACGCTGGACGCGCGGCTGGTCTCGCTCGACGCCAAGACCGGCAAGCTGCTGTGGGCCACGCAAATCGCCGATCCTGAACTGGGTTACTCGGAAACCATGGCGCCGGTGGCCGTCAACGGCAAGGTGCTGATCGGCACCAACGGCGGCGAGTACGGGGTGCGCGGCTTCGTGAAAGCCTTCGACGCCAACGACGGCAAGCTGCTGTGGACCTTCCACACCATCCCCGAAAAGGGCCATGAAGGCGTCTGGGCCGTCAACGACGCCACCAACCGCAACATGCTGCGCGACATCGCGGCCGAAAAGAAGCAGCTCGCCGACAAGGGCGGAGACTTCTACAAAACGCTGGGCGGCGGTGTGTGGATGGCGCCGGCGGTCGACCGCGAAACGAACACCGCGTTCTTCGTGGCCGGCAACCCCAGCCCCGACCTGTACGGCGCCGAACGGCCGGGCGACAACCTGTACACCAACTCCATCATCGCGGTCGACCTGAACACCGGCGCCTACAAGTGGCACTACCAGTACATCGCCCACGACGTGTGGGACCTGGACGCGGTGTCGCCCGTCATCCTGACCGAGGCGGCAGGCAAGGACGGCAAGATGCGCAAGGTCGCGATCCACGGTGGCAAAACCGGCCACGTCTACGTGCACGACCGCGCCACCGGCGAACTGATTCGCCACAGCGAGGCGATGGTGCCGCAAGAGAACATGTGGGTGCTGCCGACCAAGAACGGCGCGCGCATGTTGCCAGGCGCGAACGGCGGCGTCGAGTGGAGCCCGATGGCCGTCAACCCGACCCACCGTCTGGCCTACGCCGCCAACCTGCACCAGCCCATGACCTACCACGTCGAAGAGGCCAAGTACCCCGGCGGCAAGCTGTGGCTGGGCGGCGCCTTCAAGGTGATCGCCACTGAAAAGCAATGGGGACGCCTGGCGGCGGTGAACCTCGACACCGGCAAGATGGCCTGGAAGTTCGACACCGACCAGCCGCTGATCGGCGGGGTGCTGGCCACCGCCGGCGACCTGGTGTTCAACGGCGAAGGCAACGGCCTGTTCCGCGCCTTCGACGCCAAGACCGGCAAGATGCTGTGGCAATACCAGTGCGGCGCGGGCGTGAACGCGCCGGCGGTGTCGTACATGGCGGACGGCAAGCAGTACGTGGCGGTGGCCGCCGGCGGCAACACGCAGCTCGACTTCAAGCGCGGCAATTCGGTGATCGTGTTCGCGCTGCCTTGAACGCCCGCGCACTCGGCTTACCAGGTCGTTGACCCCAAACCAAAGCCCTGGCAGCCCGTGCTGCCAGGGCTTTTCATCGATGATGGCTGATGACTGCAAAACGACTTCTCCACGGCATGTCGCGGTCCGCGTGGCTGGCCTTCGCGGTGCTGGCCTGGCACAGCACGGTGGTGCAGGCGCAGACCGCCAGCGCTGCCGTCGAAGCGCCTGCCAAGGCCGAGGTGTGCACGGCCTGTCACGGCCCCGGCGGTCGCTCGGTGCAGGCGCAGTTTCCGGTGCTGGCGGGCCAGACATCGCGCTACATGTACCTGCAGCTGCGCGACTACCAGGAAGGGCGACGCACGAACGAGCTGATGAGGCCGATGGCGGCCAACCTGACGCGCGACGACATGCGCGAGTTGTCCGACTATTTCTCGAAGCAGAAGCAGGCGCCGCAAGCTTTCACGCCCGACCCCGAGAAGGCGAAGCTCGGCAAGCTGAAGGCCGATGAAACCCTGTGCACCATGTGCCACCTGGGCGGCTTTGCCGGACAGAACGAGATCCCCCGCGTGGCCGGCCAGCAGTACGACTACGTGCTCAAGCAACTGACCGACTTCAAGGCCCGCAAGCGCACCAACGACGCCGGCAGCATGACCAGCGTCTCGAACACGTTGAGCGACCAGGACATCGAGAACCTCGCGCACTACCTCGCCACGCTGTAATGCGCGCTGTGGCGGTCGGCCTTACGCCGCGCAGCTGCGAAAGCCGCTGAAGATGTCGTCTCGCCAGGGCAGGTAGAAGTTGCGGTATTTCGCGCTGCGCATGCGGGCACGGGTGGCGAACGACGCGCCGCGCAGCACGCGGTGGTTGCCGAACCAGGGCTTCGAGTAGTCCAGATACGGGTCGGCGCTGAAGCCCGGATACGGCCGGAAGCTGCTGGCCGTCCACTCCCACACATCGCCCCATCGAAAGCCGCGCGACGCGCCCTGGTGCGCCGCCACTTCCCACTCCACTTCGGTAGGCAGGCGGCGGTCGGCCCAGCGGCACCAGGCCTCGGCTTCGTGACAGCTGACGTGCACCGCAGCTTGCGACATCGGCACCCGCGCCAGCCTGCCGAAACGCTGTTGCAGCACGCCTTGGCGCATCTGGTCGACATGGCGCGGCGTGCGCCTCTCGCCGGCCTGCAACCAGGCCCAGCCGGCGGCCGACCAGAACCGTTCTTCGTCGTAGCCGCCGTCTTCGACGAACTCGCTGTACTGCGCCCAGGTGACGGCCTGCGCGTCGATCTCGAACTCGGGCACCGCGACGTCGTGCGCCCACTTTTCGTTGTCGAACACGAACCCGCCCTGCCCCGACCCCAGCGACCAGCGCGTGGCCGGGAACAGCAGCGGCTCGCGTGGCGGACATGACGCGGGCGACTGCATCAGCTCTTTCGCGTTCGGCACCGCCATGCCCAGCGTTTGCGCCATGCTGGCGAGGGCCTCGCCATGCATGTCTTCATGGAACAACGCGAGCCGGTAGAAATAGAGCGCGTCGTCGGTCTCGTCGCTGCCTTCGAGCAATTCCAGCGTCACGTCCATGGTGTCGGCGAGGTACTGCTTGGTGGTCAGCAGATCCGGCAGGTCGAGCTGCCAGCGGGCGTCGTGCGGCACCGTGCTCGAGTCGTACCAGCGGTCGGCGTGGTGCTCGACCGACGCCAGCCTGGTGAGCGTGGGGTCGCAGCTCGCGCCGCGCTGGCGCTGCACGTTGCGGGCGATCCACCATTCCTGAAACCATCCCAGGTGTCCCAGCTCCCACAGCGGTGGATTCAGTTCGGGAACCAGCGGCACGACGAACTGTTTCGCCGCCAGCGCTTCTTCGTAAACCGCCAGCCAGCGCAACGTATGATTCCGCGCGTCCATCAGGGCGAGCGACAGCAAGCCCTTGCCGGCATGCCGCATGCGCGCTGAATTCACATTGGGTGCTTCGATGTCGAGCAAGGCTCAGATTCCTTCCAGGTCAGGCGCCGCGCGGCCCCGCGTACTGATCGTCAGCCCGGCGCTGGCGTCGGCCAACAACGGCAACTGGCAAACCGCGTCGCGCTGGGCGCACATGCTGTCGAATAATTGTCGCACCGGGATCGCCTCGGCGTGGAACGGGCAGCCCTGCGAGGCACTGATTGCATTGCATGCCAGGCGCTCGGCCGACTCGATCGCACGCTTCGCGCAGACCCATCCCGGTCGCGCCTGCATCGTGGTGCTGACCGGCACCGATTTGTACCGCGACATCCACGCCGACCCCGCTGCGCAGGCGTCGCTGCAGTTCGCCACCCACCTGGTGGTGCTGCAAAGCGAAGGCATGCAGGAGCTGCCGGAGGCCGTGCGAAACAAGGCCGTGGTGATTTACCAGTCGGCGCGCGCGCTGAAGCCGGCGCCGGTGCCTGCAAAGTCGTTGAAGGTCATCAGCGTCGGTCACCTGCGGGACGAGAAAGACCCGCTGACCTTCATGCGCGCGGCAGGCCGGCTGGCACAGCGCGCCGACATCCACTTCGAGCTGATCGGCGACGCGCTGGAGCCGGTCCTGCGCAAGGCAGCCGAACGCACGCAACGCAGCTGTCCGCAGTTCCATTGGCTGGGCGCGTTGCCGCATGCCACCACGCGGCAATACATCAAGCGCTCACAACTGCTGGTCAGCACCAGCCGGATGGAGGGCGGTGCGCATGTGATCCTGGAGGCGGCGCAAAGCGGGTGCGCCGTGCTGGCCTCACGCATTTCCGGCAACGTCGGCATGCTCGGCACTGGCCATGCGGGGTATTTCGACTTGGGCGATGATGCGGCCCTCGCCGGTCTGATTGAACGAAGCCGCGACGACGCCGGTTTCCTGCACCGGTTGCGCGACCAGACCGCTGCCCGCGCACCCCTGTTCCAGCCGGCCGAAGAAGAGCGCCGCCTGAACCAACTCATCACCACTGCACTGGAGTCCTGCCCATGAACGCGCCTCAAGACAAAGCCGTCCGCCTGACCTCCCTGTCGCACGGCGGCGGCTGCGGCTGCAAGATCGCGCCGGGCGTGCTCAGCGAAATCCTCAAGGGCACCAAGAGCATGCTCATTCCGCCCGAGTTGCTGGTGGGCATCGAGACCGCCGACGACGCCGCCGTTTACAAGCTGAACGACGAACAGGCGCTGATCGCCACCACCGACTTCTTCATGCCCATCGTCGACGACCCGTTCGACTTCGGCCGCATTGCCGCCACCAACGCCATCAGCGACGTCTACGCGATGGGCGGCACACCCATCATGGCGCTGGCCCTGGTGGGCATGCCGATCAACGTGCTGCCGCTGGAAACGATAGGTCTGATCCTGAAGGGCGGCGAAAGCATCTGCGCGGAAGCCGGCATCCCCATCGCCGGCGGTCACACCATCGATTCCGTCGAGCCGATTTACGGCTTGGTCGTGCTGGGCCTGGTGCACCCGAGCAAGGTCAAGCGCAACGCCGACGCCCAGGTCGGCGACGTGCTGGTGCTGGGCAAACCGATCGGCGTGGGCGTGCTGAGCGCCGCGCTGAAAAAAGACAAGCTCGATGCCGAAGGCTATCGGCAGATGATCGCCAACACCACCAAACTGAACAAGCCGGGTGCCGAACTGGCGGCCATGGCGGGGGTGCATGCGCTGACCGACATCACCGGCTTCGGTCTGGCCGGCCACACGCTGGAACTGGCGCGCGGCGCGAAGCTGGGCGTGCAGATCAACTGGAGCAAGGTGCCGCTGCTGGCCGGCGTGCGCGAACTGGCGGCGCAGGGCATGGTGACGGGTGCGTCGGAAAGAAACTGGGAGGGCTACGGCATGGACATCAACCTGCCAGCAGGCTTTGCGGCAGCCGACAAGGCCCTGTTGACCGACCCGCAAACCAGCGGCGGCCTGCTGGTGTCGTGCAGCCCCGAGACCGCAGGCGACGTGCTCGCGCTGTTCAAGCGCCACGGCTTCGACGCGGCCGCAGTGGTGGGTGAAATCACGAATGAACCTGCGGGGCGCGTGACGGTGGTTTGAAGCGACGCACACCCGCGTTTCGCACACCCAAGAAAAAAGCCCGTTCAGAAGTGACCGGGCTTTTTGTGTGCCGGGTCACTTGAACATCTCGCGCAAAGCCACGCCAGCGCTTGATCTCGCGAATTCGATCGATCTGGGTTACCCCAAAAGTTACCCCGCGCGATCTCGCCGTTGCATAGACGCTTGCGGGAGACCGGTCGAGCATGCGCTGGCGGCTCGACCTGAGACTCCCAAGCCATCGCTGACCAGACCGAACTGGGCAAGCCGACTGCGTTGCCTATCTTTGCCTGGCCCCGCCGACACAGCCGGTCAAGCCGTCTTCCCCGTGCGATCTGCCAGCATTTGATGCACGTAGAGCGCCAGGTCGGCCACCAACCGATCGTCGTGGGTCGACAGGTCGAGTCCGGTCAGCTGGGAGATCTTGCCAAGGCGGTGCGCGATCGTCTTGCGGTGGACACCGAGTCGTTGTGACGCGGCCTCGTGCGAGCAATTGACGTCGAAGAAAACGCGCATCGTCTGCAGAAGCAAATCACGGTGTTTTTCTTCTTCCAGAAGCAGCTGCCCGAGGTTGAGCTCGAGGAATCGCCGCATCCCCACCTCGTGCCGCAGGCTGAGCAGCATGCCGACCACACCTGCGCGGTCGTAGACCACTGCGCCGCAGCGCCCGATCTGTCGCGAGACGTCGAGCGCGATCTGGGCCTCGCGAAAGGCAAGGTTCAAGGCACCGGCGGCGAGGCAGCGGCTACTACCGCCGACGACGACGAGGCGGCCGTCCAGCGCTTCGCTCAGACGCATGACCAGCCGCTGCGCGAACCGCTCCGCGTCGTCGATGACTTGGTCGGCGCACAACACCGCAATCGACGTGCCCTGCATCGCGACCGCACGCAGCCCCTCGCCGCCGACGCTGCCGACCGTCCGGGCAACGAGCTGGCGCAAAGTCGAACCGGACCGCTCGGTCGGGACCAGCGCGGTCGCGCCTAGCTCACAAAGGTACAGGCGCAGCGGGCCGTCGAGATTTAGCTTGACGTCGGTGGCGCGGTCGATCGCGGCGGCACGCGCCGCATCGTCGGCGCGCAACAGGTCCCAGACGATCGCGTCGATCGTCTCCGAGCGCGCCCGGCTGGCCGCGCGCTGTTCGAGCCGGTGCAGCGCCGCGGCCATCGCGACCTGGGCGAGCGTCAGCTCAGTCAGCGCCTCGCCGTTGCCGACGATGCGGCCTAGCACCCAGGCGACCGCCGCACCTTCGACAACCACCGGCTGCACGCGCCAGCGGGTGCCCTGCACGGCAATCGTCGACGCCTCGACACCGGCACGGCGGCTCGCGGCACCCACCGGCATCGTCGCGCGTACCACCTCCCCCAGAATCGCGGAGGCATCGCTGGCGCCGCTCCACGCGATCCAATGGGGGTGCTCGTCGACGACGCCGACCTCGGTGTTCAAAAATGTTGCCGCAGCGTCTGTGATGCCCTGAAGCTCGACACCCTGCAACAACATCTGCATCAGGCTCTGGGTCAGGCTCGACACGCTGCGAACCATGTCGTAGCGCTGGTTGAGCGCCTCGTTCGCGCGGCCGAGTTCGTCGACCATCCGGTGTTGCACTGCGTACAGCTCGGCGTTCTCGATGGCGATCGACGCCAGGTTCGACAGCGCCACCAGGCGCATCGTGTCCAATGGCGTGAACGTCGACGGGCGCCGGCGCCAGACCTCGAGCACACCGATCACGTTGCTGCGGCCGATCAGCGGCGCCGCGAGCGCGGAGCGCACCATCTCGGCTTCGGCGAGGTGGAAGAAGTCGCGGCTGATCGACTCGCTGGCCATGTAGTCCTCGACCGAGGCCGGCTCGCTACGCTTGAGCACCAGGCCGGCCAGGCCCTGGCCCGGCCCCATCTGCAGCGTGGCTGTCTCCGGCGAGCGGTTGCCGACGCAGCGGCGCATCACGATGCGGTCGGACTCGCGCAGCAACACGCCGCAGATGTCTGCCGACAGCAGCCGCTTGGCCTCCTGTGTGATCAGCAGCAGGATCTCGCTGAGGTCGTGGCTCTGCAGCATGCGCGTGGCCACACGCTGCAGCGACTGCACTTCGTCGAGGTTCTGCGCCGCCACGCGCTGGCGCTCGCAGGTCTGCAGCGCCAGCGCAAAGAAGCGCCGCAGCAACGCGAGGTCGTTCGATTCTTCGACGCCTGGCGCATCGCCGTCGATGCGGATTCCGAGCGCGCCTGGCACGACCGGGGCAAAGAAGAACGCCGGCGTGCGCAGCGGCGTCTCGCAATTGTCTATTGCCACCGGGGCCACGACGGCCGGCCCCTCGCTGCCGTGTTCCAGCTTTGACCACTCGTGCCAGGCGCCACCGGTGCGGACGATGACACGGGCCTGCGCGGCCGGGAACAACCGGACGACCGCACGCTCGGCTTCTGCCAGCAGCAGCTCGTACTGACCGCGCATCGCAGCAGTCGCGAACGGCTCCAGCGCGTCGGCCAGGTCGCCGCGCGCCAGGGCAATCCGCGTTGTCAATCGATCGTTCATGGATCGACCCAGTGTGCGCCGCCAACGGGCGCGGCGGTCATGGGGTCATCACTGCCTTGAGCCGCTGTTGCGTCGCCAGCAGGCGGTACAGCGCGGGCGCGTCTTCGAAGCGGCCGCGGGCGTCGATCACAACGGTCGGGTCGATCGCGCCGCCGGTCACCAGCCCCAGCAGCTTGCGCCGCAAGCGGATGCCGTCGCCGATGGCGAAGCTCAATGTCAGTTCCTCGCGGAATGCCCGGCCTACCGCGAAGCCCCAGGTCTCGGACACGTGCGCGCCGACCGAAACGACCCGCCCGCGGGCCCGCACCAAGGCCATCGCCAGATCCAGCGGGCTGTTGCCGCCGACGGCCTCGACGACCACGTCGGCACCGTCGCCATTGGTCAGCTTGCGCACCAGCGCCAGCGCTTCGTCGGGATGAGCGGCGAGCGAGCCCTGCGATCGCGCGAACGCACGCCTGCCCTCGTGCGGTTCGACGACGACGACGAGCCCGGCGCCGGCCGTCTGCGCGGCCAGCGCGGTCAGTTGCCCGACCGCGCCGCCGCCGATCACGACCACCCGCTCGCCTGCCTCCAGCGCCGCACGTTCCACGGCCACCCAACCGGTGGCGAGGTTGTCGCCCATCAGCAGCCCCGCCTCGGGGGAGCAGCCCGCGGGCAGCAGCCCCAGGGTGCGGTCGGCGTGCGGGACGCGCACGTACTCGGCCTGAGCCCCGCTCAACATGGGGCCGAAGGCCGTGCCGGTGCCGAAGAACGCGCGCTGGCCGCACTGCCAGTGTTCGGCGCGGTCGCACCAGCGGCAGATTCCGCAGGCAGTGAAGTCGGACGACATCACCGCGTCCCCCACGTGAATCCGGAGCAAGGCGCGGCCGACCTCGACCACCTCGCCGACGAACTCGTGGCCGACGACGTTGCCCGGCTCCATGCCCGGGAAATCGCCTCGCACCACGTGCAGGTCGGTGCCGCATATGCCCGCATGCGTGACCCGCACGATGGCGTCCGTGGATTCCGCAATGTGCGGCTGCGGGACGTCGCTCAGCTCGACGACTCCGGGGCCTTTGTAGACGACTGCTCGCATAAGGTTTGGGCTGCGGCGGCTGGGTGCAGGGAGCTACGGCCGGAGTTCGGCGATGCGCGCGGCGATGCGACCCGCCGCCTCGCGCAATGCGGTCAGCTCGTCGTTGCGCAGCGGCAGGTTGACGATCTCCTTCAGGCCCCGACGGCCCAGGCGCACCGGCAGGCCCACGCGGGTGTCTGCCGCACCGTAGGCTCCGCGCGAGCGCACGCAGGCGGCCAGCACCTCACCATCGTCGCGGACCATCGCGCGGACCATCGCCGCGGCCGACTCGGCCGGCGAGAAGTAGGCGCTGCCCTTCTGCAGCAGCTTGACCACCTCGCCGCCGGATTCACGCGTGCGCTCGATGATGGCTTTGAGCGTCGGCGCGTCCAGCACCGTCTCGATCGGCGTCGCGTCGATGAAGGCCTGACTCAGCGGGATCACCATCTCCGGGCCGTGGCTGCCGAGCGCGAGCGCGCGCACTTGTTGCGGCCGGGCCTTGCCGGTGAGCCCGACCAGCGAGCAGAAGCGCGCCGAGTCCAGCACCCCGGCCATGCCCAGCACCCGTTCCTCCGGGAAACCGGTGGCCTGGGCCGCGCGGTGCGTCATCTCTTCGAGCGGATTGCTCACCACCACGAGCGTCGCGCCAGGCGCGTGCTTGCGGATGCCCTGGCTGACCGCGTCGATGATCGCGGCGTTTACCGCCGTCAGGTCGGTGCGGCTCATGCCGGGCTGGCGCGGCTTGCCGGCGGTGATGACGATGTACTCGGCGCCGGCGAGTGCGGCGAGATCGTCGCTGCCGGCGAGAAGCGTCGAGAAGCGGTACAGCCCCGCGCCGTGCCACATGTCGAGTGCCAGCCCGGCGGCGAGGCCGGGCACCACGTCGACCAGCGTGACTTGCGAGAACAGGTCGCTCTCGGCCAGGCGCAGCGCCGTCATCGCGCCGACATGTCCGGCGCCGACGACGCCTGCCTTCGGGCGAGCATCCTGCGCCGTACCACCTGGGCCCTGCGGGCCGAGGGCATTGCGCCGGTACATTGCACCGGACGGCGGCAGCACGAACGGGCGGCCCGATGAGGGCGGGGGGTTCACAGTGGTCCCGGCAGCAGTCTTTGGCGCGGCGCTCGAGGTTGGCGCAGGCGCTTCCGCACTCGCGGGACCACCGGTCAGCAAGGCGACGCCGAGTTCCTTCGCGCGGTCGCGGGCCAGCGGGGTCAGCCGGTCCCCGCTGGCCATCGCGAGCCCCTGGCCCCCCTTTGCTGCAGCCTCGACGTCACTGGCAGTCAGCATGCGGCCCATCACTTGCCCTCCAGTGCCTCGAGCGCGGCGATGGCCGCCGCGGCGGCGGCCTGCACGTTGCTCTCGGTGCCCGAGATGAACAGCCGCCCGAAGCGTCCGAGCGCGCGCACCTCGATGATGCTGATGTCGGCGGCCTTCTCGGCTTCGTTCGCCGCCAGCGACGCGTAGGCCGCCGGCGAAACCTCGAGCACGTACAGGCTCTTCCCGGGGATCAGCAGGTTGCCCTTGCGCCACTTGTTGATCAACTGTGCCTGGTACGGGTTGACGTTGGTGACGAACATCGACGAGGCGACTTTGGGTTTCAGGCGGTCGGCCTCGGTGAGTTTGAGGTGCGCGAGCACCGCCTGGCCGGCGGCCTGCACCTCGGCCTGCGAGCGCGCATGGATCTCGAGCAGCCCGAACTCGCGCTCGACCACCTGCAGCGCCGGTCGCACGTCGGCCGCCTTCAAAGCGATGTCGGCGCAGCGGAAGATCTCGTTGCCCGGCGCGACCTCGATGTAGAGCTCGGACATCCCGGCGATGGGCACGTCGCCCTGGCAGGTGGAAGCGACATGCGCCGCCGCCTGCGGCTGCATGCGGTCGACGAAGGCGTAGGTGCGAAGTTGGACGTCCATGGGTGCTTTGCTCGTTTATTTTTTCGATTCGCTGCTCAGCTCAGCGCAATACCGAAGGGGGTGATCAGTTCGGCATGCCGGTAGCCCCGCACGGCCCAGCCGAGATAACGTTCGACGACCGCGTCGGCGCCGGGCAGCGTCAGCGCGCCGCCGGCCAGGTGCACGGTGCCGGGGTCCACACCGCCGCACTGTCGGCGCACCGACTCGGCCATGCGCTCGACGCCGGGCCTCAGCATCTGCAGGATCGCGCCGCCGCGTTCGCGCTTGTGCACCTCGGCAGCTTCGACGGTGATGCGCAATGCACCGGCAAGGATCAGGTCGAGGTGATGGCCGCCGCCGGCCAGATCGCTCAGCGAGGTCAATTCTCCGGCGCGGAAGACACCCACGCCGGTCGAGCCGCCGCCGACGTCGACGACCGCGCCGTCGCGCACACCGAGGACTGCGTTGGCCGCGCTGACCTCGTCGACGAGGCTGCGGCAGTCGATGCCGGCCTGCTGCAGCACGTAGCTGCAGGCCCGGCAGTCGCTGGCCGGCACGGCGGGCGGGTGGGCCGTGGCCGCCGCTTCGATGGCGGTGCCCAGCGCGGCTTCGGCGCTGGCCTTCAGCCGCCGCACCGCATCGACCGCACCTTGAAAGTCCACAACCACGCCGTCGCGGACGACCTGGGCGCGCACGAAGTCCCAGTAGACAGGCTGCGCGTCGGCGTCGATGGCGGTGACGACGATGGTCGCTGTGCCCAGGTCGATACCAAACCGCAGCGGGCCGTCGAACGGCGACGGTTCGCGCAGTCGCAGGGCTGCGGCGTCGAGGAAGCGCTGCGCGCGTTCGACGACTAGATCAGGCTGGGTGCGCATGAGCATCTCGGTAGCCTCAGAGGCCCATGGTCGGCGAGTAGATGTCCCGCCACGGCCGGTTCTCGAACGCGACGCGCTTGATGTTGATCAGGTGCATCGGCGTCACGTTGTCGGAGACGATCGAGCCGCTCCAGGTGCCGGTGCCGAGCATGAACGACGGATCGGTGCCGGCGCTGAAGCCCATGCCGCCCAGCAGGCTCGGGGTGTTGACGACGATGCGCGACGCCCGCAGGTCGGACATCGTTGCCACCATGGCCTCGTCGCGGCCGTGCAGGCCCAGCGTGTGGCCCTCGCCTCCGAAGGCCAGCACCTCGCGGCAGCGCTCGTGGGCGGCAGCCAGGTCGCGGGCACGGTAGAACGACAGCACCGGGCCGAGGATTTCGGCCGACAGTGGCGTCTGCGGCCCCACGTCTTCCAGCAACGCAGCAAGCACCTTGGTGCCGGCAGGAACCGACAGGCCGATGCGTCGGGCCAGTTCGACCGCGGTCTGCCCGACCGCTTCGGGGTTGAGCGCGCCGCGGCCGATGAACAGCAGCGCGGCCAGGCGCTGCTGCTGCTCGGCATCGAGGAACACCGTGCCGTGCTGCTTGAACGCGGCCAGCGCGGCGTCGGCGATGGGTTCGTCGAGCACCACCGTCTGCTCGGCCACGCAGGCGGTGCCGTTGTCGAACGACTTCGACGTGACGACCATCAGCGCCGCCTCGGCCACATCTGCCACCGAACGGTGGATATAGACCGGCACGTTACCTGCTCCGACCGCCAGCGTCGGCTTGCCCGACGAGTAGGCGGCGCGCACCATCGCCGGGCCGCCGGTGGCCATGACGAGGGCGATGTCGGGGTGAGCCATCAGTTCGCGCGTGGCCGGCAACTGGCCGCTCGACAGGCATTGCAGCAGCCCCTTGGGCGCACCGGCCTGCTCGGCCGCCGCGGCCATGATCTCCACCGTGCGCACGCAACACTTTGCGGCCCGCGGGTGCGGCGCACAGACGATGGCGTTGCCCGACTTCACCGCCGCCAGGCACTTGAAGATCGTCGTCGAGGTCGGGTTGGTGACCGGGATGATCCCGGCGATCACGCCCATGGGCACACCGATGGCGGTGACGCGCGCCACCTCGTCGGTCCACAGCACGCCGAGCGTGCGCATTTTCTTCATCGCATGCGCGCAGAACTTGGCGTTGAACAGGTTCTTGAGGATCTTGTCTTCGTAGATGCCGTAGCCGGTCTCGTCGACGGCCAGGCGTGCCAGTTCCTTGGCCCCCGCCTCAGCGGCGCGGGACATGGCCTCGACGATGCGGTCGGCCTGTTCCTGGGTCACGCCGTCGAAGGCCTCGAAGGCCTTGCGCGCTGCCTTGGCCTTGGCGCGGGCCTCGCCGATGGCAGCGAGTTCGGGGTCGAGCAATGAAGAATCGGTCACATCGTCACCTGTTGGGTGGCACGAAGGCGAGCGCGGTCCGGCCGCTCATGCGGCCAGCCAGCACAGACATGGATCGAGCGTCGGCGAGGCTCAGCGCGGCTTGGGCAGGATCGCCTCGACGTCTTCGTGCGGACGCGGGATCACGTGCACCGAGACGATCTCGCCGATCTTGCCCGCCGCGGCCGCGCCGGCATCGGTCGCAGCCTTCACCGCGCCGACGTCGCCGCGGACCATCACGGTCACCAGGCCGCCGCCGATCTGCTCGCGGCCGATCAGCCGCACGTTGGCGGCCTTGACCATGGCGTCGGCGGCCTCGATGGCGCCGACCAGGCCTCGGGTCTCGATGAGGCCGAGCGCGCCGCGCGGGCCGTCGTCGACCGTTGCGCTGGAAGTGGGTGCAGTTGCCATCTCAGAGTCTCCTAGGGTGTGCTTGGTTGTGAATTGCGCGCCAGCGTGGCTAGCGCTTCTGGAAAGTGGTTTGTCCGTCGAACTGGACGTAGTCGACGATCGCTACGACTGCGGCGTCGGTGGGGGCCGCCTGGCCGTCGCGGTCGACGCGCGCCGCGCTGCCGAGAGCCACCAGGACGACTTCGCCCACACCGGCGCCGGCGAGGTCGATCGCCACGTAGACGGAGGACGCGTCCGACCCCTCGGCCTGCTCCTGTGGCGCGGCAGCCGACACCGGTTCGACCAGCAGCAGCTTGTGCGACGCGAGCCCGGCGGCCTTGATCGACGCGACGACGTTGCCGCGAACGCGAGCCAGTTGCATAGATTTGTCTCCGTCACTGTTCTTGGAATGGAGTGAACGGTATGCGCACCGCGACTTCGCGTCATTGGCCAGACTGGTGCATCGGCAATAGGCCGAGTTATCCAAGTCGGCCATGGTCTGCCGGTCGGGTCGCCCCTAGAGTCGACATCCAACAAGCAGGCACACAGTCCTGCATCGCCAGCCAAAGTGCAGGAGACAAGCCAGTGATCAACGACCAGGACGCGGAGTTTCACAGCACCGATCCCGACCCCACCTAGGCCGAGACCAACTTCTTCGGTTTCTACAACGCCGAGGAACGCCTCAACGTCGGCGTCTACGCGCTGTTCCGTCCGAACATAGGCGTCGTCAGCTCCACGATCTGCATGAACGCGCAGCGCGCGGTCACGCCGTGGGAGGCCGACTTCTGCGACATGCGCGCGGCCATGCCAATCCCGACGCCGCGCAGCCTGCTCGACTTCAAGTTGCTGAACAGCCTGCACATCCGTTGCCTGGATCCGAACCGGGTCTGGCACATCGCGTACGACGACGAGCAGGGGACGCGCATCGACGTGCGCTACGAGGCATTGATGGCCGCGTTCGACATCCACGACCCGGCGATGGACCCGATGTGCGGCTCCAAGTCCGAGGCAGGCAAGTTCTCGTGGGGCACGGCCTACAACGGCCACTTCGACCAGACCGGCCACTTCAAGGGCTCGGTCACGCTGCGCGGTCGCGAGGTGCCGATCGACTGCGTCTCGACCATGGACCACAGCTGGGGCCCGCGGCCGGAGCGCAACAAGCCGAACATGAGCTGGCTGCACGCGCACTTCTCGAAGGATCTGGCGGTGCATGCGATCTTCGGCTTTGACCAGCAGCGCAACGGCGAGGAGCTGTGGCTTGCCCACGGCTATGTGATGGACAAGGGGCGCATCCGCGGCCTGAAGGCAGGCACGGGGCGCGTCGAGCGACCGCAGGAGCGATACCCGGAGCGGCTGCAACTGCAGGTCACCGATATCGACGACCGCGTCTGGCAGCTTGACGGCCGTGCGCTGACGACCTTCCCATGGCAATGCTGGCCGAACATGGTGTCGTTCAATTCGCTGTGCGAATGGACCATGCGCGGCGGTGGCGCAGGCACAAGCGGCACCTGGCAGGGCCACGGCGAAGTACAGGACTTCTTCGAGCTGCCGCAGCTCAACGCCCTGAACAGCGTCGATGCCACGCGGCGGCCATCGCGTCCGCTCTGAGCCGCGGCCTCCCACGCGACTGAATTCGAAAAGCTGCCGTGACGCGCGCAATCCTGTTCGACCTTGACGGCACGCTGGTGGACACGCGCGCAGCGTCGTGGCAGTTGTTCGCTGAGACGAACCTCGCCTTCGCGCTCGGCATCGATTCGCGCGAAGCCTTCTTCCGTGCCTTCGAGGGCAACTTCTTCGACTCGCTGGCGAAGATGTGCCCCGAACCGTCACGCGCAGAGGCCGTTAAGGCGCACTTCATGGAGTTGCTGCGCACGCGCTACAACCCGGCGCTGATCCCGGGCATGGTTGACGTGGTGCGCGCCCTCGCGCCGCAGTGCACGCTGGCGGTGATCTCGACCAACTGTCTGGAGGCGATCCGCCGCATCCTGGTCGGTGCCGGCATCGCGACCTGCTTCTCGCACGTGTTCTCGGGCGACGTGGAGCCGCGCAAGTCGGTGTCGATTCGCCGCTTTTTGGGTGATCAACGTTATGCGGCGCAGCGGATGTGCTCGCCCGCCTACCAGGACGGCGACGCGGTCGGCGGCGCACTGGCCGCACATGAGGTGGTCCTGGTCACCGACACCGTCGGCGACGTGGCCGAGGCCCGCGAGGCCGGTGTGCGCGCCATCGGCGTCAGCTGGGGCATGCACAGCGAGCAGCAGTTGCGCGACGCTGGCGCCGAACGCGTCGCGTTGTGGCCGCAGGAGCTGATTGCCTGGCTGCGAGATGGTGATGCTGGGGGCGATGCCGCGCCGGCCGACTGCGCTTGCAGCACCGCGCCTGGGGCGAGCTGCGCGACACCACCTGGTACGTCCGCATCCAGATCCACGTCCACGCCCGCGGCCGCGGTCGACCCGATTGCGCAGGCCGCACGCCAGCGCCGCGAGCGGCAGTTGCAGGCGCGACTCACCGCAACCGTCACGACCGTCGCGACCGTCGCGACCGCCGCTGCGGTAGCACCCATTCACCGTGCCGACACGAACGCCTCGGTCGAGCTGTTGTCGGCATTGAGGCGCATCGGCGGAGGAGCCCCCTGAGTGGCACACAACCGCTCCCCCTGACGTCGCAGCGATGCCGGCGACACATCACCACCCCACCACCTCAAATCCAGGAGACGAGAACCATGAAAGTCATTGCTGAAGGCTTCAACAGCTTCGATACCAAGAAGAAGCCGATCGGGACCAGCAAGTATTTGCCCGACCCCAAGGCCGTGATCGCGCTGATCCAGAGTGGAAAGCTCAAGGAGCACATCGTGCTCGCACAGGGCGGCACGACCACCTTCCTCGCGCCCGCGCTCAGCATGGGCTGCAGCGGCGTGATCACGCTGTCAGGCGCGCCCGAATCGCACTTGGGCATCCTGTCGCGTGAATTCCAGATTCCGTGCGTGATGACCACTTATCTCACCGACAGTGAATCACGCTACGTCACCGGTGGCGACAACAAGGCCCACTTCGACGCGATGGTCAAGGCGCTCGACGGCAAAAAAGTGCAGCTCGATTGCTCGGGCGGCGACCTCGGTCACGTGGTTCTGGTCGACTAAAACAAAGGAGAACACGAGATGGATTATCAAAAACGCTACCAGCCCGGCGACGACGGGCTGCGGTTCCAGGATCTGCTCTACGTCGGCAACTTCAAGGGCATGCCACCCGTTCCGGACGGCATTCTCGGCGACCGCATGATGAAGGAGCGCGCCAAGAGCGGCGTGCTGCAGAAGGTCAGCAAGGAAGACGTGCTGCGCGACCAGTTCACGATCCTTGAACTGAACGACCTGAACAACTACCTCGCCTGGAACATCTGGGACGTGCTGGTGATGCGCGCCACCGAAGGCGTGTCGGGCATGATCCCGCGCCAGGAGTACGAGATCCTGGCCTTCATGCACGAGTTCTACCGCTGGCCCGAGATCCTGCGCATGACGACCGACGAGGTCGGCGCGCAGGGCGTGATGGACATCGGCGCCTCGGCACGCACCGAGATCGGCACCAAGATCAACTGCGTGCACGACTGGTGCATCGGCGCGGTCGGCTACGGCATGGGCCGCTGCGGCCTGCTGGCGCTCGAGGTGATCCAGCAGAACGACTATATCGAGGAGAGCAACGAGATCCTCAAGTTCATGCAGCGTGTGCTGTGGGGCAAGCGGCAGGACGGCTGGATCCTCAACTCGCAGGACGCCTACCGCTGCCAGATCCACGAGAAGTCGATCCTGGACCGGCTGACCTCGCAGCTCGACCGCATGGAGCCTGGCAGCGAAGACCACGACATGGTGATCCGCTTCAACGCCGCGGCCGAACTGCTGTCGTTCCTGGACCACTACGACTGCCGCCTGGGCCTGGGCGACACGGGTCCTTATCCGCTGCCGAACGGCAACATCCTCATCATCCGCGACTTGTTCACGAACGAGGAAGCCTTCGAGTGGAGCGACGTCTGCGACCACGAGAACGTGCCGCACTGCTACACCGTCGTGCTCGAGATCGACCCCAAACAGATGGGGCTGAACGAGATCCGCGTCAACGACATCTCGACCACCTTCACGCGGCCGAAGAACTACATCCCGTCGATCATGGCGGCTGCGGTGTTCGTGCGCGAGAAGTGGGACACGCCGATGTCCGAGGTCTACAAGGTGCCGGTGAAGGACTTGCCCAAGCGGCTCGAGGGCATCCAGCAGGCGACGTTCAAGCTGTACACCAAGTTGTCGCGCCAGTCGCGTCGCACGCTGATCACCAACGGCCAGTACGTGTCCTACATCGACATGATCCTGCCTCACCTGCGCAAGGCCGGCACCTACGAGAAGGCCTGCAAGGACTACAACTTCTGGGAAATCGACCAGCGGGTGTCGAACTACTACTACGACATCACCAAGCGCGGCTTCGCGCAGGCCACGGTGCCGCAGAAGATCTTCTCGGGTGAGGGCTACCTGCCGTTCGACGAGAACGCGGACCGCCGGCGCTCGAAGTACTTCTGGGGCTGATGGTCCCACGCCCGTCCCCGGCCCGGGTGGCCGGGGACGGGCCCCTACCCTTTCACGCAAGCTGAACGCACGATGCTGTCCGACACCGACTTCGCGATCCTGAACGCGATCTACCTGAAGAAGATGGCGATGGGCCAGACCATCGCCGAAGTGACGGCGCTGGCGCCCGAGCTGGTCGCGGATCGGCTTGAGGCCGCAGCGAACGCCGCGCAGGTGCTGCTGTTGCCCACTGGCGCGATGCTGCTCGAGGACGGCACTACTGCGGTGCTTGCAACCTACCGCGACACCTACGCCGCGATTCGCACCGAGCCGGATCTGCTGCAGTGGTATGAGAACTTCGAGATCATCAACAGCCGTTTCATCGCCCAGGTCAGCGAGTGGCAGACGACCGACGGCGACGAGCGCATCGAACGCAAGCTGTTGCAGTCCGCCGAGCGGCTGACACGCGACCTCGCGGCGCTGCTGCCGCGCATTCCGCGCTACGCGCAGTACATCGCGCGCTTCAACAAGGGCATGGAGCGCGTCGACCAGGGCCTGCGCGAGTACGTGTGCAAGCCGACGCTCGACTCCGTGCACAACATCTGGTTCGAGTTCCACGAAGACATCCTGGCCGTGCTCGGCCGGCCGCGGGACACGACATGAGCACGCGGCTCTCGGCGCCGACCTTGCTGGCCACGGCCGCGCCGCAGTTCGTGCACGCGGTCGAAGCCATCGACGGCCTGGACACGGCCCGCTTCGGCGGCAAGGCCACGGGCCTGGCACGCATGGCCGCGGCGGGCATCCCCGTGCCGCCGGCGTTCGTGATCGGCACCGACGGCTACCGTGCGTTCCGCGAGGGCGGTGGATTGCCCACCGCGCTGATGGCGCAGACCGAGCAGGCGCTTGCGGTGCTGGAGGCCAGCACCGGCCGCGCGTTCGCCCGCGCCGACGCGGGTACGGGCGCTGCGCCGCTGCTGGTGTCTGTTCGATCGGGCTCGCAGGTCAGCATGCCCGGCATGATGGACACCGTGCTCAACCTCGGCATCACCTGTGCGGGTGCACAGCGCCTGGCGCAAGGCACGGGCAGCGCAGCCTTCGCGGTGGATACCTGCGTGCGTTTCTGGCGCATGTTTTCCGAGATCGTGCTCGGCATCGACGCCGAGATCGTCGAACACGCCGTCGCGCCCCTTCTCGACGACGTGCGGCGCGCACCGACGCAGGCGCAGTTCGAGCGGCTTGAAGCCGCGGCCCTGGCCGCACTGGTCGCCGAAGGCATCGCCGACGTGAGTGCCGAGCCGCGCTGGCAATTGCAGCGGGCCATCGCAGCCGTCTTCGAGTCCTGGGACAGCCGGCGCGCCCGCGCGTACCGCTCGCACAATGGCATTTCCGATGCGCTCGGCACCGCGGTCACGGTGCAGGCCATGGTGTTCGGCAACTTCGACGCGTTGTCCGGGTCGGGTGTGGCGTTCACGCGCGACCCGAACACCGGGGCGGCCGAGCTGTACGGCGAGTTCCTCGTCGGCCGCCAGGGCGAGGACCTGGTCTCCGGCTCGGCAACCCCGCTGCCCTTGGATGCGCCGGGCAGCCTAGGTGCAGCCCATCGGCGAGAGCTTGCCGAGCATGGCCAGCGGCTCGAGCAGATGTACGGCGACGCCGTCGATATCGAGTTCACGGTCGAAGGCCCGCAGCTGTATTTTCTGCAGGTGCGGCCTGCCAAGCGGACCGCCGCTGCGGCAGTCCGCATCGCCACCGAGCTCGTCGACGAAGGCGCGCTGGCACGCGCCGCGGCGCTGCAGCGTGTCAGCGTCGAGCAGTTGAAGAAGCTGCTGCGCCCGGCGTTCGAGCCGGCCGCGCTGGCGCGCGCGCAGCCGCTGGTGGCAGGCATCGGCGCGTCGCCGGGCCACTCGTACGGCATTGCGGTGCTCGATGCGGACCGGGCCGCAACGGTGGCGGCCTCGGGCGAACGGGTCGTGCTGGTGCGCCCCACGACCAGCCCGCAGGACATCCGTGGCATGTTGGCTTCGCAAGCCATCGTCACGGCCAAGGGCGGTGCGCTCAGCCACGCGGCTGTGGTCTCGCGCGCGCTCGACGTGCCCTGCATCGTTGGTTGCGAGGCGCTGGAGATCGACCTGGCGGCACGCAGCTTTTCGGTCGGCGCGGTGCGGCTCGACGAAGGTGCGCCGCTGTCGGTCGACGGCACGACGGGCAAGGTCTACAGCGGCCTGCTGCCGCTGGAGCCCGCGTCGCAAGCGGTCGAGCACATCGACCGCCTGCTCACCTGGGCTGACGAACGCTCGCAGGCCACGTTCTGGGCCGCCGGCGTCAACCCGGCAGACGCACGCAACGCTTTGAAGCAATCGCCTCGCGGCTTCGGTGTCATCGCGCTGACCGACCTGCTGATTGGCGCCGGCACGCTGGGCGACCTGATCGACGCCATCAATGAACTGGGCCAGCAGCCCGATCGCAAGTCGACCCAGGACCGGCTGGCCGTGCTGGCTTACCAAGCTTGCCGGCGCATGATGCTCGAATCGGTCGGCACGCCCATCGACCTGCGCCTGCCGAATCTGGGCTCGCCGCGGGCGCAGCGGATGATCGGCAGCTGGGCCTCGCTGGCGCCGCGCTTGTTCCTGCCGCTGGGCCTGAAGGGGCTGTATGTGCCGCTGTTGCGCGGCATTGCCGATGCGGCACGCGAGACCGGCCACGCGCTGACCACACCGCTGGTGCCGGGCATCACGGCGGTGTCCGAACTGCAGGCGTTCCGGCAGGCCGCGGCCGCGCTGGGCCTGCACCAAGTGGGCGCGGTGCTGCAGAGCCCGGCGGGCCTGTCCGAGGTAAGCGCCATTGCCGAGGGCGCGAGCGCGGTCTGGGTCGACCTGCGCGAGATCATCCGCACCTATTACGGCTATCCCAGCGCGCTGTCCTTCGGCGACGATGTGTTCGAGAGCTACGTCGCCGATGGCTACCTGAGCCACAACCCGCGCACCGCGCTGGGCGGCGGGCTCGGCGCGTTGTTCCATGGTCTGGCGACAACTGCCGGTCGCCTTCCGGGTGTTCGGCTCGGCGTGGAGTGCGGCGATGGTGCCGCACTCAGTCTGGTCGAGGATCTTTACCGCAGCGGCGTGCGCGCCTTCTCGCTGCCTACTACCGCATTGCCCTCCGCCCGCCGGGCGCTGGGGCAACTTGCGGTCAAGGAGTCATGACAATGAACGACATGAGGGGCACCGCCCTGGGCTTCGTCGAGACCCAGGGCAAGACCGCCGCCACGCTGGCTGCCGACGCCATGGTCAAGGCCGCCAACGTGCGACTGGTGACGATGCAGCAGCCGGGCGGCGGCATCATCACCGTCGTGCGCGGCGATGTGGGCGCCGTGAAGGCTGCGGTGGATGCCGGTGCGGCTGCGGCAAGCACCGTCGGCAAGGTGCGCTCGGCGCATGTGATCCCACGGCCGCACGAAGACGTCGAAGACCTGCTCGAACGTCCGCCGGTGCGCTGAAGGCCACCGTGCACGAACCGCCCGCGCTGGTTCTGCAGGGAGCATTCAACTTCCGTGATCTCGGCGGCCTTGCCCTCAAGAGCGGCGGCCGCACGCGGCCCGGTCGCCTATTCCGCAGCGACACCCTGCAAGCCCTCACGCCGCAAGACGTGACGCTGTTGCGCGACCGGCTCGGTATGCGCACGGTGATCGACCTGCGCCTGGCGCACGAGTTGGCCGACGAAGGCCGCGGCCCGCTTGCGGCATCGGGCGAAATCGGCTTCGTGCATGCGCCGATGGAAATGGCGGCGACCGAAGGCATTCCCCCGCATCAGGTGCTGAACCGTTTGTATGCGCGCTGCCTGGCCTCGGCGTCGCTGCCGCAGGCGATCACGCGCATTGCCGAGAACGCCGACCGTCCCACCTTGTTTCACTGCGCCGCGGGCAAGGACCGGACCGGCGTGGTCGCCGCCGTGGTTCTGAGCCTGCTGGGGGTGGACGAGGACACCATCGTCGCCGACTACCTGCGCAGCGCAGCGGCGATGCCACGCATGGTCGAGCGTTTCATGACCTGGCCGCGCTACCGCGACCACCTGGCCGCCATGCCACCCGAGGTGTACGCCGTCGAGGAGGGCCCGATCCGCGGCTTGCTGGCATCGTTGAACGACGATTTCGGCGGGGCGCGGGCCTGGGCTGATCGTCAGGGCATCGGCGCGCCAGTCGTGCAGGAACTCGAGCGTCACTTGGCACTAGCGGCGTGACGCGGCGATCGCCGCGCTCGTCCGCCTGACCAACCTCCAGAGAGACCTGCAGATGCGCGCGGGGTGTGGCAGCGGCGCCGCGCTGAAGCTGATTGAGGACCGAAGCATCGCCCTTACCGAGCGTCCTCGTCGCCTCAACCGCGTTGTACGTTGCTATCAACTGCAGGCGACGATTTTTCGCTGTGATTCGTCGCGTAGCCACAGCAAGGCCTCGCCTAGAGTTCGAGGTGATCGTGCTGCACGCGCTCCCATGAATCGATTTGCCTCCACAACGCAACCCACAGCCATGCCAGCACGCGTGTTCGCGCGCCTGACGACTGTCATCCAAGCCACCGGCCTGGGCCGTTCGACCATCTATCGGCTCGTCGCCAACGGCGACTTCCCCGCACCTGTGCATCTGGGCCCGCGTGCGGTCGCCTGGCGGTGGTCGGACCTTGATCGGTGGAGCGAGACGCGCGGAGTCGATTGCCGTTCGATGACTGGCTCCCGCGCAGCGCGCCGGGTCAAGGGCGGGCGCAGCCCGGCGCCAGCAGACCCTTGACGCGGCGCGCTGCGCACCCACGCTGACGGGCTCGGGCAGGCGGCTCTTGGGCGGCCTGCCCCCGAGCCCGTCCGGCGGCGAGGACACCACTTCGTCGGTCTGACCTACCGCTCGATCTCCGGCCCTCTGCGCTGTACCGATGGCGTCATCACCGGTGATCGGCTCATGCCCGGCAGTTCGCGCTGCTGTGCGTGGTGCCGCACGATGGCCTGAACCGCCGGCAGGCGTCCGACGTAGTGGCCGATGGACTGAGCAAGCTTGCGATCAGCCTCTTCCGGCGACGCCGCGAGTGCGCGCATGATCTCGGCCCAGGCCTGCAGGGCTTGCTTGCGGATGCCAGTCGGCAATGCCTGCGCCCTCTCCGGCCGCTTCTCGCGGGGAAGGCCGGTCTTGCCTTCCCACACTCGCTCGTTGCGATGCCGCGTCCCACGCGTGACCTGCGACGACGCCTCGGCCTCGATGCCCCAACCGCGCAAGCGCTCGGCGAAGGTCTCGCGCCAGCGGCGCAGGTCTTCCTTGCGCGGGTTGAGGCGCTGCCCGTCCCGTCCTTCGGCCCGCACGCTCAAGTGCACATGCGGGTTGGCCTGGTGGGTGTGCAGCACCATCACGTAGCGGTGATTCGCCAGCTCGGTCTTGGCGAACTCTCGCGCGGCGCTCCGCACGATCTCGGCCTTCGTGCCCGCGGGCATCGACAGCATGATGTTGAAGGCTTCGCGACGTTCGCTGATCTCCGGGATGCGTGAACCGCCCAGGCACCACTGCTCCACGAGATCCCGCAGCGCTTCCTTGCCTTCGCGCTCAAAGCCTCGGTCGTCTTCGATCGGCAGCCTGCCGCCCTTTCCGATGTACCGGAAGTGAGCCGCTATGGCCGCCATCCCGCGCCCGCCGCCGGTCACCTTGACCATCACCTGCGGGGCGCGGCGAACCACGATGGCGTTAATGCGCTGGCGAATGGCATAAGCACGTTCCTGCATTCCAGCCCCACTCAACTTGGGCGTACGCGCGCGCACGATCCGGTTGGCCGGATAGAAGAGCCGGTCGCCCCATTGAACGAGAACGCCATCCAGGTTGCTCGGGGTTGGCATGATGAACTCCTTCCTCTACGCACCAGCGATCAGCGTCGACACCCGATCGAGGTGGCGACGGATCTCGAGGTCTACGGCCTCAATGCGGCGTCGGTACTTCTCGACCTCAGCCGACTTGCCCATGCGCAACAGCCGCATGAAGGCGGCCAGGTTCGCTGACAGCGCCGCGAGGTTGTCGGTGGAGGCCATCAGCGCGGCGCGATCGGCTGCCCGTTCGACGGCCGGCATCGGCAGCGGTGTCTGCCTCACCAGCCGTGCGACGTAGTCGCTGTAACACAGACCGAGGCCGGTGGCGTTGAGGATCAAGGCTTCGGCTTCAGACTCGCGCAAGCGCAGCGTGAGCTTGACGATTTCCGCTCGATCGAAGTCGGCAGCGACGACTTCCTGGAGCGTCGCAGGTCGCCCGACGGCCTCGACGAGCGCATCACGCGCGAACGCTGCGATCGTGCTGTGTCGCGCGCATGCCGCCGCCCGCACGGCTTCACCGATGCCGCGCAGATCGACGCCGACCCGGTCACGAGAAGCCGGCGCCATGCGCTGCGCTCCTCCAACCGGGTACGAGTGTCCATTCACTGGCGGGCCGCCTATCCTGCCATCCATCTCTTTGAACTCTCCTCACTCCCATCTCCATCGGTTCAGCGGTCGGTCTGCGAGGGGGTCTGACGGTCAGACCCCTGCAGCCGGTGCTTCGTGATGTCTTCGACCCGGATGCGCAGTGCGATCAGTTCGGGCAACGCGACCTTGTAGGAGTTCGACGGCTGGATGCGGCCGAGCGCCCGCTCCAGACGATCGCAGGCGGCATGGGCTTGAGCGATGAGTTTGTTGGATGACGATGGGGCTTCCTCGCTCGCTGCGCCGGCATCCGGCTCAGCACGCAGCGCCGACACCGCAGTGCGCGTGATCTCGGCACCGCTGTCCAGCAGGCTCTGAACCTGCTCGGGGTTGTCGGCGTGCAGCGTGCGTGGTGACGTGCACCGGCCGGACTGCAAGGCATCGTCGAGCGCTGGCGGCAGCTCCAGCAATGAGAGGTGGTGCGCGACAGTCGTCAGGTTGATGCCAAGTTGTTTGGCAATGGTGGCGTTCGAGTCACCAGCATCCACTTGCTCGCGGATGAACGTTGCCATTTCGAGCGGAGTCAGCCCGTGGCGTTTCTGATTCTCAGCAACCTGCGCATAGCGATCGGCGGGCAGGTCGCGCACGACGACAGGCACTTCCTGCAGGCCCGCTCGAATCGCAGCGCGCAGTCGCTTGGCACCGAAGTGGATGCGATAGCGGCCTTCGGCATTCGCGGGATGCATGACCAGCGGTTGAAGGATGCCGCGCTGTTGGATGTCCGCAGCCAGTTCTTCGAGCGCGGCCTCGGGGAACTCCGTGCGCGGGTTGTTCGCATCCTCATGAAGCAGCGTGACGGCGACAAGCAGCGGCCTGCCATCGGGAATGCCGGGCTCTGAAGTGACAGGTGGGACCTTCACCTGGAGGGACGCCGCTGCGTCCGCGTGCGCGGCACCTGCTGCGACCCGATCTCGCGCGTCCGCGTCTGCCTCTGGCTCCGCATCGAGCAAATCGAGCTGAAGGTCTTTGGATTTGTGCCACGGCATGCGCATGAAGGCATCCTGCCGTTGCGGAGCGACTGGCGATAGTTATGCGCCGTTCACACCCCATCGTGTCTTGAAGTCCCCTGCGGTCTCGGTCGATCCCGTAATGTCTCAGGAGCACCCTCCGCGCGACACGGGTGGTTTCAACTTTCGGCTGAGACGCATCTGCTTCCCGCTGTACCGCCTCGTCTGAACAACGATCTGCGCCACCTGTCGAAGTCTGCGGATTCCAAGAAGATCGCTCGTCGCGAGCCGCACGGGGTCGGACAGTCCGACCCCAAGCTGCGATGTCATGGAAGCACGTTGACAATACACATATAAATACACACACTATCTGCGTGCGCTACAGCTTCGATCCCGCAAAGCAGACGAGCAACCGCAAGAAGCATGGCCTTGACCTGGCCGATGCCAAGGACGTGATTGAGTCCGGGCTGACTGTCACGTTCGAAGATCGCCGCTTCGACTACGGCGAGGAACGATTCGTGACGCTGGGGCCGCTTGGCGATACGCTGGTCGCGATCGTCACTGCGGAAAGTGAAGACCACATTCGCATCATCTCGATGCGCAAGGCCGACCGACATGAACAAGCAATCTACCGGGAAAACTTCAGCTGATCTGCAGAGCGACAAGCCGCTGCGCCGCGCCGACATCGCCGCAGGCAAGTTGGTGCTGCGCAAGCGAGGCACGAGCGGCGCGGTGCTGCCGAACAAGCAGCGCGTGAACATCTTTCTCGACGGCGCAGTGATCGAGCACTTCAAGTCGAAGGCGGGCGAACGGGGCTACCAGACGCTGATCAATGAAGCGTTGAAGCAAGCCATCCATGCCGAAACCATCGAAGGCGTCGTTCGCAAGACGATTCGCGAGGAACTGAGACGAGCGTGAAGCGGGACTCTTTCGCTGCGCTTCTCCGCTCTGTCACCGCATCTTGTCGATCGTCGGCGATCGGGCAACACCACGCGCCCTGTTGCGCTTGATCGGGATGATCTCGGCACCGGTGCGCAGTTTGTCCAGGTAGTCGGCCCACGTCTGCAGCATCTTGCGGCGCTGCTCGAGGAACTCGGTCCGGTTGTAGGCGCGGCCCAGCGAATCTTTCACTGCGTGCGCGAGCTGAGCCTCGATCACGGCCTCGTCAACATTCAATCTTTCGGCCAGCAGCGTGCGCGCCATCGCTCGGAATCCGTGGCCCGTCATCTCGTCGCTCGGAAAGCCCATGCGTCGCAACGCCGAGAGCACGCCGTTGTCGCTCATCGGCCGTTCGCCGGTGCGCGGGCTCGGGAACAGATAGCGGCCATGTCCTGTCAGTGGCTGCAGTTCCCTCAGGATCGCAAGGGCCTGTCGGGACAACGGAACAACGTGCGCTGCGCCGCTCAGCTTCTCCTGCTTGGTTCGCTTCATGCGTGCAGCCGGGATACGCCACTGCGCGGCATCGAGATCGAACTCGATCCACTCGGCTTTGCGCAGCTCGCCCGGGCGAACGAAGACCAGGGGTGCGAGTTGAAGCGCCGCGCGAGTGATCGGCATGCCCTTGTAGCTCTCGATCGCCCGCAGCAAGTCACCAACACGCTTGGGGTCAGTGATCGCCGCCATGTGCTGTACCAGCACCGCCTTCAGCGCACCTCGCAGGTCGGGCGTTGGGTCGCGTTCCGCTCGGCCGGTCGCGATCGCATAGCGGAACACCTGACCGCATGCCTGCAACGCACGATGAGCCGTCTCGATCGCGCCGCGCGCTTCGATCCGGCGCATGGCTTGGAGTAGCTGCGGCGCCTTGATCTCGCCGACGGGCAGCCCGCCGAGCCATGGAAACACATCCTGTTCGAGCCGGATCAGGGTGCGACTGGCATGGCCGGCGCTGACTTGCGCAAGATGGATCGTCGCGTGCCACTCGCGCGCGACAGCTTCGAAGCCGTTGACGACGACCTCGGACCGGCTCGCCTTCTCCGCACGACGTGCCTCGCTCGGATCCACACCCTCTTCCAGCAGCGCACGCGCGCGGTCTCGCTTGTCCCTCGCTGCCTTCAAGGGGGTGTCCGGATAGGTGCCCATCGACAGCAGCTTTTCCTTGCCTGCGAACCGGTACTTGAACCGCCACCAGCGACTACCCGTCGTTGTGACTTCTAGATAGAGCCCGCGCTCGTCGTAGAGCCGGACAGGCTTCTCGCCTGGCTTCTTCGCGCGGATCTGGCTGTCGCTGAGCATGGCGCCCTTTGGGGGTAACTGGTTTTTTGGCTTTGCCTGTTACCCTCAAACTTACCCCAACTCGGCGCGAGATTCAAGTGGACATCCTGAAACGTCCCGGACAAGAAAAAACCCC
The DNA here is from genome assembly GCA_031386065.1 of Burkholderiales bacterium. Taxonomy (GTDB): domain Bacteria; phylum Pseudomonadota; class Gammaproteobacteria; order Burkholderiales; family Burkholderiaceae_C; genus JANYJJ01. The sequence continues at coordinate 31,496 of JANNBZ010000450.1, forward strand.
CAAGTCGTTGATTTACTTGGGGGTTTCGGGACATTACGGAACGTTCTGGGACGTCTTCAAATCATCATCTGGTGGAGCCGGGGGGAATTGAACCCCCGTCCGCAAGCCATCATCAGGTAGTTCTACATGCGTAGCTGACTGATTTGGATTTAAGAGCCCCGGTCGCGCAGCAGCACGCTACCTTGGCCCCGAGTCACTGAATTTAGTCTTGTGCTGAGTAACCCAGCTCAAGACGAGCCAATGTGTATGACTTCGCAGCCTTCAGGTTGCCCCTCAGACCCAGCCCATCGGCCAACTGTTGCGAAGCTCACCGGTTTTAAGCGGCGAGGGCGTACGAAGAGTCGTTCGCAGTTACTTTGTTTCCAGTGGTTTTACGAGCGAACTGGTGCTCGGCATGCCCTATTCCAAATCCGCACCCACGTCGAAACCAGGTCGGCCCCAGAGG
>JANNBZ010000014.1:0-17120 GCA_031386065.1 Burkholderiales bacterium
TCGATGCCCACCGCCGACAAGGTCAACAGCAGGCCCACGAACAACAGCAGCACGCGCAGCAGGTTGGACACCATCATGCGCACCGACAGGCTGCTGCCGGTGCCGCGCAGCAGGTGCCGCTCGACCGCCGACGAAGCCCACAGCGCCAGCATCATCAGCACGGCACCTGTGACCAGGCCCTCGACGACGTCGCGCAGCGAGACGCGGGCCGAACCGATCTTCCAATGCAGATCCTCCATCGCATCGAGCAGCAGCGGCAACACGCCGATCACCCACAACACCACGGCCAGCCAGGCCAGCCACGAGACGCTGCGCTCGAAAATGCGCATCCAGCGCGAGCTCGGAAAGCTGACGCTGAGCACCCGCACCGTCAGGCGGATCACCAGCAGCGACAACAGGATCGGGATGGCGAGCTTGAAGACCGCAGCCTTCACCGTGCCGACCAGGATCAGCTTGGCCGAATACGCCAGCACCAGCGCGGCGACCGGGAACAGCACACCGTCGACGATGCGCTCGCCGAACCAGATCGAACCCGTCACCTGGGTGCCGCCGCGCAACAAGCGCACCAGCGCCCACGACAACAGCAAGCAGGCAACCAGGATGCCCAGCCCGATCAACGAGTCGGGGTGGACCAGGGCCGCCAGCAGTTCGCCGAGTTCGTCGGTGTTCAGCGACTTGGCCACTCGCTCAGCGGCCCAGCTCCAGGCCCGCCAGCACCCGCAGGTGCGCGGCCACGCTGCGGCCGAGCGCGCTCAGTGCATAGCCACCTTCCAGGCACGAGACGATGCGGCCCTGCGCGTGCGCGTCGGCCACCCACTTGATGCGCTGGGTGATCCACTCGTAGTCGGCCTCCACCAGGCCGAGCTGGCCGAGTTCGTCTTCGCGGTGGGCGTCGAAGCCGGCGGAAATGAAGATCATCTCGGGCTTGAATTCATTCAGCCGCGGCATCCACATGGCTTCGATCATTTCGCGCACCTCGCCGCCGCGGGTGTAGGCGGGGATCGGCAGGTTGACCATGTTGGTGCCCTTGGGCACGCCGCCGCTGTACGGGTACAGCGGGTGCTGGAAGAAGCTGACCATCAGCACGCGATCGTCGCCGGCAATGATGTCTTCGGTGCCGTTGCCGTGGTGCACGTCGAAGTCGACGATCGCCACGCGCTTGAGCCCGCGCACGTCCAGCGCGTGGCGCGCCGCCACCGCCACGTTGTTCAGGAAGCAGAAGCCCATCGACGCGTCGCGGGTGGCGTGGTGGCCGGGCGGGCGCACCGAGCAAAACGCGTTCTCGAACTCGCCGTCGATCACCGCATCGGTGGCGGCCACCGCCGCGCCGGCCGCGCGCAGCACGGCGTTCCAGGTGCCAGGGCAGGCCACGGTGTCGGGGTCGATGGCCTGCGACTCGCCGGAGGCCGTCACGCGTGCCAGCAGGTCGCGCAACTCGGCCACATAGCCCGAGGAGTGGGCCAGGCCCACGTCGATCAGGTCGACCAGCGGCGCTTCGCGGCGTTCGATGGCCACGTCAAGGCCGGTGGCGATGAGGTGGTCGTCGATGGCGTCGAGCCGCTGCGGGCATTCGGGGTGGCCTTGCCCCATGTCGTGCGTGCGGCAGTCGGGATGGCTGTAAAAAGCGGTGGTCATCGTGATTTTGGAACGGGAAACATCGGGTAACGTGCAGCCCATGATGCAGTCCTTGCCCTTGCGCACACCCCTCGCACTTGCCGACCAGCTCACCCGACTGACGGACCAGATTAGCACGATCATCGTCGGCAAACGGACGCAGATCGAAGACTGCATCGCCTGCATGCTGGCCGGCGGACACCTGCTGATCGAAGACGTTCCCGGCGTCGGCAAGACCACGCTGGCGCACGCGCTGGCGGTGTCGCTGGGGCTGCGCTTTTCGCGCATGCAGTTCACCGCCGACCTGATGCCGTCAGACCTGATCGGCGTCAGCGTCTACGAGCGCAGCAAGGAGGCCTTTGTGTTCCACCCCGGCCCGGTGTTCGCGCAGGTGCTGCTGTCCGACGAGATCAACCGGGCCGGCCCGAAAACCCAGAGCGCGCTGCTCGAAGCGATGGAAGAACAGCAGGTCACGGTGGAAGGCGAAACGCGCGCACTGCCACGACCGTTTTTCGTGATCGCGACCCAGAACCCGTCGGACCAACTGGGCACCTACCCGCTGCCCGAATCGCAGCTCGACCGCTTCCTGATGTGCATCACGCTGGGCTACCCCGACCGCGCCAGCGAGCGCGAGTTGCTGGCCGGCGCAGACCGGCGCGCCGCGGTGGCTCACCTGCGCCCGGTGATGACGCCCGAGGACCTGCTGGCCGCGCAACGCGCGGTGCTGGCGGTGCATGCGTCGGACGCGCTGCTCGACTACCTGCAGGCACTCATCGCGGCCACCCGCTCGGGTGCCTGGTTCGTCGAGGGCCTGAGCCCGCGCGCCGGCATTGCGGTGCTGCGCGCCGCCAAGGCGCGCGCCCTGCTCGACCAGCGCGACCACGTGGCACCCGACGACATCCAGGCCATCCTGCCGCAGACGGTGGCGCACCGGCTGGTGCCGGTGGCCGGCGCCGGTCGCGGGCGGGTGGAACAGGTGCGCGCGATGATCGCGGCGGTGCCTTTGCCTTGAGCGCAGCAGCGCGGCCCGCGCCCGCCGGCGGCGCCACGCACGCGCCGCACCGCAGCGGGCCAATGGGCCTGGTGCGATCGCGCTTTCGCGCCTGGTGGCAGGCGCGGCTGCCGCGCAGCGACACCCTGTTGCTGACCCAGCGCAACATCTACATCCTGCCGACCAAGGCCGGCCTGTTGTTCGCCTTCACGCTGTTCGTGCTGCTGCTTGCGTCCATCAACTACCAGCTCAACCTGGGTTATGTGCTGACCTTTCTGCTGGCCGGCTGCGGCGTGGTGTCGATGCACCTGACGCACGGCACGCTGCGCGCCCTGACGCTGCACCTGCGCGCACCGGCGCCGGTGTTCGCCGACGAGCCGGCGCTGCTGGAGGCGGTGCTGGCAACCCCCGGCAGCGAGCGCTTCGGCATCGGCATGAAGATGGAATCGGCGAACTGGAGCTCGCTGGCATGGATCGACATTCCCGCCGGTGCGCAGGTGACGGCGCGGGTCAGCTTCATGCCGCCGCGTCGAGGCCGCCACGACGTGCCACCGCTGAGCGCCGAAACGCGCTTTCCGACCGGCCTGTTCCGCGCCTGGGCGGTGTGGCGACCGGCCGCGCAGGTGCTGGTCTACCCGCGCCCCGAACGGCCTGCCGCGCCGCTGCCCCAGGCTCGGCCGGTGCCGGGCGGGCCGACGCGTGCGGCCAGTGCCGACGGCGGCGAGGTCGAAGGCATTCGTGCCTACCGGCGCGGCGACCCGCTGAAGATGGTGGTGTGGAAGAAGGCCGCCAAGGCGATGCAGACCGGCGGCGAACTGGTCAGCCGCGACACCACCGCATCGGCGCAGCGCGAGCTGTGGCTCGACTGGCAGGCCTGCAGCCCGCTGCCGGCTGAAGAGCGCCTGTCGCGCCTGGCGGCATGGGTGCTGGCCGCCGACCGTGCAGGCACGCGCTACGGCCTGCGCCTGCCCGGCTGCGAATTGCCGCCCGGCGTGGGTGACGTGCACAAGCGCGCTTGCCTGGAGGCGCTGGCCACATGGGCCTGAGCTTCGCATCGTGGCGACTCGGCTGGCGGCGGCTGCCGCGCGAGGCCCGCGACACGCTGTTCCTGCTGGCGGTGATCGCCTGGACGGTGCTGCCCCACCTGTCGCACCTGCCGCTGTGGTGCGCGCTGTTGACCGGCGCGGTGCTGCTGTGGCGCGGCCGGCTGGCGCTGGTCAACGCGCCGCTGCCGGGGCGCTGGGTGCTGGTCGCCGTGCTGGCGCTGGCGGCCGGCCTCACGCTGTGGAGCTACCGCACGCTGCTGGGCAAGGAAGCGGGCGTGACGATGGCGGTGGCGCTGATGGCGCTGAAGATGTTGGAACTGCGCGCGCGCCGCGATGCCTTCGTGGTGTTCTTCCTCGGCTTCTTTCTGATCCTCACGCACTTCCTGTATTCGCAGTCGATGGCGGTGGCAGCAGCGATGCTGGTGTCGGTATGGGGGCTGCTGACCTCGCTGGTGCTGGCCAACATGCCGGTCGGCCGGCCCAGCCTGAAGCGCGCCGGCGCCCTGGCCGCGCGCACCGCGTTGCTGGGCGCGCCGCTGATGGTGCTGATGTTCGCGCTGTTCCCGCGGATGGGCCCGCTGTGGGGCATTCCCAAAGACGGCGCCACGCCGACCGGCTTGTCGAACAGCATGCGGCTGGGCTCGGTGGCCGAGGTGGCACTGGACGAGAGCATTGCAATGCGCATCCGTTTCCCGGGCGGCGCGCCACCGGCTGCCGCGCTGTACTTTCGCGGCCCGGTGCTGGGCCAGTTCGACGGCATCGAGTGGAAGCCGCTGACGCCGGCTTTTCCGCCCGCCGTGACACCGCGCGCCGCTTTGCGCGTGCGCGGCCCGGCTGTCCCCTACGAGGTCACGCTGGAACCGCAGCGACTCAGCGTGCTGCCCACGCTGGAAGCCACCACGCAGGTCAGCGACGTGCCGGGCTACCGCGTGACCCAGCACGACGACCTGCAATGGACCGCCGAGCGCCCGGTGTTCGAGCGGCTGCGCTTCGAGGCGCAGGCCCACCTGCAATTTCGACACGGCCCGCAGCAGACCATGCTGGGCTTGCAGGACTACATCGACCTGCCACCGGGCTTCAACCCGCGCACGCTCGAATGGGCCGCCGCAATGCGGCGCGACCCGCTGTACGCGGTGGCCGATGCGCGCGTGCTGGCGCGGGCCGTGCTGAACCACATCCGCAGCGGCGGCTATTCGTACACGCTGACGCCCGGCCGCTACGGCGAAGACGATCCACGCACCACCATCGACGAGTTCTGGCTCGATCGCAAGCTCGGTTTCTGCGAACACTTCGCGTCCGCTTTCGTGGTCGTGATGCGCGCCCTCGATGTGCCGGCGCGTGTGGTCACCGGCTACCAGGGCGCCGACCCGCAGCCCGTCGACGGCTACACCATCGTGCGCCAGCGCTACGCCCACGCCTGGGCCGAGTACTGGCAACCGAACGAGGGCTGGGTGCGCGCCGACCCGACCTCGGCCGTGGCACCCGACCGCATCTCGCGCACACGCAGCCTGGCGCCCGAACCGGGCTTCGTCGCCAGCGCGATCGACAACTTCAGCCCCGCGCTGATGGAAGGCTTGCGGCTGAACTGGGAGGCCCTGAACAACCGCTGGAACCAGTGGGTGATGAACTACTCGCGTGGCCAGCAGGTCGACCTGCTGAAGCGCCTGGGCTTCACGGCGCCCGACTGGGAAGACCTGGCCCTGCTGCTGATCGGTGCGCTCAGTTCACTCGCGCTGGCCGGCGCGCTGTGGGCCTGGTGGGACCGCCGCCGCATCGATCCCTGGGTGCGGCAAATGGATTCTGTGCGTGCCGCGCTGCAGCGCCTGGGTATTGCCGCCTCGCCGTCCGAGGCGCCGCGCACGCTGGCGCAGCGCGTGCGCGGTGCGCTGGCCGAACGGGGTGACGCGCTGGCCGCACTGCTGGAAGTTCTGGATGCACAGCGCTACGGTCGCGCCAGCCTGAAGCGGCCCGATGCGCAATGGACACGGCGGTTCGCCGCGGTGGCGCGGCAGTTGCGCAGCCGATAATCCGCCGGTGCAAAACACTTCCGATGTCCGTTCGTTCCCGCGTGCCAGCGCGGTGGTTTTCGCGCTCGCCGTCGGGCTGTCGCTGGCCTGCGGCGCTGCGGTGGCGAAGAAGCCGCTGCGCCAGCCGATCGCCCAGTCCGACGACGCCCCCGATCAGGTGACCTACGGCCGGCGCGACGACGTGATGCGCTTCGCCGCCGAGGTGTCCGAGCGGCAGGGGCTCGACCTTGCTCAAACGCAGGCCGTGCTGGCGCAAGCGCGCTTCGTTCCGAGCGTGATCCGTTTCATCATGCCGCCGCCGCCAGGCACCGCGAAGAACTGGGCCGCCTACAAGGCGCGCTTCGTCGAGCCGGTGCGCGTGCGCGCTGGCCTTGCCTTCTGGCGCGCCAACGAAGGCTGGCTGACGCTGGCCGAGCAACGCTACGGCGTGCCGGCGGAAATCGTGGTCGGCATCCTCGGCGTTGAAACGCTGTACGGCCAGCAGACCGGCGGCTACCGGGTGATCGACGCGCTGTCCACGCTGGCGTTCGACTTTCCCAGCGGCCGGAAAGACCGCAGCGCGTTCTTCCGCAGTGAACTGGAAAGCTATTTGCTGATGTGCCGCCAGCAGGGCAGCGATCCGCTCGTCACCAAGGGCAGCTTTGCCGGCGCCATGGGCCTGCCGCAGTTCATGCCCAGCAGCGTGCTGGCGCATGCGGTCGACTTTGACGGCGATGGCCACACCGACCTGCACCGCAGCAGCGCCGACGCCATCGGCAGCGTCGCCCACTACCTAGCGCAGTTCGGCTGGCAAGCCGGCTTGCCGACGCACTTCGAGGTGGCCGTACCGGTGGACAACGCCGACCGCGCGGCCTTGCTCGGCCCCGACATCGTTCCGCTGTTCAGCCCGCAGGAATTCACCGAGCGCGGCGCGAAGCTGGCCGATGCTGCGTTCGATGTGCAGGGCAAGCTGGCCCTGGTCGAACTGCAGAACGGACCGGCGGCGCCGAGCTATGTGGCCGGCACGTCGAACTTCTACGCCATCACACGCTACAACTGGTCGAGCTACTACGCGATGGCGGTGATTGCGCTTGGGGATGCCGTCAAGCGGCAGCGTTGAGCCGACGAAGCGAAGGACCTGCGAAGCTGTCCAGCGAAGTCGGCTCGCGAAGGCCAGTGCAGAACATTCGATCAACCCCAGACGTGTCGGCCTGAGCCAGGGCGGCCTGATGACTGAAGAGTGGTCTGCCCGGCTGGGATCGAACCAGCAACCGCCGGCTTAGAAGGCCGGTGCTCTATCCAGTTGAGCTACGGGCAGCGCAAGGGAGAGGCGGGAACCCGAGGCAGGCTCGGGCGACCCGAAGCAGGCTCGAGGAACCCGAAGCAGGTTCAAGCGCAAGGGCCGTGAAGAGGGATTTGGTCGGGGCGGTGGGATTCGAACTCACGACCACCTGGTCCCAAACCAGGTGCGCTACCAGGCTGCGCTACGCCCCGAAGCCTCAGATTGTATACCGGCTCAGCGAGGCACCGGCGCTGGCAGCATCAGTTGCCTGGCGACCGCCATGCATTGGCGGATGTGTTGTTCGCAAACAAACTTCAGCGCCGAGAACGTCAGCACCGCCGACAGCGCCTGCCCTGCCAGCGGCACGAACTTGGCAGCCTGCTGCGCGCTCAGCCGAACGCCGACGATCTTCAGCGCGCGCAGCACCAATTCGCGCGTCACCAGCTTGCCCACCAGCACGCCGCCGCCCGCCGAGATGGCCTTGTAGACGGCCATCCTGCGGTCCGGCGCCAGTCGTTCAACCTGCTCGGGGGTGAGCCCGAAGGCGCGGTTGATCTCCGGGATCACCTTCAACAGCACGCCCACGTCGGTGACCCAGTCGAGACCGGGAATCGGCACCGCCGAGACGCCCGCCGCCATCAGCGCACGACGGTTGACGATGCGGCGGCACTGGCGCGCGACCGCCTCGATCTGCGAGGGCGATTCGGGCACCAGCACCCACTCGGTGGTTTCTGCTTTCATGTGCGACCTGCTCCAGTGCGCTGGGAAATTTTCGCCAGTGTGAGGTGCTTGCCAAGCCCTTGCTGCGCGGGCGGCATCAATGCGAAAAATGACTCCAGGCCTTCTCAAGCCGCTTCACGCTGACCGGCTGCGGCGTGCGCAACTCCTGGGCGAACAGACTGACGCGCAGTTCCTCCAGCAGCCAGCGGAATTCTTCCAGCCGCACATCGACCACGCCTTTGCGGTCGGCCAGCAAGCGCAGGAAGCGCTGCTCGATCGGACGCAATTCGGCCAGTCGCGTCGCGTCGCGCAGCGGGTCGCCGCGCAGTTTGTCGAGCCGCAGCGTGATCGCTTTCAGGTAGCGTGGCAGGTGGGCCAACTGCAGCCACGGGGTGGTGACGAGAAAGCGCTTCGGCATCAAGCGCGCCAGCTGCGCCTGCACATCGTCGCCGACCTCCTTGCCGGGCCGCGAATCCTTCAGCTTGCGGACGGCGGCGGCGTATTCAACCAACACCTGCATCGCGCTGCGTGAGATCTCATTCGCGATCAGCGTCAGCCGGCCGCGCCCGTCGTCGATGCGGCGCTTGAAGGCGGCGGCATCGGTGGGCAACGGGTCGATCAGGAACGCCCGGTCCAGCGCCAGGGCGATCACCTGGTCACGCAGTTCGTCGGCGCTGCCCAGTGGCATGAAGAAGACCGACATTTTCTGCAGGTCGGGAATGTTGCGCTCCAGGTACTTCAGCGCGTCGCGCACCTGCAGCGCCACCAGCCGGCGCAGGCCGGCGCGGTGCTTGAGCAGCGCCACATCGGGCTCGTCGAAAACCTCGACCGCCACGTGCGTCGTGCAGTCGATCAGCGCCGGGAAGCCGACCAGGGTCTGGTCGCCCTTGCGGATTTCCATCAGCTCGGGCAGCTCGCCGAAGCTCCAGTCGGTGTGTACCTTGGGGGCGGCGGCCGCAGCCTGCGGCAGCGAGACGGGCACCGCCCTGCCCGCGCCGGCCTGACGCATGGCCGCAGCGGCGGGCGCCGGCGGCGCTGCACGCGGCTGCGTCTTCAGCTGGGCCAGCGCCTGAAACGCCGATCGCGCCTGCCCGCCCAGCTCGGCCTTCAGCGCGGCCAGGTTGCGACCCCCGCCGAGCTGGCGGCCATGCTCGTCGACGACGCGAAAATTCATGAACAGGTGCGGCGGCAATTGCTCGGGTTTGAAGTCGCCGCGCTTCACGTCGACCTGGCTCTTGTCGCGCACGCTTTTCAACAGCGCGTCGACCAGGCTGCCGCTGCCGAAGGCATGTGTGGCATTCACGTCGGCAACGAAGGCATCGGCGAAATCGGGCAGCGGCACCAGGCGCGAACGCGGTCGCTGGTGCAGGCTTTTCACCAAGGCCAGCACCTTGTCCTTCAGCATGCCGGGAACCAGCCACTCGCAGCGTTCGTCGACGACCTGGTTCAGCGCGTAAATGGGCAGCGTCACCGTCACGCCGTCCTTCGCATCGCCCGGCTCGTGCAGATAAGCCGCCGCGCAATCGACCCCGCCCATGCGCAGCGTCTTCGGGAAGGCGGCGGTGGTGATGCCGGCCGCCTCGTGCCGCATCAGCTCGTCGCGCGTCAGCAGCAACAGCTTGGGTTGGCGCTTGCTCTCCTCGCGGTACCAACGCTCGAAGCTGTGGCCGCTGTGCACCTCGGCCGGCAACTGCTGGTCGTAGAAGGCGTGGATCAATTCGTCGTCGACCAGCACGTCTTGCCGGCGCGACTTGTGCTCCAGCTCTTCGACCTGCGCGATCAATTTTCGGTTCGCGGCAAGGAACGGCAGGTTCGTGTCCCAGCCGTCGTTGACCAGCGCCTCGCGAATGAACATCTCGCGCGCCGCAGCCGGGTCGACATTGCCGAAATTCACCCGCCGATTGGCATAGATCACGATGCCGTACAGCGTGGCCCGCTCCAGCGCAATCACCTCGGCCGCCTTCTTCTCCCAGTGCGGCTCCAGCAGCTGCGTCTTGATCAGGTGACCGGCGATGCCCGGCAACCACTGCGGCTCGATGGCGGCGATGCCACGCCCGAACAGGCGCGTGGTTTCCACCAGCTCGGCCGCGACGATCCAGCGGCCCGGCTTCTTCGACAAATTCACCCCCGGATGCCGGTAGAAGCGAATGCCGCGCGCGCCCAGGTACCACTCGTCTTCGTCGCTCTTCAGGCCGATGTTGCCCAGCAAGCCGGCCAGCATCGACAAGTGCAGTTGCTCGTAAGTGGCGGGCGCGCCGTTCAGGCGCCAGCCGTGTTCGGCCACCACGGTGTGCAGTTGCGAATGGATGTCGCGCCACTCGCGCACGCGGCGCGGCGAGATGAAGTTTTCGCGCAGCAACTGTTCCTGCTTGCGGTGCGAAGGTTTGTGGACATCGGAAGCGCCGAGGGCAGCGCTGGCGGAGCCGCCACGCGCCGCCTCCAGCCACTTCCACAGCTTCAGGTCGCCGATGAATTCCGACTTCTCGTCGTCGAACTTCTTGTGCGCCTGGTCGGCCGCCTGCTGCGCTTCGAGCGGGCGGTCGCGCACGTCTTGCACGCTCATCGCGCTGGCGATGATCAGCACCTCGGTCAGCGCGTCGCGCGTGCGCGCCTCAAGAATCATGCGGCCCACGCGCGGGTCGAGCGGCAGCTTCGCCAGCTCGCGCCCGGTGGGCGTCAGGTCGTTCTGCTCGTCCACCGCGCCCAGTTCGGCCAGCAGTTGGTAGCCGTCGGCCACGGCACGGCGTGGCGGCGCTTCCAGAAACGGGAAGTCCTCCACCAGACCCAGCCCGAGCGACTTCATCCGCAGGATCACTCCGGCCAACGAGGACCGCATGATTTCCGGGTCGGTGAAACGCGGCCGCGCGATGAAGTCTTTCTCGTCGTACAGGCGAATGCAGATGCCGTTGCTGACGCGGCCGCAGCGCCCGGCGCGCTGGTTCGCCGCCGCCTGGCTGACCGGCTCGATCTGCAACTGCTCGACCTTGTTGCGGTAGCTGTAGCGCTTGACGCGCGCGGTGCCCGCATCGATCACGTACTGGATGCCCGGCACCGTCAGCGAGGTCTCGGCCACATTAGTGGCCAGCACGATGCGCCGCGCGCTGTGCGGCTCGAACACCATGTCCTGCTCTTGCTGGCTGAGCCGCGCGAACAGCGGCACCACGTCGACGCCGGCGCTCGCTCCCGGCTTGAGGTGATGGCGGCGCAGGTGATCGGCCGCCTCGCGAATCTCGCGTTCGCCGGGCAGGAAGACCAGCACGTCGCCGCCTTCCCCACCGCGTTGCCAGAGTTCGTCGACGGCGTCTGCAATCGCGTGGTTCAGCCCGTACTCGCGGCTCTCTTCGAACGGCCGCCAGCGCTGTTCGACGGGGAACATGCGGCCCGACACCTGGATCACCGGCGCCGGGCCGCTGCTGGATGCAAAGTGCTGGGCGAAGCGGTCGGCGTCGATGGTGGCCGAGGTGACGATGATCTTCAGGTCGGGCCGGCGCGGCAGAATTTGCCGCAGGTGGCCGAGCAGGAAGTCGATGTTCAGGCTGCGCTCGTGCGCCTCGTCGATGATGATCGTGTCGTAGCCGCGCAGCAGCGGATCGGTCTGGGTTTCGGCCAACAAGATGCCGTCGGTCATCAGCTTCACGCTGGCACCGGGCGACAGCCGGTCCTGGAAGCGCACCTTGAAGCCCACCACCTCGCCGATCGGCGTGTTCAGCTCTTGCGCAATCCGCTTGGCCACGCTGGACGCGGCAATGCGCCGCGGCTGCGTGTGGCCGATCAGCTTGCCGGTGTGGGCCTTGCCGCGCCCGAGCAGCAACGCGATCTTCGGCAATTGCGTGGTCTTGCCCGAGCCGGTTTCGCCGCAGACGATCACCACCTGGTGCTGCTGCAGGGCCAGGGAAATTTCCTCGCGCCGCGCCGAGACCGGCAGCGATTCGGGAAACGTGATGGGGGGCAGCGGGTTGCCCAGGACAAGGCGTTCGGTCGGCGCGGTTCGTGACATGTTGCTGCGGATTATCCGCAGGGGCAATTTCGGGTGGGTGGCTTGCTGGAACCCAGACTTGATCGCAAAGAACGCGAATCAGCGCAAAGGTCGCAAAGAAAAAGACAAGACCAAGACTTCTTGGCGTTCTTCGCGCCCTTTGCGTTCTTTGCGATCAAAAAAAACCCGCCCCCAAGCCGACCACCAACAAACGAATCAAAGCGTCGTCCAGCCGTTCGCCAGCGCGATCTTCAGCAACTCGCTGGCCGAATCGACACCCAGTTTGCGGCGCAGGCTGAGGCGGTGCGTTTCGACGGTGCGCACGCTGATGTCGAGATGCCGCGCGACCAGCTTGTTGCTGCGGCCGTGCGCCAGCAGCAGCAGCACCTCGTGCTCGCGCGCCGTCAGCGGCGAAGCCATGCGGCCCGACTGCGCGACCAGGCTAGACACCTGGGCACTGTAGTAGTTGCCGCCGGCCCAGACGGCGCTGATGGCGGCAATGATTTCTTCGGTCGGCGACTCCTTCAGCACATAGCCGCGCGCGCCGGCGCGGATGGCGCTGAGCACGTACTCGCGGTTGTCGTACATGCTGAGCATCAGCACACGGATCTGCGGATGCCGCTCGCGCAGCGCGGTGGCCAGCTCGATGCCGTTCATGCCGCGCATGCCCACGTCGACCAGCATCAGGTCGGGCGGATCGGCCGCCGCCAGCGCCAGCGCCTGCTCGCCGCTGGCCGCCTCGCCAACCACCTGCAGCCCGGGCACCACCGACAGCCGCGCGCGCAGGCCGTCGCGCACCAGCGAGTGGTCGTCGACGATGACGACGCGAATGGTCTGCGGAACCGCGCTCACGCCAGGCCCGTCAACGGGAAGCTGGCGGTGACGGCGGTGTGACCCGGGTGCGAGACCAACTGGAACGTGCCGCCATTGCGCTCCACACGTTCGCGCATGTTGGTCAGGCCGATGCCGCGGTCCTTGCTTTGTTCCATGGTGTTGACGTCGAAGCCGCAGCCGTCGTCGGTGATGCGCAGTTCGAGCTTGTCACCGGAGTCGTCGAGCCGGATGTCCACATGCTGCGCGCGCGCATGTCGCTCCACGTTGCGCAGGGCTTCTTGCGCCACCCGGAACAGGCTCACCGCTTGCAGTTCGGGCAGCTGCTCGGCACGAACCTGCGGAATCACACGCACCGCCAGGCCGCTGCGCTGCGCGATCTCGTCGCCGATGTGCTGCAGCGCTGCGGGCAGGCCCAGGTCGTCGAGCAGCGCGGGCCGCAGATCGTGCGAGATGCGCCGCACTTCACCGATGGCCTTGGACAGCGCTGCGATCTCCGGTGCCAGCGTGGTCACCGGCTCATCACCGGGATGCGCCAGCCGGTGGCCGACCAGCTCGAAGCGATATTTGATGGACACCAGAAGTTGGCAGATGTGGTCGTGCAGCTCGCGCGAAACGCGCGTGCGTTCGTCCTCTTGCGAGCTGACCACGCGGTGCGCCAGCGCCTTCAGCTTGCGGTCGGCCTGGCGCTGTTCACTGATGTTCAAGGCCACGCCACCGGCGAACACCGCCAGCGCGGCCACCACCGCCACCGTAGCCAGACCGATCAGCGTCTCGCGTGCACTGGCCAGCAGGTTGCCGCGCAGCCGCGCGGCAGCCGCGTCGACGTCGTCGAGGTAGATGCCGGTGCCCAGCATCCATCCCCAGCGCGGCAGCTCGACCGAGTAGCCGAGCTTGCGTTCGATGCGACCGGTCGACGGCTTCGGCCACAGGTAGCGTTGGTAGCCGCCGCCTTCCTTCGCGCGCGCCATCAACTCGCGAATGACATAAGTGCCGTTCGAGTCGTGCATGTCCCACAGGTTCTGGCCCACCAGGTCGGGCATGCGCGGGTGAACCAGGTTCAGCCCGTCGTTGGCGTAGACAAAAAAGTAGCCGTCGTCACCGAACTTCATGCTCGACAGGATGGCCTTGGCCTGCTCTTTCGCAGCCTCGTCGTCGCGGCCGGCGCCGTACAGGTGTTCGATCGATGTCAACGCCAGCTCGATGTAGCTGCGCAACTCGTCGCGCTTGGTGTTCAGCAGCACCTCTTCGAACACCTGCGCCTGCTGGCGTTCGAGGCGCTGCGTCTCGAACACCAGCAGACCGCCGATGACGGCGATCGCCAGCAGCAACGGCGCCACCGCCAGCGAGAGAATTTTCGACTTCAACCTCATGCCGCGATTGTGATGCGCGCAGCGCGCGGCGCGCGGCCTGGCAACGCGTTACCTCGTTTTCCCGTATGCACAACTACGCAGCCTGTCCACGCAGTGATGCGCATGCGCGGCGCGGCGCGGGCACGGACACTTCGGTACCGTCGCAAGCAAGCCCGGTCAGGGCCTGCGCGCGCCGCGCCACTTCAACCGCAGGAGACATTCGATGTTCCGTATTACCCAAATCGCCACCGCCGCCGCACTGATCGGCCTGAGCAGCCTGAGCCTGGCCGCCGACCCGATCAAGATCGGCGTGGCCGGCCCCTTCACCGGCGGCTCGTCGTCGATGGGCGTCAGCATGCGCGACGGCGTGCGCCTGGCAACCGACGAAATCAACAAGGCCGGTGGCGTGCTCGGCCGCCAGTTGCTGCTGGTCGAGCGCGACGACGAAGCCAAGAACGAACGCGGCGTGCAGATCGCCCAGGAACTGATCAACAAGGAAAAAGTCACCGCCACGGTGGGCTATATCAACACCGGCGTGGCGCTTGCATCGCAGCGCTTCTTCCAGGAAGCCAAGATTCCGGTGATGAACAACGTCGCCACCGGCTCAATCATCACCAAGCAGTTCGACAAGGACCCCGACAACTACATCTTCCGCAACGCGGCGCACGACAGCATCCAGGCACCGATGATTGTCGAAGAAGCCATCACACGCCGAGGCTTCAAGAAGGTCGCGATCCTGGCCGATTCGACCAACTATGGTCAGCTCGGTCGTGAAGACCTGGAGAAGGCGCTCGGCGCCAAGAGCGTCAAGCCGGTGGCCGTCGAGAAGTTCAACATCAAGGATGTGGACATGACCGCGCAACTGCTGAAGGCCAAGGAAGCCGGCGCAGAAGCCGTGCTGACCTACGCCATCGGCCCCGAACTGGCACAAATCGCCAACGGCATGACCAAGCTCGGCTGGAAGGTGCCGCTGATCGGCAGCTGGACGCTGTCGATGGCCAACTTCATCGACAACGCCGGCCCCGGCGGTGAAGGCGCGCGCATGCCGCAAACCTTCATCCAGGAGCCGACCACGCCGAAGCGCCAGTCGTTCATCATCAGCTACCTGAAGACCTTCAACCCGAAGAACGCGCGCATGGATTCCCCGGTGTCCGCCGCCCAGGGTTATGACTCGGTCTACCTGCTGGCCGCGGCCATCAAGCAGGCCAACAGCACCGACGGCCCGAAGATCAAGGCCGCGCTCGAAGACCTGAAGACGCCGGTCGAAGGCGTGGTCACGACCTACACCAAGCCGTTCTCCAAGACCGACCACGAAGCCATCACCGCCAACATTCCGGTGTTCGGCGAGGTCAAGGGCCAGCGCGTGGTGTACGCCTACCCGGACGACCAGAAGAAGGCGTCCGAGATCCGCGTCAAGAAGTAAGGCACGCGTCGAGTCGGCGCCGCCGGGGCTCGCCCGGGCGGCGCCGCGTCTTGAGGGTTGCGTTGTCCACGCGCCCCACTCCGCCGCTCCACTCCGCCGCCATACGCACGCAGCCCTGCGGCGCCCCACGAGAGTCGTCATGCAAATCCTGACCCAACTGATTTTCAGCGGCATCGCGCTGGGGATGATTTACGCCGTCATCGCGTTCGGCTACCAGCTCACGTTCGCCACCAGCGACACGCTGAATTTCGGTCAGGGCGATGCGCTGATGCTCGGCGCGCTGGTCGGCCTGACCCTCGTCGGCCTGGGCGTGAACTACTGGTTGATGATTCCGCTGGTGTGCCTGTTCGGCGCCTTCCAGGGCGCGGTGGTCGAGCGCATCGGCGTGCGCCCGGCGATCAAGATCAAGTCGGAGTTCGGCTGGATCATGTCGACCATCGCGCTCGGCATCATCTTCAAGAACGTGGCCGAAAACGTGTGGGGCCGCGACGACCTGAAGTTCCCGTCGCCGTTGCCGGAGTCGCCGCTTCATTTCCTGGGCGCCAATGTGCTGCCAATGGAAATCCTGGTCGTCGTCGGTGCCGTGCTGATGATGCTGGCGGTGGAATTCTTCAACCGCAAGACCATCTACGGCAAGGCCGTGGTCGCCACCTTCAATGACCGCGATGCCGCCAAGCTGATGGGCATCAACACCGGCCTGGTGATCACCTTTTCGTACGCGCTGTCGTCGATGACGGCGGGCTTCGCAGGCGTGTTGATTGCGCCGCTGACGCTGACCGGCGCCACCATGGGCGCGGTGCTGGGCCTGAAGGCCTTTGCGGTGGCCATCATCGGCGGCTTGACCAGCGGCATGGGCATCGTGGTGGGCGGAATCATCCTCGGCGTCGCCGAGACGACGACCGGCTTCTACCTCAGCACCGGCTACAAGGACGTGCCCGGCCTGGTGTTGCTGCTGATCGTGCTGGCGTTGCGTCCGCAAGGCCTGTTCGGCAAGAGCGTGATCAAGAAAGTCTGACCGATGAAGCGCTCCCATCTCCTCCTGTCGATTGCCGGCATCGCAGCGTTGATGCTGTTCCCGGTCGGCATCCACAACCCGTACTACATCCACCTGCTAGAGACCATCATGATCTACGCGATCGTGCTGTTCGGGCTGGACATCGTGGTCGGCTACACCGGGCAGGTCTCGCTGGGCCACGCCGGTTTGTTCGGCATCGGCGCGTACACCGCCGGTGTGCTGGTGTTCAAGCTCGCCGCGCCGCTGTGGATCACGCTGCCGGCCGCCGTGCTGGTGACGGCCGGCTTCGGTGCGCTGCTGGCGCTGCCCGCGCTGCGCGTGTCGGGTCCGTACCTGGCGATGGTCACGCTGGCCTTCGGCACCATCATCCAGATCCTCATCAACGAGATGAGCTTCCTGACCGAAGGGCCGCTTGGCATCAAGCTCGAAAAGCCGTCGATGTTCGGCCACAAGCTCGACGAACGCGAGTTCTACTGGCTGGTGGCGGTGCTGATGGTGCTGGCGCTGATCGTCGTCCACCGCATCCTGCGTTCGCACCTCGGGCGCGCCTTCGAGGCGCTGCGCGGCAGCCCGGTGGCGTCTGACTGCATGGGCGTGTCGGTGTACCGCTACAAGGTCTACGCCTTCGTCATCAGCGCCGGCTTCGCGGGCCTGGCCGGCAGCCTGTATGCGTACTCCGAGCAGTACATCTCGCCGAACTCGTACAACTTCGAGTTGACGGTGCTGTTCCTGCTGGCGGTGATTATGGGCGGGCGCAAGAGCCGCATCGGCTCGCTGGTGGGCGCGGCCATCATCGTGCTGCTGCCCAAGCTGCTCGACGACATCGAGATGTTCCGCTACGTCTCGGTCGGGCTGGCGGTGCTG
>JANNBZ010000060.1:0-1795 GCA_031386065.1 Burkholderiales bacterium
GCGCGCGACCTGAAGCGCGACAAGGTGTTCCGCGAGTCGACCATCCGCAGCCTGTTCGATGAAATCCTGCGTGGCTTGCGCATCGTGCACCAGCACAAGATGCTGCACCTCGACATCAAGCCGGCCAACATCTTCATCACCAACGAAAACAAGGCGGTGCTGCTCGACTTCGGCGCCGCCCGCGAGGTGCTGAGCAAAGAGGGCAACTTCATCCGCCCGATGTACACGCCCGGCTTCGCCGCGCCCGAGATGTACCGCCGCGACGGCACCCTCGGCCCGTGGACCGACATCTACGCCATCGGTGCCTGCATCTACGCCTGCATGCAGGGCTACCCGCCCAACGATTCGCCGCAACGCATCGAGAAAGACCGCCTGGCGCTGAGTCTCTCGCGGCTGCGCAACGTGTACTCCGACAACCTGATCGAAGTGACCGAGTGGTGCATGTCGCTCGACCCGCTGTCGCGTCCGCAAAGCGTGTTCGCGTTGCAAAAGGAACTGGCGCGTGAGACCGAGCGTCGCTACACCAAGCTGAGCTTCAGCGAACGCCTGAAGCTGCAGCTCGAAAACCTGACTGCGAAAGCCTGAGCCGCGCATGCGATTTACCGTCTATCAAGTCAGCCGCAAGGGCGGCCGCGAGAAAAACGAAGACCGCATGGGCTACTGCTACACGCGGGACTCGGGCCTGTTCGCGCTGGCCGACGGCATGGGCGGTCATCCCGAAGGCGAGGTCGCCTCGCAACTGGCGCTGCAGACGATGGCCGCGCTGTTTCAACGCGATGCCAAACCTGTTCTCGCTGACCCGCAGCGCTTCCTGCACGAATCGATCATGGCGGGGCATCACCAACTGCTGCGCTACGCCACGCAGAAGGCTCTGATCGACACGCCGCGCACCACCATCGTTGCCTGCGTGATGCAGGGCAACGCGGCCTACTGGGCGCACTGCGGCGACTCGCGGCTGTACCTGGTGCGCGGGCAGAAGCTGATTGCCCGCACCCGCGACCACTCGTATTCGGAGTTGCAGCAAACGCTGAGTCATGTCGTGCCGATGGGCGACAAGTTCAATCGCAACGTGTTGTTCACCTGCCTGGGCAGCCCGGGCAAGCCGGTGGTCGACACCGTGGGCCCGTTGCTGATGCAGGCCGGCGACCGGCTGCTGTTGTGCTCCGACGGCCTGTGGGGCACGGTGACCGACGCGGTGATCACCGAACAACTGGGCCGGCACGCCATCTCTGACGCCGTGCCCGAACTGGTCGAGCAGGCATTGCGCAACGGCGGCGCCAAGAGCGATAACGTGTCGGTGCTCGCCGTCGAATGGGAAAGCGCCGAAGACAGCGAGAGCGGTGCCGGTGTCTCTACCGATTCGCTAGGCGACGAAGTCTTCGCCTCCACCATCCAGGCCAGCGTGATGGGCCAGGACGCACCCGACGAACTGGACGACGCCGAAATCGAGCGCTCGATCCGGGAAATCAACGAAGCGATCAAACGCTCGTCGCAAAGAAAATCCTGAAAGGTCATTGATGAGCTTCCAACGCACGCAGGGCCGTGCCGCTGACGCATTGCGTCCCATTGCCATCACCCGCCACTTCACGCGCCACGCCGAGGGCTCGGTGCTGGTGGCGTTCGGCGACACCCAGGTGCTGTGCACCGCCTCGGTCGAAGAGAAAGTGCCGCCGCACAAACGCGGCAGCGGCGAGGGCTGGGTCACCGCCGAGTACGGCATGCTGCCGCGCGCCACCCACACCCGCAGCGACCGCGAAGCCGCGCGCGGCAAGCAGAGCGGCCGCACGCAGGAAAT
>JANNBZ010000431.1:0-10905 GCA_031386065.1 Burkholderiales bacterium
TGCACGACCTGTCGCTGGCCTTGCAGGCCGACCGCCTGGTGGTGATGCAGGCCGGGCGCATTGCCGCCGATGGCGGGCGCGACGACCCGGCGCTGCATGCGGCGCTGGTGCGCGTGTTCGACGGTGCGCTGCGCGTCGAGCGGGTGCGAGACCACTGGATGGCGGTGCCGCACCTGGACGATTGACATGCGGATGACTCCTATGAATTTTCAAAGCCCCACCATTCAACCCACGCACGACGCTGCGCTCGCGGGCCGCTTGCAGGCCCTGCTCGACGGCAAGACCAAGCCGCTGGGTGCGCTGGGCCGGCTCGAATCGCTGGCGGTGCAACTCGGCTTGATCCAGCGCAGCAGCGCGCCGCAATTGCATGCACCCCAACTGGTGGTGTTCGCCGCCGACCACGGGCTGGCGGCGCGCGGCGTGTCGGCCTACCCAAGCGACGTGACCTGGCAGATGGTGGAAAACTTCCTGGCCGGCGGCGCGGCAGTCAGCGTGCTGGCGCGCCAGCACGGCATTGCCTTGACGGTGGTCGACGCCGGCGTGCGCCATGACTTCGCACCGCGTGCGGGCCTGCTGCAACGCAAGGTGGCAGCCGGCACCGCCGACGCATCGGCCAGCGCTGCCATGAGCGCCGCGCAATGCGCGCAGGCCTTGAAAGGCGGTGTCGACGTGGTGCGCGGGCTGCCCGGCAACGCGCTGCTGTTGGGCGAGATGGGCATTGGCAACACCTCGAGCGCGGCCTTGCTGATGGCGCGGCTGAGCGGCCAGCCGATCGAGCGTTGCGCCGGGCGCGGCACCGGTCTGGACGACGCGGGTTTGCAGCGCAAGCGCGCCGTGCTGGGCGAGGTGCTGCAACGCCATGCCGATGCCACCGAGCCGCTCGCTGCACTGGCCGCGTTCGGCGGTTTCGAGATCGCGATGATGGTCGGCGCGGCGTTGCAGGCGGCGGCCGAGCGGCGGGTGTTAGTGGTCGACGGCTTCATCTGCAGCGCGGCGCTGCTGGTCGCCGCCCGGCTCGCACCGGCCGTACTTGATTGCTGCGTTTTTGCGCACCGCTCCGACGAATCCGGCCACGCGCTGATGCTGGAACATCTGCGCGCGCAACCGTTGCTCGACCTCGGCTTGCGGCTGGGCGAGGGCAGTGGCGCCGCACTCGCCTGGCCGTTGATCGCGAGTGCGGCCTTGCTGCTGCGCGAGATGGCCAGCTTCGATTCGGCTGGCGTGTCCACGCGCGACGAAGTGCATTCTTCAGCGCCTGCTCCGTGAAGCACGAACTGCGGCTGTTCTTCATCGCGCTGCAGTTCCTGACGCGCGTGCCGGTGCCGCGCTGGGTGGGTTTCGAGCCGGCCTGGCTGCACGCATGCGCGCGGCATTTCCCGCTGGTCGGGTGCTTCGTGGGCGGGGTGTCGGCGGCCGTGCTGTGGGCCGGCCACGCGCTGTTCACGCCCATCGTCGCAGCGATGCTGGCCATCGTCGCCAGCGTGCTGTTGACCGGCGCCTTTCATGAAGACGGCCTGGCCGACACCTGCGACGCGCTCGGCGGCAGCGTCAGCCGCGAGCGGGCGCTGGCGATCATGAAAGACTCGCGCATCGGCGCCTACGGTGCTGTCGGCCTGGTGCTGATGCTGGGGCTGAAGGCGGCCACGCTGGCCTCGTTGCCGCTGGCGGCAGCGCTGCCTGCGCTGCTGCTGGCGCACACCGCCTCGCGGCTGGCGCCGGTGCTGCTGATCCGCTGGCTGCGTTACGCCGGAGACATCGAACACGCCAAGGCCAAGCCGCTGGCGCAGCAGGCCTCCAACGTCGACGTGGCGGTGGCCGCAGCCTGGGTCGCCGCACTCGCGTTGGCGCTGCTGATGTGGCAGCCCACCTGGCGCGTGCCGATCGGGGCGTCGCTGCTCGCCGCGACGCTGGGTTTGCTGTGGTGCAAGCAGTGGCTGCGCAAACGACTCGGCGGCTACACCGGCGACACGCTGGGTGCCACGCAGCAGATCACCGAAGTGCTGCTGTTGCTGGGTTGGCTGGGCGCGCTGCGAGCATGAGCCTGATGTGCGTCTGGCGCCATCCGAAGCCGCGTGCGGTGGCCGGGCGCTGCATCGGTCACACCGACGTGGTGGTCGACCGCCGCAAGGCCAAGCGGCTGGCGCACCGCATTCGCCGTGCCGCTCGCCGCGAACAGATGCCGCGTGTGGTGTGGACATCGACGCTGCGGCGTGCTGCCGATGTCGGCCGCATCCTCGCCGGCTGGGGCTGGCGGCATCGGCGCGATGCGCGCTTGAACGAGATGAACTTCGGTGCCTGGGACGGCCTGGCGTGGAACGCCATCGGCGCGGCGGCGGTCGATGCGTGGTGCGATGACTTTGCCCACCACGCGCCCGGCGGCGGTGAATCGGTGGCGGCGCTGCTGGCCCGGTGCCACGCCTTCGTCGCCGAGTGCGATGCGCCGCGCTGCGTGGTCGGCCATGCCGGCTGGATCAGCGCGGCCACCTGGCTGAAGCATCGTCCGCACGACGCACCCAGCGCGCAAAGCTGGCCGGCAGCGGTGCGCTATTCGACCGGCACCCGGTTCGACGGCGGCAGCTTGCGGCCGAAGTCGCACAGCGCCGCCACCTGACACTGCGCGCACAGCGGCTTGCGCGCCTGGCACACGTAGCGGCCGTGCAGGATCAGCCAGTGGTGCGAGTCCACCGCGTACTCGGCGGGCACGCGCTGCAACAGCTTCAGCTCAACCTGCAACGGGTTCTTGCCCGGCGCCAGGCCGGTGCGGTTGCTGACCCGAAAGATGTGCGTGTCGACCGCCATCGTCGGCTCGCCGAAGGCCACGTTGAGCACCACGTTGGCGGTCTTGCGGCCCACCCCTGGCAGCGCTTCCAGCGCGTCGCGGGTGCGCGGCACCTGGCCGCCGTGCTGCGCCACCAGAATGCCGCAGGTGGCGAACAGGTTCTTCGCCTTGTTGCGGTACAGACCGATGGTGCGGATGTGTTCGGTCAGCGCCGGCAGGCCCAGCGTGAGAATTTTTTCAGGGGAGTTGGCCACCGCGAACAAGCGCCGCGTGGCCTTGTTGACGCCCACGTCGGTGGCCTGCGCCGACAGCAGCACCGCAGCCAGCAGCTCGAACACGTTGGTGTATTCCAGCTCGGTCACCGGCTGCGGATTGGCCGCCTTCAGGATGGCGAAGAACGGTGCGATGTCGGCGCGCTTCATGGCTGCGCGCGGGCCAGCGAGGCGGCGGCGCTGGCTGCCAGTTGGTCATTGCGCTCGCGCTCGTCGCGCTCGAAGCGGAACTGGTGGAAGGCGTAGCGGTGGCGGGCTTGCGCGGCTTGTGGTTCGCTCCAGGCGCCCCAGCCGCTGCGGTCTTCGGTGACGTTGACCAACGCAATGCAGTCGACCGGGCACACCGGAATGCAAAGCTCGCAGCCGGTGCAGGGTGCATCGATCACGGTGTGCATCAGCTTCGGCCCGCCGACGATGGCGTCAACCGGGCAGGCCTTCAGGCACAGCGTGCAGCCGATGCACCAGGCCTCGTCGATCACCGCCAGCAAGCGTGGCCCTTCGATGCCGTTCGCCGGGTTCAGCGGCAGGGCTGGCCGGCCGGTGATCCGGGCCAGTCGGGCGATGCCCTCGGCACCGCCGGGCGGGCACTGGTTGATGGCTGCTTCGCCCTGCGCGATGGCCTGTGCATAGGCGCGGCAATCGGGGTAGCCGCAGCGCGTGCACTGCGTTTGCGGCAAGGCGTCGTTCAGTGCATCTGCGAGCGTGGCGGTGGTGGTCACCGCCAGATTATCAGCCGGCCTTCTTGCGCGCAGGGCCGGGCTTGGCGGCCGGCCTGGCAGCCTGCTTGGCCGGCATGACCTGCTTGGTTTCGGCTGCGACGGGCTTGGCAACGCGCTTGACGACAGGCTTCGCGGCGGCAGCTTTGCGCGGGGCCGGTTTTGCCGCCGTGCCTTGGTGGCTGGCGATGAAATCGCGCACCACCGGGTAGGCCAGCTCGCGCCAGCGGCGGCCCGAGAAAATGCCGTAGTGGCCGGCGCCTTGCACGTCGTAGTGGAACTGCCGGCTTTTCGGCACGCCGGTGCACAGGCCGTGCGCCGCGCGGGTCTGGCCGGCGCCTGAAATGTCGTCGAGCTCGCCTTCGATGGTCAGCAGTGCGGTCGAGGTGATGTCTTGCGGACGCACCAGTTGACCGTTGACGGCCCAGGTGCCGTTGACCAGCGCGAAGTCCTGGAACACCGTCTTGATGGTGTCGAGGTAGTACTCGGCCGGCATGTCGAGCACGGCGTTGTACTCGTCGTAGAAGTCGCGGTGGAACTCGGCGCTTTCGTCTTCACCGCGCATCAGGTCGTTGAAGTAGTCGTAGTGCGACGTGAGGTGCCGGTCGGGGTTCATCGCGATGAACCCGGTGTGCTGCAAGAAGCCGGGGTAAACGCGGCGGCCGTTGCCGGGGTAGTTCACCGGCACACGGTAGATCACGTTGTTCTCGAACCATTCGTAGGGCTTGTTCATCGCCAGGTTGTTGACGGCCGTGGGGCTGAGTCGCGCGTCGATCGGGCCGCCCATCATGGTCATCGTGCGTGGCGTTGTTTCGCCTTGCGTGGCCATCAACGAAATGGCCGCCAGCACCGGCACCGTGGGCTGGCACACCGAGATCACGTTCACTTCGGGGCCGACGTGGCGAATGAACTCCTGAACGTAGGTCACGTAGTCGTCGAGGTGGAACGGTCCCGCGTCGGCCGGCACCATGCGCGCGTCGGTCCAGTCGGTGATGTAGACCTTGTGGTCCTGCAGCAGCGAGCGAACCGTTTCGCGCAGCAAGGTGGAATGGTGGCCCGACAGCGGCGCCACCACCAGCACGGTGGGCTGGTCCTTCATGCGGGTCAGCGCGGCGGCTTCGTCGGTGAAGCGTTTGAAGCGCAGCAACCGGCAGAACGGCTTGGTCATTGCGACCTGCTCCTGCACCGCGACCTCGGTGCCGTTCACCTCGACCGAGGTGATGCCGAAGGCCGGCTTCTCGTAGTCCTTCGACAAACGGTGCATCAGCCCCAGACCGGCCGAGACGCGCTGCGCCAGCGGCGTGTGAGTGAACGGGGACAGCGGGTGGTTGTACAGCTTCGACGAGGCGCTGGCGAAGTCGGCGAAGGGACTCAGCAGGGCGCGTTGGGATTCATAGAGCTGGTACAGCATGGGAGTGTCCTCGGGCTTGAATTCGTGAAGGTCGTCGGCGGGCCGTTGAAAGCCTGGCTGTCGACCAAGGCCAGACTGCGGCACGTGGCGATCAACTAAATGGTGCAGTGCAGCATTCTACGTCGCGGCGCATTATCGTGCCGGCTTTTACGCTGAGGACAAACCCCAAAAGAAATGGCGTGGCGGTTCTTGTCACGCCACCCCACTCAACCCGCCGGTTGTCCGATCTCGAAGTTGGCCATCTTTTCAAGCGCCTTGACCATCGCCGAGTGGTCCCAGGCCTTGCCGCCGTGGGCGCTGCAGGCGTTGAACAGTTCTTGCGCGGTGGCGGTGTTGGGCAGCGACACGCCCAGAGCGCGCGCGCTGCTCAGCGCCAAGTTCAGGTCTTTCTGGTGCAGCTCGATGCGAAAGCCGGGGTCGAAGGTGCGCTTGACCATGCGGTCGCCGTGAACCTCCAGAATTTTCGACGACGCAAAGCCGCCCATCAGCGCCTGGCGAACCCGCGCTGGGTCGGCCCCCGCCTTGGCGGCGAACAGCAGCGCCTCGGCCACCGCTTCGATGGTCAACGCCACGATGATCTGGTTCGCCACCTTGGCGGTCTGCCCGTCGCCGTTGCCGCCGACCAGGGTGATGTTCTTGCCCAGCAACTCGAACAGCGGCTTGACGCGCTCGAAGGCGGCCTCGGGCCCGCCGACCATGATGGACAGTGTGGCGTTCTTCGCACCGACTTCGCCGCCCGACACCGGCGCGTCGAGGTAGTCGCAGCCCAGCGCGTTGATGCGCTGAGCGAATGTCTTGGTCGCCAGCGGCGAGATCGAGCTCATGTCGACCACCACCTTGCCCTTGCTCAGCCCGGCCGCAATGCCGGACTCGCCGAACATCACCGCTTCCACGTCGGGTGTGTCGGGCACCATGATGAAGACGATGTCGGCACGCTCGGCCACGCCGCGCGCACTGGTGCACTGGGTGGCACTGCTGCCGGCAATGGCCTCTGCGAGCTTGCCTCGCGTGAACACGAACAACTGGTGGCCGGCCTGAACCAGGTGCCCGGCCATCGGCGCGCCCATGATGCCCAGGCCGATGAAGCCGATTTTCAGAGCTTGTGAGGTCATGGAGAGCGTCCTTGTGATGAAGATCTGGCTTTCACTGTGCCAGGCGTTGGCGCCAGGCCAGGCCGGCCTCGGTGGTGGTGGCCGGCTTGTACTCGCAGCCGATCCAGCCGGCGTAGCCAATGCGGTCCAGGTGCGCGAACAAGAAGGCGTAGTTGATCTCGCCGGTGCCCGGTTCGTTGCGGCCGGGGTTGTCGGCCAGCTGGATGTGGGCGATGCGTGGCAGCTGCTTTTGCAGCGTGGCTGCCAGCTCGCCTTCCATGCGTTGTGCGTGGTAAATGTCGTACTGCACGAAGGCGTTGTCGGTTATTCCGTCGCTCGCCACCTCGTCCAGGATCGCCACTGCCTGCGCGGTGCGGTTCAGGTAGAAGCCGGGAATGTCGAAGTGGTTGATCGGCTCGATCAGCAGCTTCAGCCCGGCCCGCTTCAGCTCGCCGGCGGCGAAGCGCAGGTTGGCCACGAAGGTGCGGCGCAGCGTGTCGTCGTCGACGCCGGCAGGCACCTTGCCGGCCAGGCAATTCAGTTGCGGCACGCCCAGCACGGCGGCGTATTCCAGGCCGCGTGCCACGCCGGCTCGAAACTCGTCGACACGGTCGGGGTGGCAGGCAATGCCGCGCTCGCCGGCGTCCCAATCGCCAGGCGGCAGGTTGTGCAGCACCAGGCTCAGGCCGTTGCGGTCAAGCCGCTGTCGCAGGTCTTGCGCGTCGAAGGCATAGGGAAACAAGAATTCCACCGCCGTGAAGCCGGCCTGGGCTGCGGCCTCGAAGCGGTCGAGAAACGGCAGCTCGGTGAACAGCATGGTCAGGTTGGCAGCGAAGCGTGGCATGGTGGTTCCTGTTGCGGTTTGTCAGCTCATTCCAGCAGGCCGGCCATCTCCAGGCCTTGCCGGCCTTCGGGGTGGCGGCAGTCGATGTCTTCGAACTCGTTGACCTTGTCGATCTCGGTGCCCATCGCGATGTTGGTCACTTTTTCAAGAATCACCTCCACCACCACCGGCACGCTGAACTCGCGTGCCATTGCCTGGGCCTGAACCAATGCAG
Organism: Burkholderiales bacterium; assembly: GCA_031386065.1. Lineage (GTDB taxonomy): Bacteria > Pseudomonadota > Gammaproteobacteria > Burkholderiales > Burkholderiaceae_C > JANYJJ01. Next base: position 7,328 of record JANNBZ010000431.1, read on the forward strand.
CAGATATTTTCTCAGGATCGGTCACGCGCAGGCTCTTGCAGCCCAGGCCTTGCACCACCGCCTGGTGGTCCACACCGTAGCTCTTCAACTGCGCATCGTCCACGTTCTGGTTCTCGAAGGCGAGCTGCACGCAGTAGTCCATCTCGAAGCCGCGCTGGCTCTGGCGAATCAGCCCGAGGTAGCTGTTGTTGACCAGCACCTGCACGTAGGGCAGGCGGAACTGCGCGCCCACCGCCAGTTCTTCGATCATGAACTGGAAGTCGTAGTCGCCCGACAGGCCGACCACGGTGCGCGTCGGGTCGGCCGCCACCACGCCCAGCGCGGCCGGAATCGTCCAGCCCAGCGGCCCGGCCTGGCCGCAGTTGATCCACTGCCGCGGGCCGTACACATGCAAGAACTGCGCGCCGGCGATCTGGCTCAGGCCGATGGTGGTGACGTACACCGTGTCGCGCGGGAACACCTTGTTCATCTCTTCGTAGACGCGCAGCGGCTTGATGGGTGTTTCGGTGAAGTGGGTCTTGCGGTGCATCAGCTTCTTGCGCTCGGCGCAGCGGCCGGCCCAGACGCCGAAGTTCTTCAGTGTCTTGGCCGCCTGGCGCTCGCGGGCGATCTGCACGAACAGTTCGAGCGCGGCCTTGGCATCGCTGACGATGCCCAGTTCGGGGTTGAAGACGCGCCCGATCTGCGTTGGCTCGATGTCCACGTGCACGAAGGTGCGTCCCTTGCAATACACCTCGGGCGAGCCGGTGTGGCGGTTCGCCCAGCGGTTGCCGATGCCCAGCACGAAGTCGCTCGCCAGCATCGTGGCGTTGCCGTAGCGGTGGCTGGTTTGCAGGCCCACCATGCCGGCCATCAGCGGGTGGTCGTCGGGAATGCTGCCCCAGCCCATCAGCGTCGGGATCACCGGCACGCCGGTCAGTTCGGCGAACTCGACCAGCAGCTCGGACGCGTCGGCATTGATGATGCCGCCGCCGGCCACGATCAGCGGCTTGTCGGCGGCCATCAACATGTCGAGCGCGCGCTCGATCTGCTTGCGCGTGGCGGCCGGCTTGTAGACCGGCAGTGGCTCGTAGGTGTCGATGTCGAACTCGATCTCGCCCATCTGCACGTCGAACGGCAGGTCGATCAGCACCGGCCCGGGGCGGCCCGAGCGCATCAGGTGAAAGGCCTGCTGGAACGCGCGTGGCACGAGTGCGGGTTCGCGCACCGTGACGCTCCACTTCGTCACCGGCTTGCTGATCGACTCGATGTCGACGGCCTGGAAGTCTTCCTTGTAGAGCCGCGCGCGCGGTGCCTGGCCGGTGATACACAGGATCGGGATGCTGTCGGCAATCGCCGAGTACAGCCCCGTGATCATGTCGGTGCCGGCCGGCCCGCTGGTGCCGATGCACACGCCGATGTTGCCGGCGCGGGCGCGGGTGTAGCCCTCGGCCATGTGCGAGGCGCCCTCCACGTGGCGCGCCAGGATGTGGGCAATCGACTGACGCTCGCGCAGCGCCGCGTACAGCGGGTTGATGGCCGCACCCGGCACGCCGAAGGCCTGCGAGACGCCTTCTTTTTCCATCACCAGCACGGCGGCCATGGCGGCCTTCATCTTTGCCATCGAAGTCTCCTGTCGGGTTGCGGAACGTCGACGCCATGGTCGCGGTATGCGCTGCATTTCGGAAGACCGAGTCCTTGCATTACGCTTATTCCGAATCAGAATGCGCTGACGCAACGTCGCGTGCTGATCGGCATGTCCATGGACCGCATCCAGGCCATTCGGCTGTTCATTCGGGTGGTCGACCTGGGCTCGTTCAGCCGGGCCGCCGCTGACCTGGGCATCGGGCAACCGTCGGCCACCAAGCTGGTGGCGCAGCTTGAAAAGCGACTCGGTTCGCGCCTGCTGCACCGCTCTACCCACGGCGTCACGCCGACCGAGATCGGTGCGCTGTACTACGAGAAATGCCGGCTCATCGCCCACCATGTCGACGAGGCCGAAACCGTGGCCGCGCTGATGCAGTCGCAAGTGCAGGGCGCCCTGCGCATCAGCACCTCGGTGGCCTTCGGCCGTCGCGTGCTGGTGCCGCTGGTGATGCGCTTCATGCAGGCGCACCCGAAGTTGCAGGTCGAGCTGAGCTTCGAGGACCGTTACGTGAACCTGGTCGAGCAGGGCATCGACGTGGCCATCCGCATGGGCCCGCTGGCCGACTCGACACTCGGCGTGCGCTACCTCGGCACCAACCCGTGGTTGGTGGTGGCGTCGGCCGACTACCTGCTGCGGCGCGGCACGCCCGTCAAACCTGCCGACCTGGCGATGCATGACGCGCTGGTCTACAGCTCGGTTCAGGGCGACGCCCGTTGGCACTTCAGCGGGGCCGACGGCCAGGCGCTTCCCGTGTTGGTGAAGGGCCCGCTGCGCTCGAACAACCTGTCGGCGCTGCTGGCGGCGGCGCGCGCCAGCATGGGCGTGGCGGCGTTGCCCTGGTACGTGGCGAGCGAATCGGTGCGCAGCGGCGCGGTGCAGCCGGTGTTGACGCAGTGGAGCCTGCCGTCGCAGGAGATCCACGCGGTGTTTCCGTCGCCGCGGCTGGTGCCGGCCAAGGTGAGCGGATTCGTGGAGTGGCTGCAGGGGCAGTTCGGCGATGCCTGGTGGGACGGCGCCGGCTGACCGCCGCGCCTGCGACCGCGAATTCGGCTACCCTCATCGGTTGCCCGCGCTGCGCGCGACCAACGACCCGTGAGGACCGAAGCACCATGGCCGACCTGTCTGAAATCGCCCCCGAAAGCGCCACCGAAATTGCCCCTGACAGCGCCACCGACAGGGCCGGCGAGCCGGAAGGCGTGTTCGCCAGCTACCCCGGCTCGCCGTTCCAGTTGTTCCAGCCGTACCCGCCGGCGGGCGACCAGCCCACCGCGATTGCGCAACTGGTCGACGGCATCAACGACGGCTTGAGCTTTCAGACGCTGCTGGGCGTGACCGGCTCGGGCAAGACCTTCACGATGGCCAACGTGATCGCGCAACTCGGCCGCCCAGCGATCGTGTTCGCGCCGAACAAGACGCTGGCGGCTCAGCTGTACAGCGAGTTCCGCGAGTTCTTTCCGAAGAACGCGGTCGAGTATTTCGTCAGCTACTACGACTACTACCAGCCCGAGGCGTACGTTCCGCAGCGCGATCTGTTCATCGAGAAAGACAGCTCGATCAACGAACACATCGAACAGATGCGGCTGAGCGCCACCAAGAGCCTGCTGGAGCGACGCGACGTGGTGATCGTGGCCAGCGTCTCGGCCATCTACGGCATCGGCGAGCCGCAGGCGTACCACCAGATGGTGATGACGCTGCGCACGCACGACAAGCTGGGCCAGCGCGACGTGATCGCGCAGCTGATCCGCATGCAGTACAAGCGCAATGACGTCGACTTCAGCCGCGGCGCGTTTCGCGTGCGCGGCGACACGATCGACGTGTTCCCGGCCGAGCACTCCGAACTGGCGATCCGCATCGAGCTGTTTGACGACGAGATCGAAAGCCTGCAGCTGTTTGACCCGTTGACGGGTCGCATCCGCCAGAAGATCCCGCGCTTTACGGTCTACCCGTCCAG
>JANNBZ010000070.1:0-36943 GCA_031386065.1 Burkholderiales bacterium
ATGCATGCTGATGCACTGCGGCACCGGGCACACCGAGACGCACAGGTTGCAGCCCACGCATTCGGCGTCGATCACCTCGAAGTGGCGCTTGCCGTCTTTCAACGCCGTGATCGCCTGGTGCGAGGTGTCTTCGCACACCACGTGGCAGCGGCCGCACTGGATGCACAGGTTCTGGTCGATGACGGCCTTCTCGATGTGGTTCAGGTTGAGTTGGTTCCAGTCGACGATGGACGGCACGGCGCGGCCTCGGAAGGTGTCGATGCTGGCGAAGCCCTTGGTGTCCATGTATTCCGACAGGCCGCTGCACAGGTCTTGCACGATCTTGAAACCGTAGGTCATCGCGGCGGTGCAGACCTGCACATTGCCGCAGCCCAGCGCGATGAACTCCGCCGCGTCGCGCCAGGTCGTGATGCCGCCGATGCCCGAGATCGGCAGCTGCGCCATCGCCGGCGTGCGTGCAATCTCGGCCACCATGGCCTGCGCGATGGGCTTCACGGCTGGGCCGCAGTAGCCGCCGTGCGAGCCGGTGCCGCCGGTGTTGGGAACGATCAGCAGCGAGTCGAGGTCGACGCCCATGACCGAGTTGATGGTGTTGATCAGCGACACCGCGTCGGCCCCGCCGCGATGCGCGGCGAGTGCGGGCGGCTTGATGTCGGCAATGTTCGGCGTTAGCTTCACGATCACCGGCAGCTTCGTGTAGTGCTTGCACCAGCGCGTGACCATCTCGATGTATTCGGGCACCTGGCCCACCGCCGAGCCCATGCCGCGCTCGCTCATGCCGTGCGGGCAGCCGAAGTTGAGTTCGATGCCGTCGCAGCCGGTGTCTTCCACCCTCGGCAGAATCGCCTTCCAGGACGCTTCATCGCACGGCACCATGATCGACACCACCATCGCGCGGTCCGGCCAGTGGCGTTTGACGCGGGCGATCTCGGCCAGGTTGATTTCCAGCGGCCGGTCGGTGATCAGTTCGATGTTGTTGAAGCCGATCAGCCGCCGATCCTGCGAGTACAGCGCCGCATAGCGCGGGCCGTTCACGTTGACCACCGGCGGGCCTGCTTCGCCCAGCGTCTTCCACACCACACCGCCCCAGCCCGCCTCGAAGGCGCGCACGACGTTGACTTCCTTGTCCGTCGGCGGCGCCGACGCGAGCCAGAACGGATTCGGGCTCTTGATGCCCGCGAAGGTGGTGCTCAGGTCGGCCATGGTGAGGGTGTTCCGTGTTCCGTTCTTCAGTCGATCAGGCCGCGGTGCGGCGAACGCGCGCGAAGGCGGGCGCGCCGACGAGGGCGCTGTGAATCGAATGCGCAGCGATCTTGCCGTGCTCGACCGCTTCGACCGTCAGGTCTTGGCCGCCGTGCGTGCAGTCGCCACCGGCCCAGACGCTGGGCATGGTGGTGCGGCCCTGGTCGTCGACGACGATGCGGCCGGCGAGCCGCGCCAGTGTTGCCAGTGCGGGGTCGGCCATCAGCAGCGTCTGTCCGATCGCCTTGAGCACCGTGTCGGCTGCCAGCGTGAAGCTGTCGCCAGTCTCTTGCAAGCGGCCGTCGATGTCGCGCACGCTGGCGAACGTGGCACCAGTCACTTGCCCGGCTTCAGACTGCAGCGACTTCAACACCGCATGGCTGCGAATGGTCACGCCGTTCGTCTGCGACCACTGCTGCTCATGCAGCGAGGCCGGCATCTGCGCCTGCTCGCGCCGGTAGACGATGGTGACCTGTTCAGCACCCAGCTTGCGCGACTGCACGGCCGCGTCGATGGCTGTCATGCCGCCACCGATGACGACGACCCGCCGCCCGACAGGCAGCGCCGCACAGTCGCTGGCCTGACGCAGACCGGCGATGAAGTCGACCGCATTGCCCACGCCGCCCAGCGTCTCGTCGGCCAGCCCCAGTGCATTCACACCGCCCAATCCCATGCCGAGAAAGACGGCGTCGAATTCGTCGCGCAATCCGGCCAACGTGACCTGCTCGCCCAGCGCCTGCCCGTGCTTCACGCTGATGCCGCCGATGGACAACAGCCACTCGATTTCATGCTGCGCGAAGTCGTCGACCGTCTTGTAGGTGGCGAGGCCGTATTCGTTCAGACCACCGGGTTTGGGTTGGGCCTCGAACACCGTCACGGTGTGGCCCAGCACGGCCAGCCGGTGCGCGCACGACAAGCCGGCCGGCCCGGCGCCGACCACCGCGATGCGCTTGCCGGTGTCGGCCGCGCGCGTGAACAGCGGTGCGCCCGGCTTGGCGAAGTAGGCGTCGGTGGCGTGGCGCTGCAACAGGCCGATCTCGACCGGCTTGTCCTCGTTCGTGTTGCGCACGCAGGCCTGTTCGCACAGCACCTCGGTCGGGCAGACGCGGGCACACATGCCGCCGAAAACATTGGCTTCCAGGATCGCCTTGGCCGCGCCGCGCAGGTTGTCTTCGGAGATGCGGCGGATGAAGGACGGAATGTCGATGCCGGTCGGGCAGGCGGCCACGCACGGCGCGTCGAAGCAGTAGTAGCAGCGCTCGGCTTCGATCAACGCCTGCACCGATGTCAGCGGCGGGTGCGCGTCGCTGAAGTTGGCGGTGTACTGGCAGGCCGAAAGGCGATGGGCTTGGATGTCGGGCGCAGGCATCGAAGGTGTCCTGTGATGACTTGAATTGAATTGCTCCCTCCCCGTCAAGGGGAGGGAGCAGTCCGGCCCCCTCTCCCTCTGGGAGAGGGTTGGGGTGAGGGCCAACGCACAACAGAGAATTCAGCCACGCACCACCGCCTGTGGCAGATGCAATTCCGCCTGCCGCTTCAGCGCATCGAACATCGGCGCAAACGCGGGCCGAGGCACGTACTGGCCGGCACCGCGCTCGGTGCGCAATTCACCTTTCGCCCACACCAGCTTGCCGCGCGACACCGTCACCACCGGCAAGCCCGTCACCTGGCGGCCTTCGAAAATGTTGTAGCCCACCTTCGACACGGTGGAAGCCGTACTGATGGTCTTGCGTGCACTCGGGTCCCACACCACCAGGTCGGCATCGCTGCCCACGCGCACCACGCCTTTGCGCGGGTACAGGTTGAAGATCTGCGCTGCGTTGGTGGACGTGACGCGCACGAATTCGTTCGGGGTCAGCTTGCCGCTGTTGACGCCCGCATCCCACAGCACCGGCATGCGGTCTTCGACACCGGCGCAGCCGTTAGGGATCTTGCTGAAGTCGTTTCGGCCGGCGCCTTTCTGATCGGCGCAAAACGCGCAGTGGTCGGTGGCCGTGGTGTGCAGATGGCCGGACTGCAAGGCGCCCCACAGCGCGTGCTGGTGATGACGCGCGCGAAACGGCGGGCTCATCACGTGGGCGGCGGCCACGTTCCAGTCTGGGTGGCGGTACACCGACTCGTCGATGGTCAGGTGGCCGGCCAGCACCTCGCCGTACACGCGTTGCCCTGCCGCATGCGCCCGCATGATGGCGGCCACCGTGTCTTCGGTGGACACATGCACGATGTACAGCGGCGTGCCCAGCACCTGCGCAATGCGGATGGCGCGCTCGGCGGCCTCGGCTTCCACGGCCGGCGGGCGCGACAGCGGGTGGCCTTCGGGGCCGGTGATGCCGGCTGCCACCAGGCGGTGTTGCAACTGAAACACCAACTCGCCGTTCTCTGCGTGCACGGTCGGCATGGCGCCCAGTTCGAGCGCGCGGGTGAAGCTGTTCACCAGCACCTCGTCGTCGGCCATGATGGCGTTCTTGTAGGCCATGAAGTGCTTGAAGCTGTTCACGCCGTGCTGGTTCACCAGCGTACCCATGTCGTCGTGAACGCTCTGGTCCCACCAGGTCACGGCGACGTGAAAGCTGTAGTCGGCGGCCGACTTCTGCGCCCAGCCGCGCCAGTTTTCCCAGGCTTCCATCAGCCGCTGTTTGGGGTCGGGGATCACGAAGTCGATGATCATCGTGGTGCCGCCCGACACACCCGCCGAGGTGCCGGTGTAGAAGTCGTCCTTCGTGACGGTGCCCATGAAGGGCAGCTCCATGTGGGTGTGTGTGTCGATGCCGCCCGGCATCACCAGCAAGCCGCCGGCGTCGACGACTTCGCAGCCTGGCGGTGCCTGCAGGTTGGGGCCGATGGCGGTGATGAGTCCGCCTTCGCACAGCACATCCGCCACCGTGCTGGTGTGGGCGTTGACGACGGTGCCGCCTTTGATCAGTATGCTCATGGTGTTCATGCTCCAGGTTATTTTTTGATCACGAAGTACGCAAAGGTGCGCAAAGGACGCCAAGAAGAAAGCCGACTTCTTCCTTTGTGTACTTTGCGACCTTGGCGTTCTTCGCGATCAAGAAGACGACATCGCATCGCATCACGCCAACGCCCGCGTCTCGGCACTTTTGCCGACCAGCGGCAACTCGTTCGCCTTCGCCAGCATTGCGTGGAACAGCACGTTGCCGCCGGCTTCTATCCACTCGGGTTTGGCGTCTTCGATCTCGTTGTGGCTGATGCCGCCGATGCAGGGCACGAAGATCATCGCGGTGGGCGTCACCTTGGCCATGTAGCAAGCGTCATGCCCCGCGCCCGAGACGATGTTGCGGGTGCTGTAGCCCAGCGTTTGCGCACCGGCGCGGACCATCGCCACGCAGCTCTCGTCGAAGTGCACGCAGTCGTACTGGAAGATCTGCTTCAGCTCGTGTTCGAGCCGGCTGGCGGCGGCAATGCGTGCGACGCCTTCTTTCAGCTCGGCGTCCATCCGCGTCAGCTCGTCGTTGTCGGGACAGCGGAAGTCGACCGTCAAGAACACCCGGCCCGGAATCACGTTGCGCGAGTTCGGGTAGCTGTTGATCATGCCGACGGTCGACACCGCCAGCGGCGCGTGCTTCAGGCCGATCTCGTTGACCAGCTGGATCACCTTGGCGGCGCCCAGCAGCGCGTCGCGCCGCACCGGCATCGGCGTCGGGCCGGCGTGCGACTCCTGGCCGGTCAGCACCAGTTCGTACCAGCGCTGGCCCTGCGCGTCGGTGACCACGCCGATGGTCTGGCCCTCGGCCTCCAGGATCGGCCCCTGCTCGATGTGCGTCTCGAAAAACGCATGCACCGCGCGCCCGCCCACCGGCTCGGGGCCGGCGTAGCCGATGCGCTTCAGCTCTTCGCCCATCGTCTTGCCGTCGGCATCAGTGCGCGACAGTCCGTAGTCCAACGTGAACACGCCGGCATACACGCCCGAGGCGACCATCGCCGGCGCGAAGCGCGAGCCTTCCTCGTTCGTCCACACCGAGGCCTCGACCGGGCGCTCGGTCTCGATCCCCAGGTCGTTCAGCGTGCGAATCACCTCCAGTCCGGCCAGCACGCCGTAGACGCCGTCGAAGCGCCCACCGGTGGGCTGGCTGTCGAGGTGGCTGCCGGTGCCCACCGGCGCCAAGTGGTTGTTGCGGCCCGCACGCCGCGCAAAGATGTTGCCCATCTGGTCGACCTTGACCGTGCAGCCGGCTTCCTTGCACCACTTGACGAACAGGTCGCGCCCGTCACGGTCGAGGTCGGTCAGCGCCAGCCGGCAGACACCGCCTTTCGGCGTGGCGCCGATCTTCGCCATCTCCATCAGGCTCGCCCACAGGCGGTCGCCGTTGATTCTGAGTTGAGTCATCAGATGCTCCTTGCTGGCTGGGGTTGTGCAGACGGTGCAAAGCGTGTGCCTGCGGCCACGCCGTCGAGCACGATGCGCTGCACGTTGTCGACGGTCTGTTCAAAAAAAGCGGGGTCGTTCAGGCTGCGGCCCGCCACCGCCTGGACCTGCACCGCGAAGTCGGCGTAGTGCTGGGTGGTGGCCCACAGCGCGAACACCAGGTGCACGGGTTCTACCGGGGCGAGCCGGCCGCTGGCGACCCAGCCTCGAATCACCTCGGCCTTCTGGACCACCAGGTCGTGCAGTTCGTGCGCCAGTTCATCGCGCAGCAGCGGCGCGCCCTGAATCAGTTCCAGGCAGAACAGGCGCGAGGCGTCGGGCCAGTCGCGCGACAGCACCAGCTTGCGGCGGATGTAGTCGGCAATCGCGGCACGCGGCTCCTGTTCGGCGCTGAGCGCGCGCAAGGGCTCCAGCCACAGCGACAGCAGGTCGCGCAGCACCGCCACGTACAGCGCTTCCTTGGTGGCGAAGTAGTACAGCAGGCTGCTCTTCGACACCTGCGCCCGCTCGGCCACCTGGTCGACAGAGACACCGTGCAGTCCGAAGCGCGAGAACAGGTCGAGCGCAGCGCGCAACAGCGGCGCACGCCGGTCGGCAATGCGCTCGCGGCGCGGGCTGCCGGCAGCGGCGTCGCGAACCGCGTGCACCGGCTTGGCCGCCGGCGTTGCCGCACGGCGCTGGGGTGATGCGCTGGTGCGAGCTTTTGTGCGTACTTTTGTGGGGACCGTGACGATGTCGGTGCGCATGTGACGAGCGGCTCCCCAAAAGTCAACGCGCCACGGCCTGTGGCGCAGAACAGTATGGAGCCGGCCCGCGAGTTTGTCCAGATGGACAAACTCGCGCTCGCCAGCGCGGGCCGCTACTGGTGCAGTTCCAGGATCACCACATGGTTCTCGGCCGCCGGCCAGGCCTGCCCGACGATGCGTTCGCCGTTGAATTCGCCGGCCACCGCGCGGCCGGTGATGTCGGCCACCTTCAGCTTGGCCACCGCCACGCCGGCGGTGCCGGTGGGGATGCCGGCCGGCGGGCTGTTGCCATCCAGAGAAATGCGGTCGCGCGGCAGGCCGAAGTAGCCGCGCGGCCGCGTCAGCGAGACCGCCGCCTTCGCGTCCTTGTCGGCATCGGCCAGCCGCTCGGCGCGCAGGTTGACGATGTTGCAAGAACGCGGGAACGCCGAGCGGTAGATGTGCGTGGTGGCGTAGCCGGCGTTGCCGATCACGAATTCATAGGGGGTACCGGCGCGGGCGCTGAACGGACCCCACAGACCGTCGGCCACCAGCGTCTTGCGGTGCACGGCGAGCCCCGTGCGCGCGCCGGTGGCCGGGTCGGTGGCGTAGACCTCGACGGTCGCGCCGGTCAACGGCAGATTGGTCGGAAAGCCGCCGACCAGGTTGTTCAAACCCAGGCCCGACACCTTGCCGTCGAGCGTCACTGCGGCCTCTGGCGTGATCGCTAGCGTCGCCGGTGGCTTGCCGGTGATGAAGCGGTAGGCCGCGTCGAACGCCTGCGGGCCGAACGAGGTTTCGCGGTGGTCGATGCCGGCGATCACCACGTTGGTGGCGCCCTTCAACTCCGGGCCGGCAAAGCTCACGTTCGTCGGCGTGCCTTTGGAGCCGATCCACACGCCGTCGGGCTGGGCGAACTTGTCGTTGTTGTCGGAGCGAATGGTCAGCCACTGCACGCCGGACGTGACCTCGTCGCCGTTCGGTCCTTTCGGCGCGTTCAGCGCCGTCAGGAACGGGCCGGCCCCGTTGAACTCGTTGCCAGGACGGTTAGCGATGTCGGCCCACACGCCGTGGTTCGGCGTACCGCCGAGGATGGCGTGCGACACCTTGGCGGCGCCGCCGCCGTTGGCGATGTAGTTGCGCACCGCGTTGCCGCCGCGCGAGTTGGCGAACAGCACCACTTTCGAGGCGCCGGTCGCCTTCAACACCTTGTCGACCTCGGCCGACAGGTACTGCATGTGCTCGGTGGTCGAGGTGCGGCCGTCCTGCGGCTTCGCGTCGTCGTCGCGCGACAGCGGGTAGGGCACGTCGATGGCATGCAGACGTTCGCGCGGCCAGCCGTTCGACTCGAACCGCCACAGCGTCGTGGTCCACAACGCGGCGGTGTCGCCGTTGCCGTGCACGAACACGATGGGCGGCGGCACGCTGGCCGGCGCCATGCCGGCGCAGGCGCTCAACAAGGCCGATGCGGCCAGGGTCAGCAGGCCCAACAGGGCGAAGCGGCGGTTCGCGGGTTTCAGCACAGGCGTGTCTCCAGCGGGAAGAAGGGTGGGAAGGCTTTTCGTGTCAATGAAATCAAGTGTGGCCGGCTGGCATGACAGCCATGTCGTGCGCCGACGGCAGGGTCGGCAGGCCCGGACCGGCGATGCCCTGCGCTGCATGCACTGCATTCAGCACCGCGCGCGCCACCACCACGGCGGCCAGCGTGCCGAGCACGGTGGTGTGAACGTGCAGGCCGCTGGCACCGGTGCCCAGCGCGAACAGCGTGTCGCCGTCGCTCAGCGTGTGCACCGGGTCGATGCTGCGCGCCAGGCCGTCGTGCGCCATCTGCGCGACCTTGTTCGCCTGCACCTTGCTGATCACCGCATCGGTCGCGACCACGCCGATGCTGGTGGCGGCGCCGGGCATCAGGTGCAGCGGCAGCGCGCCGGCGAGGATGGCGCGGGTGGCGCCGATCAGCGTGGCTCCGTCCTCGCTGCGCGCACCGGCCACCACCGCGCCAGTCGCCGGATCGACCACGTCGCCCACCGCATTCACCGCCACCAGCGCCGCCACCGTGACGCCGTTGACGCAAACCGACGCGCTGCCGATGCCGCCCTTCATCGCCCGCTCGATGCCGAACAGCTTGCCCACCACCGCGCCCGCGCCCGCGCCCACGTTGCCCTGCGCCGCCGGCTGCGCGTTGGCCGCCACGCAGGCCGCGTAACCCGCCGCTGCGTCGGGGCGGATGGCGGGGTCGCCGGTGAACAGGTCGAACAGGATCGCGGTGGGCACGATGGGAATGCGGGCCGGACCGACCTGCACGCCCACGCCTTGTTCCTCCAGCCAGCGCATCACGCCGCCGGCCGCGTCGAGCCCGAAAGCGCTGCCGCCCGACAGCAGGATCGCGTGTACCTGCTCGACCGCATTCAGCGGCGACAACAACTCCGTCTCGCGCGTGCCGGGCGACGCGCCTCGCACGTCGACGCCCGCCACCGCGCCCTGCGGCGTCAGCACCACGGTACAGCCGGTGGGACGGCGCGGGTCGGTGAAGTGGCCGACCAGCAGGCCGGGAACGTCGGTCAGGTTGCCGGTCATCAGGCGTCGCAGCAAAGGCAAATCATGGCGGCGATTCAACCATGGCTGCCCGTCAGGCGGGCAGAGGTGCCACCCTCGGGGGCATTCACTCCTTGCGGCAACGCGGGGGCTATTCCGCACAGCCAGCCCCGCTCCTCCTCAGTGCGCCGGCGCCGCCTCCATGGACCTGCGCGTGATGTGATCGGCAGCGCCGTTGGCCTTGGCGGTCTGGTAGTGCCAGTCGATGTCCAGCACGCCGGCCAGGTTGCCGGCGTCGTCGAATCCGCCGATGGGTCCGAACATGAAGCCCAGCAGCACCAGGCCTTTGGGGCCGGTGAAGGGCTGGTGCGTGATGCCACCGGCCTCGACGAGGTAGTCGCCCTCGAAGACCTCGCCGTGCTCGTAGCCGAAGCCGCCTTCGACGATGTAGGCGTGCGCCGCACCGAAGTGCTTGTGCACGCCGGCGATGGTGCCCGGTTCGACCTTCAGCAGGATCACCAGCAGGCTGGACGCGTCGTCGCAGTGCAGCAGCTTGAACTGCGTGCCCGGCATGCCCCACGGCGTCCAGGGAAGCTGCTTGGCGCGCACGATGAGCGAGCCGTCGGGGTAGGCGAGCGACACTTTCGGGTCGGTGCCGCTGCTGGCGTGGGTGACTGTCATGGGATGCCTCCGAGGGTTGAACTGCGCGCCGACGGAACGCATGCAGCCATGCTGCGGTGGCTCGCCGCAGACCGCTTCAGGGTTCCCCCTCAACCGGCCTTGGGTGCGCGATGCAAAGCCGATTTTTCGACAGCGCCGCGCTTTCGCGACACCGCTGCAACGCTTAGCATCGCGCCATGTCAGCCGGCCTTGTTGAACATCCCGCCCAGCGCATCGGTGCCGTCGCGCACGCCGAGCCCGAGCGGTTGATCACGGCGGGCAACGGCAACCTGTTCGCGGCGATCTGGTCGCACGCACCGGTGGTGGCCGAGGTGACGGGCCTGGCGCAGCACGCGATTGCCCTGCACCTGGGCGGCTGCACGCTGGTGGAGAAATGGCGCGACGGGCGCTTGCTGGGGCACCGCTCGCGCATTGGCAGCGTCACCCTGGTACCGGCCCAGGTGGCCAGCACCTGGGTGCTGGCGGGCCACTCGCGGGTGGCGCACTTGTATGTCGATCCGCAGCGGCTGGCGCTGGCGGCGGCCAGCGCCGACGGGCCGCTGCAAGCGCCGCTGCTGCGTGACTTTTACGCCGAAGCCGACGCGGTGCTGGCCTCGCTGGTGCGGCTGGTGCTGGCGCAGGCACAGGCCGGCACGCTCGACGAACTGGCGCACGACGAGGTGATGTCGATGCTGCTGAGGCACCTGTTGCGAATGCATGCCGTCGACCGCCCGCTGTCAGCCGCGCCGGTGCGTGTCAGCCTGACGGCGGCCGTGCTGCGGCGGCTGTTCGAGCACATCGAAGACCGGCTCGCCGACGAGTTGCGGCTCGGTGAACTGGCCGCGTTGGCGCGGCTGTCAGACGACCATTTCCTGCGCGCCTTCAAGCTCGCGGTGGGGCAGACGCCGCACCAGTACGTGCTGGGCCGGCGCATCACCCGCGCGCAGCAACTGCTGGAGCGCAGCACGTTGCCGATCGCTGCTGCCGCGCGGGCCACCGGTTTTCGCGGAGCCAGCCATTTTTCGGCGGTCTTCCGCCAGCATGTGGGCACCTCGCCGCGTGCATGGCGCGCGCTGCGCGCCCGCTGAAACGCAAGCGCGCTAGCGCAGCGTCTCGGAGCGCAGCCTTTCCAGCTTGGCGGCGTACAGATCGTGGTCGCTGCGCGAGGTGCTGTTCTTCACCGCGAGCCGCATCTCCTTGCGCGCCTCGTCAGCATCGCCCAGCCTGAAATTGGCGAGCGCCAGCCAGAAGTGGAACTCGCTGCTGTAGTCGGCGCGATCGACTTCCTTCTCGAACATGCGCTTCGCAATCTTGAAGTCGCCTTGTTCCATTGCGGCCGTGCCGAGCCGGAAAAAGTGAAACGGCGGATACGGTTCCAGTTGCGCCAGTACCGCGCGCGCCGCCGAGGCTTCGCTAGAACGGCCCAAGGTCTCGAGCAGGATTGCCAGATTGGACAGGGCCTGCTTGTCGTGCGGGTCGCGCCGAAGCAGGGCAGCGAACACCTCTTCGGCGTCATTCATGTCGCCGTGGCGCATGTACACCACGCCCAGCGTGTTGTAGCCAGTCCGCAGCTGCGGCGCTTGAACGATGGCTGCCCGCGCCCACCAGTAGGCCTCATCGATCAGGCCGCGAGCAAGGTTCTCGGCCGCCCGATTGTTCATGTACATCGCAACCACCGTGTCTTCGGACACCGGCTGGATGCGCTGGCCGCGAAGGTCTTCAGACGGCAGGAAATCGACGGTCAGGCTGGTTCCGCCGTTGACGCCCGAGCGGGCTGTCGTCGCGCGCGGCCCCAGCGTCACGTTGATGTGCGTGCTGAGGAACGCGATGCCCTGGCTGCGCGTCCATGTCTCGTCGGAGGCAACGGTCTGGTAGCTCACCTGCAGGCCCAGCTCTTTGGCGAAGGCTGCGGTCATGATCACCAACGACAGGCAGTTGCCCTTGCGTGCATCGAAAGCCTGCGCGGCGTTGCGCGTTGCCGCCGAGTCGTAGTCCAGCTTGAGCTGGTCGCGCCGGTACAACGCGTTGATCAGGCCCGGCGCCAGCCCGTCGCGGCGCAATTGCCCAGCGATGTCGACGCGAACGTAATGCCGCATCGCGTCGCTCAGCGCGAACACCTGCTCGGCGTCTGCGCGCTGCGCCGAAGCTACGAACAGGTGATCGCGAAACAGCGGTTCCGGCGATGGCTGAACAGGCGGCGTGGAACAGCCGCAGAGCAGCGCGTACAGCAGCGTCATGAGCATGAATTTCATGGAATCTCTCCTGAAATGCACTCCAACGGCAACCGGCCTCTCAGGCGCCAGGCCCGTGATCGCCCAAACCCGACGGGTCAGTCCCTCAAGCAAACACCCCTGCCGAATCCTGCATGCGTGCCGACACCTCGCCCAACTGGTGCATCGTGTCGCCGTAGCTCATTTCCATCACGGTCAGCCGCTTGAAGTAATGGCTGGCGATGTACTCGTCGGTCACGCCGATGCCGCCGTGCAATTGAACGCACTGCTGGCCCACGTAGCGCATCGACTGGCCGAGTTGCAGCTTGGCCTGCGCCACCGCGCGGCGCCGCTGCGCTGGTGCATCGTTCAGCTTCAGCGTGGCGAAGTAGCTCATCGAGCGGCCCAGTTCCAGCTGCATCTTCACGTCGGCAATGCGGTGCCGCAGCGCCTGGAAACTGGAAATGACGACGCCGAACTGCTTGCGCGTATTCATGTACTCCACCGTCACCGCCACCAGCTTGTCCATCACGCCGACGGCCTCGGCGCACAGCGCGGCGATGCCGATGTCGACCGCGTGCTCGAGCGCCGCAAACGCCGCGCCGGCCGGCAGCAGCAGCGCGCCTTCTGCATTCGCCAGTGCCACGTCGGCGGCGCAGGCGCCGTCTTGCGTCGGGTAGCCGCGAACGGTCACGCCGGCGCTGCCGTTCTTCACCAGGAACAGGGCGATGCCCGAGGCGTCGTCGGCGCTGCCGCTGACGCGCGCGGGAACGATGAACGCGCCCGCCTGCGCACCAGCCGGCACCAGGCTTTTCAGCCCGTTGAGCTGCCAGCGGCCACCGACGTTTTCAGCTGTGGTCACCACCTGTGCGAGCTGGTAGCGCGCGGCGCGCTCCTGGTGCGCCAGCACCACGCGTTCGCTGCCCGAGGCGATGCCCTTCAACCACGCTGCGGCCACCGCTGCATCACCGGCGTTCAGCAAGTGCGTTGCCACCAGGGACACGGCCGCATACGGCTCCAGCACCAGACCGCGGCCCAGTTCTTCCATCACCACCATCGCGTCGGTGGGGCCGAAGCCCATGCCGCCGTGCGACTCGGGAACGTGCAGCCCGGTCAGCCCCAGATCGGCAATGTCCTGCCAGGCTTGCTTCGAAAAACCGCCCGACTTGACGATGCCCTTGCGGCGCTCGAAGTCGTAGCCCTTGTCGACCCATTTGCGCACCGAGTCGCGCAGCATTTCCTGGTCGTCGCTGAAGTCGAAATTCATCGCGCAGTCCTTTCGTCAATCTGTCTGGAACCCCTTCCCTCTTGGAGGGAAGGGGCAGGGGAAGGGAGCAATCCTGTCGGGCGAGGCCCGGGCCGCAGGCTCGGGCAGGGGAAGGGAGCAGCCCTGTTGAGCGCAGCGGGTCGCAGGTGGATCTCGGCGTCAGCCGAGGACGACCTGCGACACGATATTGCGCTGCACTTCGTTGCTGCCACCGTAGATGGTGGTCTTGCGCATGTTGAAGTAGGTGCCGGCCAGCGGCGCGCAATGCGCCGCGCCCACGTGGTCGCCCTGCCAGCCGGCTTCCATCGCGTCGTGGATGAAGGGCACGCTGTACGGGCCGGCGGCCAGCATCATCAGCTCGGTGTAGCGCTGTTGAATTTCGCTGCCGCGAATCTTCAACAGGCCCGCCACGTCCAGGCTTTGCTTGCCATTGGTCTCGGCCGACAGCACGCGCAACACCATCATTTCCAGGGCGACGATGTCGACCTCGAGCTTGGCAATCTCGTCGCGAAAGCGTGTCTGCTCGTACACGCCTTCAGCCTTGGCGATGCGCTTCAGGCGCTCCAGTTCGCGCTTGGCACGGTTCACGTCGGCGATGTTGGTGCGCTCGTGCGCCAGCAGGTGCTTGGCGTAGGTCCAGCCCTTGTTCTCTTCGCCCACCAGGTTGTCGACCGGCACCTCGACGTTGTCGAACCAGACCTCGTTCACCTCGGCCTCGCCGTCCAGCAGCACGATGGGTCGCACGCTGACACCGGGGCTCTTCATGTCGATCAGCAGGAAGCTGATGCCGGTTTGCGGCTTGCCGTCGTTGCTGGTGCGCACCAGGCAAAAAAACCAGTCGCCGTACTGGCCCAGCGTGGTCCAGGTTTTCTGGCCGTTGACGAGGTAGTAGTCGCCCTTGCGTTCGGCCTTGCACTTCAGCGACGCCAGGTCGGAACCCGAGCCCGGTTCGCTGTAGCCCTGGCTCCACCAGACCTCGCCGCTCATGATGCCGGGCAGGTGGCGCTTTTGCTGTTCGGGCGAGCCGAAGGCCATGATCACCGGCGCCACCATCACCGGGCCGAACGGCACCACGCGCGGCGCGCCAGCGAGCGCGCATTCTTCTTCGAACAGATGGCGCTGAATCGCGTTCCAGCCCGGCCCGCCGAACTGCTTCGGCCAGGCCCAGCCGTGCCAGCCCTTCTTGCCCAGAATGCGCGCCCACTGCTGCAGATCGGCCTTGGTCAGGCGCAGCGCGTTGTGCACCTTGTGGCTCAGTTCCTTCGGCAGGTTCTCGGCCACCCAGCCACGAATCTCGTCGCGGAAGGCTTGTTCGTCGGGGGTGAAATTCAGGTCCATGCAAAAGCTCCTGCGCGGCGCAGCGCCACGGCGTTCAGCCGATGTTTTAGCACGACCGTGCTTTTGGGTTTGTCCGGCGGGTGACAGGGCGGTTGCCCAATGGAACTTGCTTCTCCGTGCGTGTGCTACCGGCTCTTCACCAACGTCATCACATCGTTCTCGCGCTTCATTTGAAAGCGAGTCAGAAAGCTGTTGCCCAGCAGCACCGCTTCCATCTGCGCCGGCAGCACGGTAGCGGCCACGTTGTAGACCTGCACGTCGCCCACGCGGACCACGTCGAGCGTGGTGCGGTAGACCATCACCTGGCCGTTGGCGGTGTTGCTGATGCCGCGCTCGCCGTTGCGGTAGTTCAGGCCGATGCGGTCGGCCTCGGCCTGGCTGATGCCGATGTGGGTGGCCCCGGTGTCGACCAGGAACAGCACCGTCTTGCCGTTGATGCTGCCGCGGGTGACGAAGTGCCCGCCGGTTCCGGCCGTCAGCACGATCTGCGAGCCGCTGCCTTCGCTGGCCGCGCCGCCCAGGTTGACCGGCGTGCCGCCCAGTGCCAGCGCCACGCGCTTGCCGCCGATCTCGACCACGGCGTCGTTAGTGCCCACGCTGACCAGCTTGACGCCCACTTGCGTGGCGCCCACGGCGAGGGTGCGCGGCGTGCCGTTGATGACCAGCAGGGCCTTGTCGCCCATGCTGCCGCTCATAGAAACCGTTTGACCGAAAGCAGCGCTGGTGAACAACGCGCTGAGCAAGGCGAACACCACCGCAACGGCGCGCCGCACCCTCAGTCCCGGAAGTTGGTGAACGACAGCGGCGCGTCGGCGATGTCCTTGCGGATCAGTGCCATCGCGGCTTGCAGGTCGTCGCGCTTGGTGCCGGTGACGCGCACCGTGTCGCCCTGGATGGCGGCCTGAACCTTCAGCTTGCTTTGCTTGATGAGCGTCTGGATTTTCTTGGCGTTGTCGCTGTCGATGCCCGACTTCACGACGATCAACTGCTTGACCTTGTCGCCGCCGATTCTCTCGACCTTGGCGCTGCGGTCCAGGAAGCGCGCGTCGACGCTGCGCTTGGCCAGCTTGGCCATCAGGATGTCCATCACCTGGCCGATCTGGAAGTCGCTGTCGGCCCAGATGGTCAGCTCTTTTTCCTTCAGTTCGACACGGGCCGACGAGCCCTTGAAGTCGAAGCGGGTGCCGATTTCCTTGGCGGTTTGGTCGACGGCGTTGCGCACTTCGACGAGGTTGGGTTCAAGAACGGTGTCGAAGCTGGGCATGGCTGGAGTGTGAGTGCGCCGCGCGGGCAAGGGATGCGAAAATTCTGCCATGCAAATCGAGTCGGGCGTGAGCCTCAAACCCTACAACAGCTTCGGTCTGCCGGCCGTGGCGCGCACCCTCGTGCGCGTGGCCAGCGACGCCGACGTGCGCCGCGTGGTCGACCACCCGACGCTGGGCACGGCGCCGAAGTTCGTGCTGGGCGGCGGCAGCAACATCATCCTGACGCGCGACATGCCGCAGACCGTGCTGAAGGTCGAGGTGATGGGCATGCGCCTGGTCGAAGAACGCGCCGACGCCTGGATCGTCGAGGCCGGCGCCGGCGAGAACTGGCACGCGCTGGTGATGTGGACCCTGGCGCAGGGCTACCCCGGGCTGGAAAACCTGGCGCTGATCCCCGGCACGGTCGGCGCGTCGCCGGTGCAGAACATCGGGGCATACGGCGTCGAGCTGAAAGACCGCTTCGAGTCGCTCGACGCGGTCGATTTGCGCACCGGCCTGGGCCTCACGCTGGGCCCCGAGATCTGCGCCTTCGGCTACCGCGACAGCGTGTTCAAGCATTCGCTGGCTGGCGTCTGCGTGATCACGCGTGTGCGTTTTCGGCTGCCCAAGCCCTGGCAGCCGGTCCTCGGTTATCTGGAGCTGGAGCGCAAGCTGGAAGAGACGGGTTTCACGAAACCCAGCGCGCGACAGGTGGCCGACTGGGTGATCGCGATCCGCCGCGCCAAGCTGCCCGACCCGGCGCGGGTGGGCAATGCCGGCAGTTTCTTCAAGAACCCGGTGGTCACGCCCGAACAGTGCCGCGACATCATCGGCCGCGACCCCGAAATCGTGCACTACCCGATGCCCGACGGCAGCGTGAAACTGGCGGCCGGCTGGATGATCGACGCCTGCGGCTGGAAGGGCAAGAGCGTGGGCCAGGCGGCGGTGTACGAGCGCCAGGCGCTGGTGCTGGTGAACCGCGGCGGCGCCATCGGCTCCGAGGTGATGCTGCTGGCGCACGCGATTCAGGAAAGCGTCTACGGGCGCTTCGGGATTCGGCTGGAGCCTGAGCCGGTGGTGGTGTGAGCGGCAGTGCGGCTGCCTCGTTGCTTTGGTTTCCCGGCTTTCGTTCTTGAACTGGACGATTATTCTCACCGCGTGAGTCCGCGCCGGGCCGATACCCGACGCCGACTCGCATGTGAGAGTGAACGTTCAGTTCAAGAACCAAGATCGACCCTCACGCAGTTCCCGCAGCATCGATCACAGCGACCGAACTCACCCCGAGCTTCGACGCCGCCACCAAAATCTGATCCCAAGTCGTCGCGTCCACAGGCACCCCCTGCGCCGAACGCACAGCGCGCGACTCGCGCTCTGGGTCGCCCGCCAGCCGGACAGGTGCCTCGCCTTCGCGCGCTGGCGACGCCAGCACCCAGTCGACGAACGCCAGCGACTGCGCTTCGAACGCGGCGCGGTCGCCCAGCGCGGCGGGGTCTATCAGCACCGTCAACATGCCGTTCAAGATGCGCTTCTTGTCGGCATCGGCGCTGTGGTGCGTCATGCCTGCGGCCAGCGCACCGCCCAGCAGTTCGCACAGCACCGCCATGCCGTAGCCCTTGTGGCCGCCGAAGGTCAGGATGGCGCCCAGCGGCTCGATGACCGAGTAGCGCGGGTCGCGCGTGGGTCGGCCGGCGTCGTCGATCAGGCAGCCTGCGGGCACCTGCCCGCCCTTGTTGTGCGCGACGCGGGTCTTGCCCTGCGCCAGCATGCTGGTGGCGAAGTCGAGAATCATCGGCGGCCGTCCCTGCAGCGGAATGCCCGCCGTGAACGGATTGGTGCCGAAGCGCGCGTCGGCACCGCCGTGCGGCGCCACGATGCTGCGTGAAATGACGTTCACGAAGTGCAGTGACACCAGGCCCGCCTGCGCTGCCATTTCGGCCCAGGCACCGATGCGGCCCAGGTGGTGCGCGTTGCCCAGCGCCATCACGCAGCAGCCGTTCTGTTGCGCCCGCGCGATGCCGAGTTGCATCGCCTCGACGCCCACCACCTGGCCGAAGCCGCTGTCGCCGTCCAGCCGCAACATCGCGCCCGCATCGAGCACGCTGCGCACGTGGGTGTTGGGCTTGAGCCCGCCTTCGAGAAACGCCTCGGCGTAGCGCGGCAGCATGCCGATGCCGTGTGAATCGTGGCCGGTGAGATTGGCTTCGATCAGGTTGTTGCTGACGGCCTCGACCTCGTTCGCGTCGCTGCCGAAGCCGGCGACGACGAGGCGAATGGCGGCGTGCAGCCGGTCGACGGGAATGACGTGGTCGTTCATCACTGGCACTCCGGCACCGGCGACAGCAGCGGCTGCCCGGCAAAGTGCGCCTGCAGGTTGGCGAATGCCAGGTCGGCCATGGCCTGGCGCGTCTGGCCGGTGGCACTGCCGATGTGCGGGGCCAGCACCACCTGCGGCATCGCGCGCAGCCGCTCGGGCACGTTCGGCTCGTCCTCGAACACGTCGAGCCCGGCACCACCGATCACGCCGCGTTCCAGCGCGTCGATCAACGCCGCTTCGTCGACCACCGAGCCGCGCGCCACGTTGACGAGGATGCCTTTGCGGCCCAGCGCGGCCAGCACCTCGGCGTCGATCAGCTTGCGCGTGCCGGCACCGCCAGGTGTGATGACGACGAGGAAGTCGACCTCCGCCGCCAGCGCCGCCGCCGTGGGGAAATACAGGTGCGGCAAGGCCGGCTTGAGGTTGCGCGCGGTGTAGGCGATGGACATGCCGAACGCCGCCGCGCGGTGGGCAATCGCCTGGCCGATGCGGCCCATGCCCACCAGGCCCAGCCGCGCACCCGACATCTTGCGGGCCAGCGGCATCGGCCCGCTGGTTTGCCAGTGGCCGGCGCGCACATAACGGTCGGCGGCGGGCAACTGGCGCGCGGCGCACAGCATCAAACCGATGGCCAGGTCGGCCACGTCGTCGTTCAGCACGTTCGGCGTGTGCGTCACCACCACGCCGCGCGCCTTCGCGGCGGCCACGTCGATGCCGTCGTAGCCCACGCCCATCACCGAGATGATCTGCAGCGCCGGCAACTGCTCAATCAACCCGGCGCTGACCTTCGATTCGCCGCTGGCAGCAATGCCGCGCACCTGTGGCGCCACCCGTGCGAGCGCAGCGGCGTCGGTGTCGTGCAGGCGGTCGTGCACGGTGAAGGCGGCGGTCAGTTGCGACGCGAACAGCGGCGCGAGTTTCGACACGGCCAGTAGCTGCGTGGTGTGGGGTTGGCGGGTGTCAGGCAAGGGCGTCTCCTAGGGGTTTCACGGCTGCGGTTCCAATCGTCATACCATAATATGCGGTGACGATTCACGCTCCAACCCGGGAAAGCCAGCACGCGATGAGCGACACGCCGAAACGAAAACCCGCGCACGAATTGCGCAGCCAGCAGTGGTTCGGCCGACAAGACCGCGACGGCTTTGCCTACCGAAGCTGGGTCAAGGGCAAGGGCGTGCCGCACGACCAGTTCGACGGCCGGCCTGTCATCGGCATCTGCAACACCTTCAGCGAACTGACGCCCTGCAACTCGCACTTCCGCACGCTGGCCGAGCAAGTGAAGATCGGCGTCTACGAAGCCGGTGGTTTTCCGCTGGAATTTCCGGTCATGAGTCTCGGCGAAACCATGCTGCGCCCGACCGCCATGCTGTACCGCAACCTGGCCAGCATGGACGTGGAAGAAAGCATTCGCGGCAACCCGATCGACGGTGTGGTGCTGCTGATGGGCTGCGACAAGACCACGCCCGCGCTGTTGATGGGTGCGGCCAGCGCCGACCTGCCCACCATCGGCGTCAGCGGCGGGCCGATGCTGAACGGCAAGTGGCGCGGCCAGGAACTCGGTTCGGGCACCGGCGTGTGGAGCATGAGCGAACAGGTGCGCGCCGGCACGCTGAAGCTGGCCGACTTCTTCGAGGCTGAAAGCTGCATGCACCGCAGCCACGGCCACTGCATGACCATGGGCACCGCCAGCACCATGGCCAGCATGGTCGAAGCGCTGGGCGTAGGCCTGCCCGGCAACGCCGCCTGGCCGGCGGTGGACGGGCGGCGCAACCTGATCGCGCGCAACGCCGGCCGGCGCATCGTCGACATGGTTCACGAGGACCAGAAGCTGTCGCACATCCTGATCCGCGAGGCATTCGAGAACGCCATCAAGACGCTGGCGGCCATTGGCGGCAGCACGAATGCGGTGATTCACCTGATCGCCATCGCCGGGCGCATCGGCGTACCGCTGAGCATCGACGACTTCGACCGCCTGGCGAGTGAACTGCCGTGCCTGGTGAACCTGCAACCGTCGGGCAAATACCTGATGGAAGACTTCTGCTACGCCGGCGGCCTGCCGGTGGTGATGAAGGAAATTGCGCACCTGCTGCACACCGACGTGATCACCGCCAACGGCTGCAGCCTGGGCCAGAACATTGCCGACGCGCAGAACTACAACCTGGATGTCATCAGGCCACTCGCCACGCCGTTCAAGGCGAACGCCGGCATTGCCGTGCTGCGCGGCAACCTGGCGCCGCGCGGCGCCGTCATCAAGCCCAGCGCGGCCACGCCGGCGCGGATGGTGCACACCGGCCGCGCCGTGGTGTTCGAAGACAGCGACGACTTTCATGCGCGTATCGACGACGAGAACCTCGACGTCGACGAGACCTGCGTGATGGTGCTGAAGAACTGCGGCCCCAAGGGCTACCCCGGCATGGCCGAGGTCGGCAACATGCCGCTGCCGCCCAAGCTGCTGCGCAAGGGCATCACCGACATGGTCCGCATCAGCGACGCGCGCATGAGCGGCACCGCCTATGGCACGGTGGTGCTGCACACCGCGCCCGAAGCCGCAGCCGGCGGGCCGCTGGCGCTGGTGAAGAACGGCGATCTGGTCACGCTCGACGTGCCGAAGCGGCTGCTGCACCTGCACGTCGACGACGCCGAACTGGAACGCCGCCGCGCCGGTTGGCAGCCGCCGACGCCGCAGTTGACCAGCGGTTACTGGAAGCTCTACATCGACCACGTGCTGCAGGCCGACGAAGGCGCCGACCTGGACTTCCTGCGCGGTAAGCGCGGGGCGTTTGTTCCCAAAGACAACCACTGAACATGACAACCAAAAAAGTCGCACTCGTCACAGGCGCCGGCAGCGGCATCGGCAAGGGCTGCGCGACGGCGCTGCTGAACGACGGCTGGTATGTCGTCTTTACCGGTCGGCGTGTCGAGGCCTTGCAGGCGGCGATCGCCGACGCGGGCGAGGCCGGCAGCCGCGGCGTGGCGATGCCGTGTGACGTGGCGCAGGAAGAATCCGTCGCCGCGCTGTTCGCGCAGATCCGCCAGCGCTTCGGCCGCCTCGACCTGCTGTTCAACAACGCCGGCGTGTCGCTGCCCGTCACCACGCCCGACGAACTGAGCGCGGCGGCCTGGCGCACGGCGGTCGACGTGAACCTGAACGGCGCCTTCTTCTGCCTCAGCGAAGCCTTCAAGCTGATGCGGGCGCAGTCGCCGCAGGGCGGCCGCATCATCAACAACGGCTCGATCTCGGCGCATGCGCCGCGGCCGGGTTCGATCGCCTACACCGCCACCAAGCACGCGATCAGCGGCCTCACGCGGGCGGCGGCGCTGGACGGTCGCGCCTTCGACATCGCGGTCGGCCAGATCGACATCGGCAACGTGGCCAGCGACATGACCGAGAAGATGGCCAAGGGCGTGCCGCAGGCCGACGGTAGCGTCCGTCCCGAGCCGCGCATGGACCTGTTGGCCGTGGTCGACAGCTTCATGGCGATGGCGCGCCTGCCGCTGACAGCCAACGTGCTGTTCATGACGGTGATGGCGACCAAGATGCCGTTTGTGGGGCGGGGCTGAAGTTGGATCGTCGCTGGGCGATTGGATGGAGGCTCTGACGAGAATCGGATTGGTGTGACAGTTGCTTTTTTACCGCCAAGGCGCAAAGGGCGCGAAGGACGCGAAGGGAATTCAAGGTGTGATCGGCCTGTATTTTCACGACCTTCCTTTGCGCCCTTTGCGTCCTTTGCGCCTTTGCGGTGAAAGTCCCTTTGCTCGCGCGCTGCGGTGCCGCTGACGATTCACCAAACTCTGAAATGAAAGGCACAGCATGACCCCCGTCGGATTCATTGGCGCCAGCGGCCTCATGGGCCATGGCATGGCGAAGAACCTGCTCGCCAAGGGCCACGCGCTGCAGCTCAGCGTGCACCGCAACCGCGAGCGCGTGGCCGACCTGCTGGCCGCTGGCGCGGTGGAAGCTGCCTCGCACGCCGCGATGGCCGCGCAGTGCGACTGGGTGTTCCTCTGCGTCACTGGCTCGCCGCAGGTGGAAGCGGCGGTGCTGGGCGAACACGGCCTGCTGGCGGGCGCGCGGTCGGGCTTGGTGATCGTCGACTGTTCGACCAGTGAGCCCGAATCCACCGCGCGCCTGCGCGAGCGCTGCGCAGCGGCCGGCGTCACCTTCGTCGACGCACCGCTGACGCGCACGCCGGTCGAGGCCGAGGCCGGCAAACTGAACGTGATGGTGGGGGCCGACGACGCCGTGTTCGCGCGGCTGGAGCCGCTGCTGCGCTGCTTCGCCGAAAACGTGTTTCACGTCGGCGGGCCGGGAGCGGGGCACATCGTCAAGCTGCTGAACAACTTCATCGCGCAGGCCATCTGCACCGCCACCGCCGAGGCCTTCGCGGTCGGGCAGCGCTCCGGCATTGCGCTGAAAGGGCTGGTCGACGTGGTGTCGGCCGGCGGCGCCAATTCGGGCATCTTCCAGGCCATGGCGAAGACGCTGTCGGGCGACCTGGGCGGGCTGAAGTTTGAGCTCGACAACGCGCGCAAGGACATTCGCTACTACACCCATGTGGCGGAGGCACTTGCGATTCCCAGCCTGATGGGCGAGGCGGTGCACCAGTCGCTGACGCTGGCCAGCGCGCTGGGCCACGGCAAAAAATACGTGCCCTCGCTGGTCGAGGCGCAAGAGCAGTTGACCGGCGCACGCATCATTCCGCGCTGACATTTCGACGGAGACATTCGATGTCCATCGCCTGCCTGATCCACGGTGCGCACGACCTGCGCCTGCAAGACGAAACCCCGCCGCCACTGGGCCCGCACGACGTGCTGCTGCGCCTGGGCGCGGGTGGCATCTGCGGGTCTGACCTGCACTACTACCAGCACGGCCGCGTCGGTGCGTTCGAAGTGCGCGAGCCGCTGGTGCCGGGGCACGAGGCGTCGGGCATCGTCGACAGCGTGGGCATCGCGGTCACGCGCGTGACGCCGGGGCAGAAGGTGGCGATCAACCCGTCGCACCCCTGCGGCCACTGCGACTATTGCCGAGGCGGGCGCGGCAACCTGTGCCGCAGCATGTTCTTCCTTGGCAGCGCCAGCGTGTTTCCGCACGCGCAAGGCATGTTTCGCGAACGCTTCGTGATGGGCGAGGCGCAGCTCACGCCAATCATTGAACCCGACATCTCGCTCGGCGAAATCGCCTGCGCCGAGCCGCTGTCGATCGGCCTGCACGCGGTGCAGCGCGCCGGCCCGCTGCTGGGTGAAACGGTGCTGGTCACCGGCGGCGGCACCATCGGCTGCATGAGCGTGATGGCGGCGCGGCTGGCCGGCGCGGCACAGGTGATCTGCTGCGACATCAACGACCGCGCGCTGGCGATGGCCCGCACGGTGGGCGCTGACCGCACCATCCGCAGCGACCAGGTGGCGGCAAGCACCTTCGCCGACATCGCCGATGTGTCCATCGAAGCCGCCGGCAGCCCGGCCGCGCTGGCCACCTGCCTGACCGCCACGAAGCGCGGGGGGCGGATCATCCAGGTCGGCACGCTGCCGCCCGAGGTCTCGTTCCCGGCCAACAGCCTGATGGCACGCGAGTTGGACTACCGCGGCTGCTTTCGCGCCCACCTCGAATTCGACTGGGCGGTGCAGGCCATTCGCACCCGCCGTGTCGACGTGCGCCCGCTGATCAGCGCGCAGTTGCCGTTGTCGCAGGCGCGCGAAGCGTTCGACCTGGCGCTGGACCGCACACGCAGCACCAAGGTTCAATTGATTGCTCACTGAGCCCACCACCATGACCACACGACTCGCCGGAAAAACCGCCTTCCTCACCGCCGCTGGCCAAGGCATCGGCCGCGCGGTGGCGCTGGCCTTCGTGCGCGAAGGCGCGCGCGTGATCGCCACCGACATCAACCCGGCCCTGCTCGAATCGTTGCAGGCCGAGTGCGCCTGCACCACGCAGTTGCTCGACGTGACCGACGCCGCCGCCGTCAAGGCCGCAGCCGCGGCGCACGGCCCGGTCGACGTGCTGTTCAACGGGGCAGGCTTCGTGCATGCGGGCACGGTGCTCGACTGCACCGAAGACGAATGGGACTTCGCGTTCAACCTCAACGTGCGCTCGCAATTCCGCACCATCAAGGCCTTCCTGCCGGGCATGCTGGCCCGGGGAGGCGGGTCCATCATCAACGTGGCGTCGGTGGCCGGCAGCCTGAAGGGTGCGCCGAACCGCTTCGTCTATGGCAGCACCAAGGCGGCGGTGATCGGGCTGACCAAGTCGGTGGCGGCCGACTTCATCACGCGCGGCATCCGCTGCAATGCCATCTGCCCCGGCACAGTGGAGTCTCCCAGCCTGCGTGACCGCATTGCTGCCCAGGCGAAGGCCAGCGGCCAGACGCTGGCGCAGGTCGAGGCGGCCTTCGTGTCGCGCCAGCCGATGGGCCGCGTCGGCCGCGTCGACGAGATTGCAGCGCTGGCGGTGTACCTGGCCAGCGACGAATCCAGCTTCACCACCGGCACCGCACAAGTCATTGACGGCGGCTGGTCGAATTGATTGACTGACTGACTGACGCACAAGGACAACACAATGAAACTGCTTCGACACGGCCCCAAGGGCTTCGAGAAACCGGCTCTGCTCGACGCCGACGGCCAGCTGCGCGACCTCAGCGGTGTGTTGCCCGACATCACGCCGCAAACGCTGTCGCCGGCCGGGCTGGCCGCGCTGCGTGCGGTCGACATCAAGGCCCTGCCCATCGTGCCGCAGGGTGTGCTGGCCGTGCCCTGGACCGGCATGGGCAAATTCCTGTGCATCGGCCTGAACTACGCCGACCACGCGGCCGAGTCGAACCTGCCGATCCCGAAAGAACCCATCCTGTTCACGAAGCCGCTGAGCTGCGCGGTCGGCTGCAACCACGCGGTGGTGCTGCCGCAGGGCTCGGTGAAGGGCGACTGGGAAGTCGAACTCGGCGTGGTCATCGGCAGCACCGCGCGCTATGTGTCCGAGGCCGATGCGCTAAAGCACGTGGCGGGCTACTGCGTGGCCAACGACGTGTCGGAACGCGAATACCAGATCGAGCGCGGCGGCACCTGGGACAAGGGCAAGGGCTGCGACACCTTCGGCCCGGTCGGCCCGTGGCTGGTCACCGCCGACGAAGTGCCCGACCCGCAGGCGCTGTCGATGTGGCTCGAAGTCAACGGCCACCGCTGGCAGAACGGCAACACCAGGACCATGATTTTCGGAGTGGCTCAGGTGGTGAGCTATGTCAGTCGCTTCATGACGCTGTACCCCGGCGACCTGATCATCACCGGCACGCCGCCGGGGGTGGGCATGGGCGCCAAACCGAACCCGGTGTTCCTGAAGGCGGGCGACGTGATGCGCCTGGGCATCGAGGGCCTTGGCGAGCAACAGCAAAGCGTGCACGCCTGGAACGCCGCGCTGATCGATGGCTGATCGACGGGTGATGCTTTGACCAGCGGTCTGTCGATCCGCATCCACGCGAACGACAACGTCGTCATCGCGCGCCGCCAGTTGCTGGGCGGCACGCTGCTGGTTGACGAAGGCGTCACGGTGGCCGGCCTGGTGCCGCCGGGCCACAAGGTCGCCACGCGCGCCATCGCAGCGGGCGAGGCTGTGCGGCGCTACGACCAGGTCATCGGCACCGCCACCCAGGCCATCGCGCCCGGCCAGCATGTGCACGTTCACAACCTGGCGTTCAGCAGCTTCGAGCGCAGCCACACGCCGGGCGCGGGTGTGACGCCCACCGCCTATGCGCGCGAGCCTGCCACCTTCGAAGGCATCAAACGCGACGACGGCCGCGTGGCCACGCGCAACTACATCGGTGTGCTGACCTCGGTGAACTGCTCGGCCACCGCCGCACGCGCCATTGCCGACCAGTTCCGGCGCGACATCCGGCCCGAGGCGCTGGCCGACTACCCGAACGTCGACGGCGTGGTGGCGCTGACGCACGGCATGGGCTGCGCCACCGACAGCGAGGGCGAGGAACTGCGCGTGCTGCGCCGCACGTTGGGCGGCTATGCGCGGCACCCCAACTTCGCGGCGGTACTGGTGGTGGGCCTGGGCTGCGAAACCAATCAGATCCAGGGCCTGATCGCGCAAGAAGGTTTGAGCGAAGGCGTGCGCCTGGTCACCTTCAACATCCAGGACACCGGCGGCACCGCGAAGACGGTGGCGCGCGGGGTCGAGGTCATCAAGCGCCTGCTGCCCGAGGCGAACCGGGTGCAGCGCCAGCCGGTGCCGGCCAGCCACCTGACGGTGGGCCTGCAATGCGGCGGCAGCGACGGCTATTCCGGCATCAGCGCCAACCCTGCGCTCGGCGCGGCGGTCGACCGGCTGGTGCGCCACGGTGGCACCGCCATCCTGTCAGAGACGCCCGAAATCTACGGCGGCGAACACCTGCTGACGCGCCGCGCCGTCAGCACTGCGGTGGCCGACAAGCTGCTGGCGCGCATCGCGTGGTGGGAGGCCTACACCGCGCGCAATCACATGACGATGGATAACAACCCTTCCGCCGGCAATAAGGCCGGAGGGCTGACCACCATCCTGGAAAAGAGCCTCGGTGCCATCGCCAAGAGCGGCACCACGAATCTGGTCGATGTGGTCGAGTTCGCGCAGGCCGCCAGCGCGCGCGGCTTCGTCTACATGGACACGCCGGGCTACGACCCGGTGTCGGCCACCGGCCAGGTGGCCGGCGGCGCGAACCTGATCTGCTTCACCACCGGCCGCGGCTCGGCCTACGGCTGCGCGCCGTCGCCGTCGCTCAAGCTGTCGACCAACAGTGCGCTGTGGCTCAAGCAGCAGGACGACATCGACATCGACTGCGGCGGCATCGTAGACGGGCTGGAGACGGTCGACGAAGTCGGCGAGCGCATCTTTCGCCTGATGTTGCAAACCGCGTCGGGCCGCGCCACCAAGAGCGAGCTGCACGGTTACGGCCAGAACGAATTCGTGCCGTGGCAGTTGGGCGCGGTGATGTGAGGGGTTGATACTTGCACAGCTTGTTTTGATTGCAACGTGTATCGCATCTAGCTACACTTCGGTCGTGATCAAGACGTTTCTTCACAAGGGCCTGCGGCAGTTCTTCGAAACCGGCAGCAAAGCGTCGATCAAGCCGATTCATGCAAGCCGTCTGCGCTTGCAGCTCGCGATGCTCGATGTGGCCAAGAGCGAGGCTGACATGGCGTTCCCAGGCTGGAAGCTGCATCCGCTCAAGGGCAGCCTGGCGAGTCATTGGGCCGTATGGATCGACAAGAGCTGGCGCCTGACATTCCGGTTCGAGGGCAGCGATGCCGTGCTCGTCGACTACCAGGACTACCACTGACCCGCTGCGGTCAGTTCAACACAAGGGGATGACCATGACGCGCATGCACAACCCGCCTCACCCCGGCGAGGTTTTGAAAGATGGGGTGATCGACACGGGCGTGACCGTCACCGATTTCGCAGCACGACTCGGTGTGAGCCGGGTCACGCTGTCGCGCTTGCTGAACGGTCAGCACGGCGTCAGCGCAGAGATGGCAGTACGCCTTGCGAAGGCGCTGGGCAGCAGCGCGCAGTCGTGGCTGCACATGCAGGCGAACTATGACCTTTGGCAAGCCGAGCATTCGCCCGAGCTGAAAAAGAAGGCGGCGAAGATCAAGCGGCTGCAGATCGAGGTGGCTTGATGTCGCTGCTCATGATGTGTCTTCAAGCAAGCGGTAAATGCTGCGCGGAGCCCGGTTTGTCTGATGTCACGTCACCCACCGCTCCATGAGCCTTCAACAACGCATTGCAGATTTCCTGAATAAATGGGGTCCGGGCGGGCTGGGCTACCCCCTCAACGAGCGGCAGGGCGCGCAGCAGCACTTCGTCGAACTGTGCGCCGTACTCGACGTGCCCGCGCCGGTGGGCGGCGAAGACTACGTGTTTGAAAAAGGCACGCTGTCGTTGGGCCAGCGGCGCGGCTTTGCCGACGTGTTCAAGCGCGGCCATTTCGCGTGGGAATACAAGGCGCCCGGCAAGCCGCTGGACGCCGCCCTGCGCCAGTTGATGATGTACGCGCTGGCGCTCGACAACCCGCCGCTGCTGATCGTCAGCGACCGCCTGCACATCGAGATTCACACCCACTTCAACGGCACGCCGAGCCAGCGGCATGTCGTCAAACTGGAAGAACTGGGCGACCCTGCGAAGCGCGAACTGCTGCGCCGCTGCTTCACCGCGCCCGAGACCTTCAAGCCGGCCATCACCAACCGGCAGATCACCGAAGCCGCAGCCAACGCTTTCGCCACCACCGCCGAACGCCTGCGCGAAGCCGGCATTGCGCCCGAGGTCACCTCGCACTTGTTGACGCAGTGTCTGTTCTGCTTTTTCGCCGAAGACGTGGGCCTGCTGCCCGGCCGCCTGTTCGAGCGGCTGGTCGGCAACAGACACGCCGACCCCGACAGCTTGCGGCGCGGCCTGCAGGGCCTGTTCACCACCATGCGCGACGGTGGCCTTTTCGGGGCCGACAGCATTGCGTGGTTCAACGGCGGCCTGTTCGCGCGGGTGGACGTTCCGCCGCTGACCGCGATGGACGTGGCCGCGCTGCGCAACGCCGCCGCGCTCGACTGGAGCGCCATCGACCCCAGCATTTTCGGCACCCTGTTCGAGCGCGGGCTCGACCCGAAAAAGCGCAGCCAGCTCGGTGCGCACTTCACCGATGCCGTGACGATCATGCGGGTGATCGAGCCCGTGGTGCTGCGGCCGCTGCTGGCCGAATGGACGCGAGTGAAGGGCGTGATCGCCGCGCACATGGCCAGGCACAAACGTGCCGGCGACGCCGAGTACCGCAAGGCCAACGATGCCTTCGTCGGCTTCCTTGAAACGCTGCGCCGCTTTCGGGTGCTCGACCCGGCCTGCGGCAGCGGCAACTTCCTGTACCTGGCGCTCAAATGCCTGAAGGATGTCGAGCACCAGGCCAACATCGAAGCCGAGGCCATGGGCCTGCAGCGCCAAGTCGACGCCTACACCAGCCCGGCCAACATGCTGGGCATCGAGATCAACGAGTACGCCGCCGAACTGGCCCGCGTGACGGTGTGGATCGGCGAACTGCAATGGCGGCTGCAACACGGCTACCCGTTCAAAGTGAACCCGGTGCTCGACCCGCTGGACCAGATCGAGTGCCGCGATGCGCTGATGAATTCGGATGGCAGCGAGGCGACGTGGCCGCAGGTGAGTGTGGTGATTGGGAATCCGCCGTTTGTGGGCGACAAGAAGATGCGGAAAGAGTTGGGTGATGACTACACCGTAGCCCTACGGAAAACCTACCTCGGTCGCGTCCCAGGTGCTGCGAACCTCGTTTGCTATTGGTTTGAAAAAGCGCGTAGTGAAATCGAATCGGGGCGACTCATCCGCACAGGCCTCGTCGCGACAAATACGATACGACAGAGTGCGAATCGCAAAGTGTTGGGTCGAGTTCAAGGCACCACACGTATCTTTGATGCATGGACGGACGAACACTGGGTAAACGACGGCGCGGATGTCCGAGTGTCGCTAGTTTGTTTTGGTCAAAGCGAGCAAAGCCCACGGCTAGATGATCGACCGGTAGATGCAATTCAGATGGACCTCACGGCGCACTTTGCGGGACAGGCCTTGGACCTCACTCAGGCAAGGCCATTGCCGGAAAACCGAGGCGCGTCCTTCTTCGGCCTATGCCTTGCCGGCCCCTTCGAGGTGAGTCCCGAGATTGCTCGCTCTTGGCTGAGAATCCCGAATCCAAACGGCAGATCAAACGCTGAGGTCCTAACGCCCATTTGGAGTGGCAAGGACATAACGGAGCGCACCGAAGATCGCTGGGCCGTCGACTTCGGATCAACTATGGACGAGGGTTCGGCAGCCCTATATGAGTCACCGTTTGGCTACGTCCAGACGAATGTCCAACCGACTCGGGCCGCGAACAGGCGCGATAGCCGCGCGAAGTGGTGGTTCAGGCACGGCGAGCCGCGACCCGGTTTGAGGCTCGCGCTCGGTAGCCTGGTCCGTTCAATCGTCACCGTCGAGCGCTCGAAACATCGGTACTTTGTTTGGCTACCAGCCGGTGTAGCCGCAGAACATCGCCTTGTCGTAGTTCCTAGAGATGACGACTCTACATTTGGCGTCTTGTCATCACGTTTCCACGTCGTTTGGGCCGTCAGAAGCGGTAGCACTTTGGTTGGCCGTCCTGGGTACAACACCACTGTGTGCTTCACGCCCTATCCGTTTACCACCGCCCTCACCCCTGCCGACACCGCCCACCAACGCACCGAAACCCTTCCCGACGGTGCCGTGATCCCCGCCGACCTGCCCGCCGCGATGCGCCCGCACGCCGTCGCCATCGCCCGCGCCGCCAAGCACCTGAACGACCTGCGCGAGCGCTGGCTCAACCCGCCCGAGTGGACACGCCGCGAGCCCGAGGTGATTCCGTTGGGCCTGGATGTGTCGCCGTACCCCGACCGGGTGCTGCCGCGCGACGGCTTCGAGAAACCGCTGGTGCTGCGCACGCTGACCAAGCTCTACAACGAACGCCCCGCCTGGCTGGCGCAGGCCCACGAAGTGCTGGACGCCGCCGTGGCCGCCGCCTACGGCTGGGCCGACTACACGCCGCAGATGGCCGATGACGAAATTCTGCGGCGGCTGCTGGCGTTGAATCGGGAGCGGTCAGCAGCCTGAGTGGGACGGTTGCTGCAACATGCTTTGACTCTGACACTTCCGCTCCGCGACAATGCCGGCATGACCCCTCCTGCCATTGACCTTTCGCCACTGCGCAAGGCGCTCGCAATGTTGAACGAGGCGCTGGTGTTCTGGAATGCGCAGCCGGAAGGCACGCCGCTCAAACCTCATCTTCGGTCGGCGGTGATCCAGTCGTTCGAGTTCACCTACGAGTTGTCGGTTCGGCTTGTGCGCAGGGTGTTGATCGAGCGCGCCGAGGCCGCAGATCGGGTAGCCGACCTGTCGTTCAACGACTTGCTGCGTGGTGCTTCAGACGCCGGACTGATGTTTGACGCAGCGCCCTGGCGCGAATGGCGCGAGATGCGAAATGCCACCAGCCATGCGTATGACGAAGCAAAGGCACAGGCGTTGGCTGCGCGCGCCTCGGCGTTCGCAGCGGACGCCGGGGCCTTGCTCGCAGCGTTGGAGGCAAGCCTTGCAAGCTGATAACTCGCGACCTGTTGAGGCGCTGGCTGTGGTGTTGACTCCGGCGCAGGCGCAATGCGTGCGTGCGATCGTCGAGAGCGTGACCGCTGGCGCCGAGGTGCGTGTCTTCGGCTCGCGTGCCACCGGTCGCGCGCGTCCGTTCTCGGACCTCGATTTGCTGTTTGTTCAGCCTGCGCGGTTGACGTGGCTGCAGCGTGCCGATCTGCGCGATCTGTTCGTAGCCAGCGAGTTGCCTTTTCGCGTCGACGTGGTGGAAGCCGACGCGCTAGTGAGCGGGGTGGCTGAACGTGTCAACAGCGAGAGCGTTTCGTTGCGCGATTTGTAGGGCGATCAGCAACCAAGCCAGCCTGCCGCGCAATGCCGCGCCAGGAGCAGGCCCGTCACCACCTAAACGCCTTCTGGACGCCGCAATGTCTTCATCCGGTCGACCGACTGCAGCTTTACCGCTTGCACGGCCCCGGCGCGGCGAATTTCCAGCGTGACCTCCCGATCGGCATCGCCGTTCCACAGCGTTTTGTAGAGCGCTTCGAGCCTGGCGACGGGCGTCCCGTCGATGCTGACGATCTGATCACCGGGGCGCAGACCGGCATCCTCGGCCGGGCCCGCTGCGGTCAGCCGCAACACGCGGACCTGGCCTTCGTGTTCGACGCAGTTCAGGCCCAGCCAGGCCCGGGTGCTGCCGCGCGAGGCGCCGCGTTCGCGCATCTCGCCGAGGATGGGTTTCAGCAGGTCGATGGGCACGAACATGTTGCCGCGCATCGGTGGTGTGCCATCGCCCATCGCGTCGCCGACAACGAGCGAGCCGATGCCCACGAGTTCGCCGTCGGTGTTGAACAGCGCCGCGCCGCTGTGGTCGAAGCGGGGCGGCGCAGTGAACAGCGCGCCGTCGATGTGGTATTCCCAGTAGCCCGAGAAAGGGCGTCGCGAGACCAGCCGCGCCAGGCTGAGGCCGCCGTCGCTGCCACCGCTTGCGATGACCAACGGCTCGTCGCCCGAGAAGGCGCCGGAGGTGCCGAGTGGAACCGGCTCGGTGCGCAGCGGTGCCAATGCCTGCAGCAGCCCGAAGCCGGTGGCGAGGTCGTAGCCGACGACGCGTGCCGGCACGCTGCGCTCACCGGAGAGGCGCAACTCGACGCGGTCGGCCTCAAGGATCACATAGCCGATGGTGAGCACCAACCCGTCCGCACCGATCACCACGCCCGAACCTTGCCGCTCGCGGCCCAGCGTGGCGGCCGAGCCCGCACCATCGACGGTGACGCTGTTGACACCGACCACGGCGGCCTGCGCCCGCTCCAGGGCGCGGGCCATGCTGGCTTGCTGCGCCGCCGACGGGTTGGCGGGCACTTCGGGGTTCTGCGCCAGCACCTGCCCGGTGCTCAATGCCGCGCCGCAGACGATGTGCATGAAGCGCCGCAGCAGCGGCTGCAGAAATACGCGCGGTTCGTGGTGCATGGCGGCCTCGTCCGGAAACCCAGGTGGCCCGAGCTTGACCGTTGCAGTCGACCCCTGCCAGCCCGCGCGGGATTGCCCGCGTTGCGAACGCAGCCGATCAGCGGCAGCGCAGGCCGGGGCTCAGGCCTGCACTTCGGTCAACGCACCGAGCAGCCCACTCGCCACGGCCGCGCCGCAGGCGATGCCAATCGCATCGGCCAGCAGGTCGGCCCACTCGGCCGAGCGGCCCGGCACGTACAACTGAGCCACCTCGATCAAGCCACCGAAGCCCAGCAGGCTGAACAGCAACAGCAGTCGCGTGGTGCGGGATGCCGGGCTGCTGAGGCAGGCTGCGAACGCCAGGCTGCCGAACGCCAGCCAATGGTTCAGCTTGTCCCAGCCGGTGTCGAAGTCGGAGGGCGGCGCGGGCATCAGCGCCAGCACGGCGATGCAGGCCACCAGCAACACCAGGATCACGCGCCAGGCGCGCACGCCGGCCGTCGCGGCGCCGGCAATGCGCAGCAGTTTTTTGAACGGTGAGGCTGTGTGTGTCATCGGAGGTGTCGGACTGCGGCCCGGCCGCGTTGGTTTCACCGTTCGCGGAATGGGGGCCAGAAACAACAAAGCCCAAGCTTTCGCGTTGGGCCCGTGCCTGACTTTGACTGACATTTTCATGGTGCCGGTGAGAAGAGTCGAACTCCCGACCTTCGCATTACGAATGCGCTGCTCTACCAACTGAGCTACACCGGCGTGCAGCGGCGGATTGTAGCGTAGCGGGCCGGGCCGGCGGCTCGCGCCTCAGCGCAATTCGAAGGCGGGCAGCTTCTTCGCGACGCTGAGGTTTTTCAGCGTCACATAGACCGGCAGGCCGTTGCTGTACTTCGGTGGATCTTCGCCCTGGATCAGCGGCAGCAGGTAGCGTTTGCACTTCGCGGTGATGCCGAATCCGTCTGCGGTGATGAAGTCGCGCGGCATGAATTTCTCGACGTTGGCCACATCGGCCAGGGCGGCCACGCCGATGCGGTATTTGTACGGCGTGTCGCTGAGGCGTTCCACTGTGGGCATCACGGCGTTGTGTCCCTTCAGCGCCAACTCGACCGCGCGCTTGCCCAGTTCGTAGGCTTGCTTCACATCGGTTTTCGACGCCACGTGGCGGGCCGCGCGTTGCAGGTAGTCGGCCACCGCCCAGTGGAACTTGTGGCCCAGCGCGTCTTTCACCATTTGCGCCACCACCGGCGCGGCGCCGCCGAGTTGCGCGTGGCCGAAAGCGTCGCGCGAGCCTTGTTCGGCCAGGAAGCTGCCATCGGCGTTGTGGCAGCCCTCGGAGACGATGACGGTGCAGTAGCCGTGGCTCTTCACCAACCCGTCGACACGGGCGATGAAGGCCGGACGGTCGAACGGGATTTCGGGGAACAGGATGACGACCGGAATGCCGTGGTCTTCGATCAGCCCGCCGGCCGCAGCGATCCAGCCTGCGTGGCGGCCCATCACTTCCATCACGAAAACCTTGGTCGAGGTCTTGGCCATCGAGCGCACGTCCAACGACGCTTCCAGCGCCGACACCGCCACGTACTTGGCCACCGAGCCGAAGCCCGGGCAGCAGTCGGTGATGGGCAGGTCGTTGTCGATGGTCTTGGGCACGTGGATGGCTTGCAGCGGGTAGCCCATCGCGGCAGACAATTGGCTGACCTTGAAGCAGGTGTCGGCGGAGTCCCCGCCGCCGTTGTAGAAAAAGTAGCCGATTCTGTGGGCCTTGAAGACGGCGATCAGGCGCTCGTATTCGCGCCGGTTCGCTTCCAGCGATTTGAGCTTGAAGCGGCACGAGCCGAAGGCACCCGCCGGCGTGGAGCGCAGTGCGCGAATGGCGGCGTCGCTCTCGCGTCCGGTATCGATCAGGTCTTCGGTCAGCGCGCCGATGATGCCGTTGCGCCCGGCGTAGACCTTGCCGATGCGGTCGCTGTGCTTGCGCGCGGTCTCGATCACGCCGCAGGCGGATGCGTTGATGACGGCGGTGACGCCGCCCGACTGTGCGTAGAACGCGTTTGTTTTAGCCATGATGGAAGATGGTGTGAAACGGGTTCAGGCGGTCAGCGCGTGGCTGACGATTTCGCGCACGTCGGCCGACAACTCCGGCTTCGCGGCAACGCGGGCGATGGCTTCGCGTGCGGCACTGCGGCACGGCTCGGCCAGCTTGCTCCACAGGTCCATCGCGCGCGCGATGCGTGCGGCGAGTTGCGGGTTGATGCCGTCGAGGTCGAGCACGCGGTCGGCCCACAGCACATAGCCTGCCGCGTCGCTGCGGTGGAAGGCGGCCGGGTTTCGCAGCGCGAACGTGACCAGCACGCTGCGCGCGCGGTTCGGGTTCT
Organism: Burkholderiales bacterium; assembly: GCA_031386065.1. GTDB lineage: Bacteria > Pseudomonadota > Gammaproteobacteria > Burkholderiales > Burkholderiaceae_C > JANYJJ01. Next base: position 34,855 of record JANNBZ010000070.1, read on the forward strand.
TCATCGAAAAGTCGGGGTGCTTGAGCAACTGCTTGACGCGCGCAAAAACGCGACCGTCGGTTTCGGGCGCGGCGGCCTGCAGCGCGAACCAGTTGTCGATCACCAGAGCCTCATCCTTGAACAGCGCGTGGAAGTGCGCCAGCGCCGGCGAGGCCAGCTCGGCGTGCGACATCACCAGCGCGGCCAGCGCACCGAAGCGGTTGGTCATGTTGCTGGCGTCTTTCACCTGCTGGTAGGCGCGACCAGGCCACAGCGCGTCGCCGGTGGCGGCGGCGTTGCGGCACAACATGGCCAGGGCCATGTTGGCGAGCGAGCGCTTGCCCGACGACACCGGGTCGGGCGAATAACCGCCGTTGATCTGATGCGCCTCGAACGCCCATTCCCAGTCGGCGTGCAGTGCCTGCGCGAGTTGCGCGTTGAGTGATTCGCGCGCGGCGTGGATGCGCTGCGGGTCGACCACGGCGAGCTGCTCGGCCACATAGCCTTCGCTGGGCGGCGTCAGCACCAGTTCCTTGAAGGCGGGGTCCAGCGTGGGGTGGCGCAGCACGGCGCGCATCGCGCCGATGAAGGCGTCGTCGAGTGTCAGCACCGCATCGCCAGGAACTGCCGCGAGCAGTCGGTTCAGCGCCACGCGCTGGCCGGCTTCCCAGCGGCTGAACGGGTCGGTGTCGTGTTGCAGCAGGATCAGCAGGTCGGTGTCGCTGAGCCCGTCGGTCAGCGTGACCGGCGCCGAGAAGCCGCGCAGCAGCGAGGGCACAGGTTCGGTGTCGACATTGATGAAGGTGAAGAAGCTCTTGGTCTCGTTCAGCACCAGCACGCGTTCGACGCCGACCGCCTGCGCTTCGCCTTCAAGCTGCAAGGGCAGGGCGCGGCCGTCGCGCGCGAGCAGGCCCATCGCCAGCGGCACGACGAAAGGTTCAGCGCCCGCCAGGTGCTGCTCGATGCCAACGGTGTAGGTGCGGCTGGGTGCGTCGAATCGACCGCGCGCCGTCAGCCGCGGTGTGCCGGCCTGCGAATACCAGCGCTTGAACTGCGGCAACTGGCGCGCCAGTTCGCTGTCGGGGTTGGCGTCGGCAATCGCTTGCGCAAAGTCGTCGCAGGTGACGGCCTGGCCGTCGTGGCGCTCGAAGTACATCGTCATGCCGCGCGCGAAGCCGTCGCGGCCGACCAGGGTCTGCATCATGCGCACGACCTCGGAGCCCTTTTCGTACACCGTGGCGGTGTAGAAATTGTTGATCTGCATGTAGCTGTCGGGCCGCACCGGGTGCGCCATCGGGCCGGCGTCTTCGGGGAACTGAACCTGGCGCAACTGGCGCACGTCTTCGATGCGCTTGACGGCGCGGGCGGTGGCGCTGCCCGCCATGTCCATGCTGAATTCCTGGTCGCGGAAAACGGTCAGGCCTTCCTTCAGGCTGAGCTGGAACCAGTCGCGGCAGGTGATGCGGTTGCCGGTCCAGTTGTGGAAGTATTCATGGCCGACCACGCTTTCGATGCCGGCGTAGTCGGCGTCGGTGGCGGTGGCCGGGTTGGCGAGCACGAAGCGGGTGTTGAAGATGTTCAAGCCCTTGTTTTCCATCGCGCCCATGTTGAAGTCGCCCACCGCGACGATCATGAAACGCTCCAGGTCCAACGGCAGCTTGAAGCGCGCTTCGTCCCACACCACACTGGCGATCAGCGAGTTCATCGCGTGCTCGGTTTTGTCGAGGTCACCGCGCCGCACGTACACCTGCAGCAGGTGGTCTTTGCCGGCACGGGTGCGGATGTGCTGCTCGCGCGCCACCAGGTCGGCCGCCACCAGCGCGAACAGGTAGCTGGGCTTCGGGAACGGGTCGTGCCATTTGGCGTAGTGGCGGCCGGTATCGAGCTCACCGTGCTCGACGAGGTTTCCGTTGCTCAGCAACACCGGGTAGGCCGCCTTCGCCGCCCGCAGTGTGACGGTGTAGACGGCCATCACGTCCGGCCGGTCGAGGAAGTAGGTGATGCGGCGAAAGCCCTCGGCCTCGCACTGCGTGAAGAAGCCGCCGCCCGAGGTGTACAGGCCCGAGAGCTGCGTGTTCTTCTCGGGCGCGCAGGTGTTGCGGATCTCGAG
>JANNBZ010000085.1:0-5272 GCA_031386065.1 Burkholderiales bacterium
GCCTACCGCACCGACCTGCTGGCCGCCACCGAGCGCGGCCTGGGCGCATCGTTGAACGTGATGGGCTACCGGCTGGCGATGATCCTGTCGGGCGGCGTGGCCTTCATCTGGGTCGACCCCACGCAGGGCGGCGGCTGGACCTGGCCCGAGGTGTACCGCTTCATGGCCGGCCTGATGGTGGCGGCCGCCGTGCTGTCGGCGCTGGCCCTGCCGCGCCTGAAGTTCAACGCCGCACCCAGCAGCGTGGCGCGGCAGGACGTGCTGGGCTTCATCGCGGTGGTGGCCGCTGTGGCGGTCGGCTTTCTGGTCAGCGAACGCTTCCTGCCGCCGCTGGCGCGCTGGATGGTCGAGCCGCTGTTCGCCGGCAGCGCGCTGAGCCCCACGCTGCAAGGCAAGTGGGCCGACCTGCTGGCGCTGCTGATGGGCATTGCCGTCACGCTGCCGCTGGCCGCGTGGGCCGCGCGTGCGGCGAAGTTCCAGACCCTGCTGGGCGGCCTGCGCAGCTACTTCAGCCAGCGCGGTGCGGCCGCCTTCCTGGCCTTCATCGTGCTCTACAAGCTGGGCGATGCGTTTGCCGGCTCGCTGATGACGCCCTTCCTCATCAAGGCCATGGCCTTCAGCACCGCCGAGGTTGGCGTGGTGAACAAGGTGATCGGCCTGTGGCTGACCATTGGCGGCGCCTTGCTGGGCGGCGTGCTGATGCTGCGCCTGGGCCTGTGGCGCGCGCTGATGTTGTTCGGCGTGCTGCAAATGCTGAGCAACCTGGGCTTCTGGTGGCTGGCGGTGAATGGCAAGGGCCTGCTGCCCGGCGTCGTCATTCCGGCCTTCGACTGGGGCTTCGTCAAGCTGGCCCACGCGGCCCCAGTGGACGGCGGATTGCTGCTGGTGATTGCGGCCGAGAACCTGTCGGGCGGCATGGGCACGGCGGCCTTCGTGGCCTTTTTGATGAGCCTGTGCAACCAGCGTTTCACCGCCACGCAGTTCGCCTTGCTGTCGGCGTTTGCGTCGGTCGGCCGGGTCTGGGTCGGGCCGCTGGCCGGCGTGCTGGCCGAGTCGATCGGCTGGCCGACCTTCTTCATCGTGTCCACCGTGCTGGCGCTGCCGGCGTTGGGCATGCTGTGGTGGCTGCGTGCCGCAGTGCAGGCGCTGGAGGTGGACCCCGACGCGCCGCTGCTGGATGATTGACGCAGCGCCGTTGGAACCACCGCGCGCCGCCCCCATCTCACCTTTCCTGACCCGCATTGCGAGCCCCCCAATGAGCCTCCCTTTCAACGCTGAAGCCGACTTCACGCCCGACCCGTCGCTGGGCCTGCATGCCTATGGATGCGGCTGCGCGCTGCACTCGCGCCGGCTGTTCACCGGGGCGCTGCTGGGCTTCGGTGCGGCGTTGTCGTTGCCTGCGCTGGCGCGCGACGGCGTGGTGGTCGACAAGCAGTCGTCGCTGGCCAAGCTGGTGCCGGCCGAGCAGGTGGAAGCCGCCGCCGAGCAGCAGTACCGGCAGATGCTGCAGCAGGCCGCGCAGCAGCGTGCGCTGGCACCCGACAAGCACCCGCAGGTGGTGCGGCTGCGCGCCATCGCGCAGCGGCTGATCCCGTTCAGCAACTCGCCCAACCTGAACAGCACGCCGCGCGCGGCGCAGTGGAAGTGGGAGGTCAACCTGATCGGCGGCAAGCAGGTCAACGCCTTCTGCATGCCGGGCGGCAAGATCGCTTTCTACTTCGGCATCCTCGACCAATTGAAGCTGACCGACGACGAGGTGGCGCAGGTGATGGGCCACGAAATCGCCCACGCGTTGCGCGAACACGCGCGCGAGCGCATGGGCAAGACGGCCGCCACGCGCGGCGTCATCGAACTCGGTTCGGCCTTGCTGGGCCTGGGCGGCGGCGGGCGCTACCTGGCCGACATGGGCGGGCAGCTCATCACGCTGAAGTTCGGCCGCGACGACGAATCCGAGGCCGACAAGATCGGCCTCGACCTGGCCGCGCGCGCCGGCTACGACCCGCAGGCCAGCGTGGCGCTGTGGCAAAAAATGGCGAAGGCCAACAAAGGCGCGCCGCCGCAGTGGCTGAGCACCCACCCGGCCGGCGAAACCCGCATTCGCGATCTGCAGGCCAACATCCCCGATGTGCAGGGCTTGTATGCACGGGCGGACAAGCCGCGCCAGCAGTTTGCGCCGCCGGTCACGAATTCGGCCGGTGCGGAACAAGCCGCACCGGCCGAAACCGAAAAGTAGCGCGGTCGTCAGGCGCGAGCCTGACGGTGCGACTACTTCGACACGCGGCTGAACGCGAAGCTGCCTTCCGACGTCACCGCGGTCACGGTCTGCCCGGCGTTGCTCAGCGTCAGGGTGCGCGGGTTGCCGAAGGGGTTGACCGGGTTGCTGGTGTCATGCAGCCCGGCGCAACCGTTGGTGTCCTTCGAAACGCTGAGCACGGTGAACGCGCCTGTCGTCTTCTCATAGGTGAAGGCGCCTTGCTCCACCCCCGGGCCGCCGCACGACACGTGGGTGTCGCTGGCCACGTCACCGAACGGGTCGACCATCACGTACTGGCCGCTCGCGAAGAAAAAGAAATAGGTCTGGGCGGTGGTGGTCTGGTTCGCAAATTTCCACGCCCCGATCAGGCCAGCCGCATCGTTCTCCATGAAGACCAGCGCATTGATGCTCAAGGTGCCGGTCCCCGTGACATACGACGCCAACAGGCTGCTCGGCGTCAGCGGTGCGGCGGCTTGCGGTGCCGGCATGCCGAGCGCGGTGAACAGCGCGTCCATCGCCGGCAGGTTCAGCCGCAACTGGTGGGAGCTGGCCAGCTTGCCGCGCGAGCCGTACTGCACCCGGCCTGCTCGCTCGACCATCACGCGGTTGTAGCCAAGGTTGCCGGCAATGGCCGGCAGCCCGGCGAAGCGCATCGCCCGGCCATCGCCCAAGGTCTCGATGCTGTGGCTGCCCGAGCCGGCGGGTTTGCAGTTGCGCGGTGAACCGTCGCTGGCCCGGCGCAGGCACAGCCAGTAGTTCACGGTGCTGCCGTCGCCGAACGAGGCGCGCAGGTTCTTCACCCCGTTGCGGTAGAAGCCGGTGGCGTTCGTGTACGGGTCCGCCACGTCGCCGACGCCGAGAGTCGACTGACCCCACCATTCGATGATGGGCTCACCCGTGTTGGCCAGGGTGTTGGGGTTTGGCGCATAGACGCAGGGCGTGCCCTTGAAGGCCGCGACCATCGCCTCCAGCGTAGGCGCGGTGGTTTGAAACTGCGCGAAGTTGCTGGGGGTCACCTTGTTGCATTCAGCCGCCACGCCGCTGGCCACGGACGCGTTGTACGGCAGCACGGTGTCCGAGGCGAGCGGGCTGTAGGTGTCGGGATTGAAGCTGTCTTGCCCCGAGAAATAGAACAGCTTCGAGCCGGCCGGAAAGGTGCCTGCCAGCGCGGCCGCGTGGGTCACCGGGTCGGGGCCCCAAGCGGCGAACTTGCCGGCGGTGTCGGCCAGCGGGTAGGCGCGGATTTCGGTCACCAGGTCGACCATCTTGGTGCCCGCAATGTTGCGCTCGTTGCGCTTGTTCGTGGTCTTGTAGGCCTTGCAGTACAGGCTGCTGGAGACGCCGTTGGCGTCCCACGGCGTGGCTTCGTGAACCTGGTCGTTCGGGCAGTCGAACCACTCGGTGCCAGTCCAGATGATGGAATTGCGCTGCAAGTTGTTCAGGCCTTCGCCGAACTGAAGGTATTCGGTGGTCGCGCCGTTGACGGTCTTGCGTTGCTCCCGGTATTCGGTGAACTGGCGCTTGCCGTCGACCACGGTGTTCTGCAAGGCCGTGCCTTTGAAAGCGCGGAAGAAGTAGTTGCCGGCGTCGCTGAAACTGAACCAGCGCAGGCTCGCGCCCGCGGCGGGTGCCGAGTTGTCGTCGGGGGTGCCCGGCAGTTTGGCTGCCGCCACCACCGTTGCCACGTTGGCGGCGGTCAGCCCGGCTTCGGCGACCAGCTTGGCGGCTGCGGCTTTGATGGCCAGCTCTTTCTCCGCGCCAGCCGCCCCCGCCACCGCCGGATCGGCCGCTTGCGCCACCAGCGTGGGCAGCACGGCCAGCAGGCTGTTGTTGATGGCCTGGGCAATCTCGGCCTTCGTCAACAAGGTGATGCCGTCGGCTGCTTTGGCGTCAACGGTGTCCTTCAGTTGCTGCTGCGTGGTGACCACCAGCAACCGCGCCACGGTGGCGGCGTGGCCGCTGGCTGCGTCGGTGGGTGGTGCCTTGCTGAAATCGGCGAACAGCGACACCGCGATGCCCAGCTTGTCCTGCAGCGATTTTTCGGCGTCCAGCGTGGTGCCGCCGCCGGCCGCCAGTTGCGCCGCGACCAGCGTGGTCAGCGGGCTGACCACGCCGGGCTTGTCGGCCGGAGACTGCATCGTGAAGGCGGTGGTCACCGGGCCGTTCACCGTGTCGACCGCGTCCAGGCCCACCACCGCCAGCACCGCGTACTTGCCCACGTCGGCCTCCAGCAGGGTCAGTGTCACGCTGCCATCGGCGGCTGTCGGAAGGGGTGTCTCGTCGGCGTCGCAGGCCCCATTCGTGTTCTTGTCCAGGCACACCATCGCGCCCCGGATCGGCCCGTCGACCACGCTCACCACCTGGTTCACTGTCTTCGGCGCAACGACGACCGGCGGCGTGGGGTCGCTGTTGCCGCCCCCGCCACAGGCCACCAGCAAGGTGGAGGTCACGCCGGCCGCAGCCAGCGCAGAGGTCAATCGGGTGAGAGTCATGGTGAGTCTTTCAATGGGTTGAGAACAGCCGCTGGCGCTTCGCAAGGCGCTGCGGTCGATGCGCCGAGATGGGCATGCAACAAAGCGTAAGTCGACCGCGCAGGCGGCGCATCACACGAATTGGTGAGGAACGACGCGCCGCGAAGCTAGGGCTGGCAGGCGCAAATCTTCTCCATCAAAATGAGGATGCAACCCAAGGCAACAGTCGTGACGATTGAACCCGAGCCCCCGAGCGCCTCAACCGAATGGCCTGAACTGCGCCAGCAACGGCGAGCGATCGTGGTGGTGGATGTCGTCGAGTCGGTCCGACTCATGCAGGCCAACGAGGCCGACGTGATCGACCGCTGGCGACGCTTCGTCAACGAGGTTCGAACCCAGGTGCTGCCTGAACCGCCCCGGATTTTGAGGAGGCTCCTTCGATTGAGAATGGAGCCATGATGAGGAAGTCCCCGAAGTTTTCCCCCGAAGTGCAGGAGCGTGCGGTGCGCATGGTCTTCGACGCCAAGGACCAGTATCCATCGCAGTG
>JANNBZ010000089.1:0-4261 GCA_031386065.1 Burkholderiales bacterium
AATCTCGGCCGTGCCGATGACTTCCTCGCGCTGCTCCGGCGCCAGCATGCCGGTCATCGCCGCCTTCACCTCGTCGACCGCGTCGTAGATGATGTTGTAGTAGCGAATGTCGACGCCGTTGTTCTCGGCCAGCTTGCGCGCGCCGGCATCGGCCCGCACGTTGAAACCGATGATGACGGCCTTCGACGCGATGGCGAGGTTGATGTCGCTCTCGCTGATGCCGCCCACCGCGCCGTGCACGATCTGCACCTTGACGTCGGACGTGCTGAGCTTGATGAGCGACTGCGCCAGCGCTTCCTGCGAGCCCTGCACATCGGCCTTGATGATCAGCGCCAGCGTCTGCGCTTCGCCCTGGCCCATGTTCTCGAACATGTTCTCGAGCTTGGCGGCCTGCTGACGGGCCAGCTTCACGTCGCGGTACTTGCCCGAGCGGAAGGTGGAGATCTCGCGCGCACGGCGCTCGTCGGCCAGCACCATGAATTCGTCACCGGCTTGCGGAACTTCGGTCAGGCCCTGGATCTCGACCGGAATCGACGGACCGGCTTCGGTGATGGCCTTGCCGTTTTCATCCAGCATGGCGCGCACTCGGCCGTAGGTCGAGCCGGCCAGCACCACGTCGCCACGCTTGAGCGTGCCCGATTGCACCAGCACAGTAGCGACCGGGCCACGGCCCTTGTCGAGCTTGGCTTCGATCACCAGGCCCTTGGCCATCGAGGCTTTCGGTGCCTTCAGTTCCAGCACCTCGGCCTGCAGCAGCAGTTGCTCCAGCAGGTCGTCGATGCCCTGACCGGTCTTGGCCGACACCGGCACGAACGGCGACGAACCACCGAACTCTTCAGGCACGACTTCTTCGGCCACCAGCTCGCTCTTCAGGCGTTCCAGGTTGGCACCGGGCTTGTCGATCTTGTTCATCGCCACCACCAGCGGCACACCGGCGGCGCGGGCGTGCGCGATGGCTTCCTTGGTCTGCGGCATCACGCCGTCGTCGGCCGCCACCACCAGGATGACGATGTCGGTCGCCTGGGCACCGCGCGCACGCATTTGCGTGAAGGCCGCGTGGCCGGGCGTGTCGAGGAATGTGATCATGCCGCGCGGGGTGTCCACGTGGTACGCGCCGATGTGCTGGGTGATGCCGCCGGCCTCGCCCGCCGCCACGCGGGCGGTGCGGATGTAGTCAAGCAACGAGGTCTTGCCGTGGTCGACATGACCCATCACCGTGACCACCGGAGCGCGAGGCAGCAACTCGTGCTGCGCTTCGGCCTCAGTGTCTTCTTCGAGGAAGGCGTCCGGGTCGTCGAGCTTGGCGGCAAAAGCCTTGTGGCCCATTTCCTCGACCAGGATCATCGCGGTCTCTTGGTCGAGCTGCTGGTTGATGGTGACCATCTGGCCCAGCTTCATCAACTGCTTGATGACCTCGGAGGCCTTGACGCTCATCTTGTGCGCCAGGTCGGCAACGCTGATGGTTTCGGGCACGTGCACTTCCTGCACCTGTGCTTCGGCGGGAGCCACGAAGCTGGAGGTGCTGCCGTCGCTGCGCTCGCCACGGCGACCGCCGCGCGGCGCCCGCCAGCCCGGACGCGCACCGCCGCCGCCAGGGCCTTCGGTGCGCGGCTTGATGCCGCGCTTCTTGGCGTCGTCGGCCCAGCTGGACGACAACTTTTCGGACTTGACCGACTTCTTGTCGCCGGGCTTCGCCACGGCGGTGGTGCCAGGCGCGCCAGGCGCACCGGCCACCTTGTGGATCGTGCCCTTGATGGCTTCCTTGCCCGCTTCGGGTTTCGGTGGCTCTTCGGGCTTCTTGGCGACCATCACCTTCTTCGGCGCGTTCATCATCGCGCGGATGGCGGAGGCTTCGTCTTCGGCGGCCTTGCGGCGTTTGGCCAGGTCGGCCGCGCGCACCTTTTCTTCGTCCACCACGTCGGCGGCCTTGATCACGCGCAGCGCGGGCTTCACCGGCTCGGCGGGTGCTGCGGGCGCTGCGGCTGCGGCTGCGGGCGCAGCACCCGCCGTTCCGGCGGCGGCTTTCGGGGCGGCGGCCTTGGCCAGCGCTTCGGCGGCGGCGGCTGTCGCAGCGGCCTCGGCGGCTTCGCGTTGGCGTGCCTCGGCGGCCTCGCGCTCGGCATGAGCCTGCACTTCACGCGCCAGGCGTTTTTCTTCCAGCTCGGCTTCCTGGCGACGCAACAGTTCGGCCTGCTGCTGAGCCTCCAGCTCGCGGCGCTCGAGTTCGGCATCGTCGATCACCGGTGCTTCGGGAACGTCGGGCGCGCCGGTCGTGTCGTCGCGCTTGATGAAGGTGCGCTTCTTGCGAACCTCGACCTGGATCGTGCGCGCCTTGCCGCTGGAGTCAGCCTGCTTGATCTCGCTGGTCGACTTGCGGGTCACGGTGATCTTCTTGCGCTCGGTGCCGACCGTGGTGCCGTGCGAGGTGCGCAGGAAGTCGAGCAGCCGCTCCTTGTCGGAGTCGGTCAGCGCTTCGTCCGTCGACGCCTTACTGACGCCAGCCGACTGCAGCTGCTCGAGCAGTGCCGTGGCGGGACGTTTCAGTTCTGCGGCGAATTGGGCGACGGTGGTCACAGCCATTGTTGAATCCTTGCTTGGGTCTTGCGGTACAGCGTTTGTTCGGCGGCGGGCGCGGCGATGGGTTCGAGGTGTTGAATCAGGTCGTGAACCAGTGTTCACGCGCCTTCATGATCAGTGTCTTCGCCTTCTCGTCGTCGACACCGGACAACTCGGTCAGTTCGTCGACCGCCAGGTCGGCCAGGTCGTCGCGGGTGTGGATGCCGCCGTTGGCCAGCGTGGCGATCAGCTCGGGCGACAGGCCGTCGAGATCGCGCAGGTCCTGAGACACGTCGTCGACCTTTTCTTCGCGGGCGATTTCCATCGTCAGCAAGGCGTCCTTCGCACGCGTGCGCAACTCGTTCACCGTGTCTTCGTCGAAGCCTTCGATCTCGAGCATTTCCTGCATCGGAACGTAGGCCACTTCTTCGAGGCTGGCGAAGCCCTCACCAATCAGGATGTCGGCCACTTCCACGTCGACGTCGAGCTTCTCGACGAAGAGCTTGCGAACGCTGTCACTCTCGACCGCCTGTTTCGCGGTGGACTCTTCGGCGGTCATGATGTTGATGCGCCAGCCGGTCATCTCGGAGGCGAGCCGCACGTTCTGGCCGCCGCGGCCGATGGCGATGGCGAGGTTTTCCTCGTCGACCACGACATCCATCGCGTGGCGCTCTTCGTCCACCACGATGGACTGCACATTGGCCGGGGCCAGCGCGCCGATCACGAACTGCGCCGGGTCTTCAGACCACAGCACGATGTCGACCCGTTCGCCGGCCAGTTCGTTGGTCACGCCGTTGACGCGCGAACCGCGCACGCCGACGCAGGTGCCGATCGGGTCGACCCGCTTGTCGTGCGACTGCACCGCGATCTTGGCGCGCGAACCCGCATCACGGGCGCACGACTTGATTTCGAGCAGGCCTTGCTCGATCTCGGGCACTTCCTGGGCGAACAACTCGATCATGAAGCCGGGCGCACTGCGCGACAGCAGGATCTGCGGCCCGCGCAAGGTCGGATCGACCTCGGCGATGTAAGCCCGCACACGGTCGCCCGAGCGAAGGTTTTCCTTGGGGATCATTTCGCTGCGGCGCAGTCGGCCTTCGATGCGGCCGGCCTCGACGATCACGTCGCCCTTGTCCAGCCGTTTGACGGTGCCGACGAAGATTTTTTCGCCCCGCGACAGGAAGTCGGTCAGCAGTTGTTCGCGCTCGGCGTCGCGAATCTTCTGCAAGATGACTTGCTTCGCGGCCTGGGCACCAATGCGCCCGATCGACACCGAGTCGACCGGTTCTTCGATGTAGTCGTCGACCTCGATGTCCGAGATTTGTTCGAGCGCCTCGAAATGCAGCACTTCGGAGTCGGGCAGTTGCAGACCGGCCTCGTCGGCCACCACGTGCCAGCGACGGAAGGTTTCGTATTCACCGGTGTCGCGGTCGACCGAGACGCGCATGTCCACCTCGCCGCCGTGCAGCTTTTTGGAGGCAGACGCCAGCGCAGCCTCGACGGCTTCGAACACGACTTCGCGCTCCACGTTCTTTTCACGTGAGATGGCATCCACCAGCATCAACAGTTCGCGATTCATTGCTTACGATCTCCGTCCAACTCGACACTTTCACTCATCTGCCGCTGCGGCGTGGCGCCCTCAGCCGTGGCAGGGGGCGGCGCGAACCGACGCCCCTTGAAATCAACCACCGGCACCAGGCGGGCC
>JANNBZ010000134.1:0-4776 GCA_031386065.1 Burkholderiales bacterium
GAGTTGCACGTTGAAGGCGCGTCGGTCGCTGGCGTGGGCCGAGCGCGTGACCAGCCCCTCGGCTTCGAGCTGGTCGGTGATGCCGGTGACGTTGCCGCCGCTGACCATCATTCGCTTCGACAGCGCGCCCATGCTCAGGCCATCGGGCTCGCGGTCGAGCTGCGCCATCAGGTCGAAGCGCGGCAGCGTGGTGGCGAAGTCGGTGCGCAGGCGGCTGCGGATCACGCCTTCGATGCGGGTGGTGCACGACAGCAGGCGCAGCCACAACTTCAACGCCTGATGGTGGTCGAGCGCGACCCTCGATTCGAGGTCAGGGACGTCGGGCAAGGCGATGACGGCGCTCACTTCGAACCCTTCACGTCTGATTCGCCAGGTTGGCCTGCTCTTGCGCCGACAGCCCCGCCGCGCTTGTCACAAATTCGGCGGCCAGCATCCGCTCGCGCTCCAGGTTGCGCTCCAACTGGCTCTTGCCCGACAGGTACTGCCGCGGCCACTCGGCGCCGATGCCGTTGGTGTGGGCAATGCGCGCCGCTTCGTTCAACGTCCACGCCGGGTTGGCCAGGTGCGGCCGCGCAATGGCGCACAGGTCGGCGCGACCGGCGGCGATGATGCTGTTCACATGGTCGGCCTCCGAGATGGCACCGACCGCCATCGTCGCGATGCCGACCTCATTGCGAATGGCGTCGGCGAACGGCGTCTGGTACATGCGGCCATAGACCGGCTTTTGCAGTTTGCTGACCTGGCCCGACGACACGTCGATCAAGTCGGCGCCGGCCTGCTTGAAGGCGCGCGCGATCACGATGGCGTCTTCCGGCGTGTTGCCGCCTTCTACCCAGTCGTGGGCCGAGATGCGCACCGACATCGGCTTGTGCTGCGGCCACACGGCGCGCATGGCGGCAAATACTTCCAGCGGCCAGCGCAGGCGGTTTTCCATGCTGCCGCCGTACGCGTCGGTGCGCTGGTTGGTCAACGGAGACAAGAACGCCGACAGCAAATAGCCGTGGGCGCAGTGCAGTTCCAGCCAGTCGAAACCGGCCTGCTCGGCGCGCACGGTGGCCTGCACGAAGTCGGCCGTCACGCGCTGCATGTCGGCCGCCGTCATCGCACGCGACCAGTCGCTGACGCCGTCGATGAACTGCTGCGGCGACGCGGAAATCAGCGGCCAGTTGCCCGAATCCAGCGGCTGGTCTTCGCCGTCCCACGGCGCGCGGGTGGAACCCTTGGCGCCGGCGTGGCCGAGCTGCATCGCGATCTTCGCGCTGCTGCCGGTGTGCACGAAATCGACGATGCGTTTCCACGCCACCGTTTGCGCGTCGGTGTAAAGGCCGGGGCAGTGCGGCGTGATGCGCGCGTCGGCCGAGGTGCAGGTCATCTCGGCAAACACCAGCCCCGCGCCGCCCAGCGCGCGCGCACCCAGGTGCACCAGGTGGTGGTCGCCCGGCACGCCGTCGACCGCGCTGTACTGCGCCATCGGCGACACCACCACGCGGTTGTTCAAGGTGAGCCCGCGCAGCGTGAACGGGGTGAACATCGGCGGCACGCTGGCCGACGTGTCCAGGCCGGCCCCCTGCGCCAGCCAGTGCTCGAAACCGCCCACGTAGCCGGCGTCGCGCTGGCGCAAATTCTCGTGCGAGATGCGCTGTGACCGCGTGAGCAGCGAATAGGCGAACTGCTCGGGTGCCAGGCGCGCGTGGCGATCGACGTTCTCGAACCACTCGGTGGAGTTGCGCGCCGCGTTCTGGATTTTCAGCACTTCGATGCTGCGCCGTGCTTCGTAGGCCTTCAATGCGCCCATCAGGTCGTTCGGATTCGAGGTCAGGCTGTCGGCCAGGTCGATCGCGTCTTCGACCGCCAGCTTGGTGCCCGAGCCGATGGAAAAATGCGCGGTGTGCGCCGCGTCGCCCATCAGCACCACTGGCGTGCGGCCGTCGGCGCCGCCGTTCGGCTCGATCCAGGTTTTGCAGACCACGCGGGGGAAGCGAATCCACTGTGCCGAGCCGCGCAGGTGTGCCGCGTTCGACATCAGCGCGTGGCCGCCCAGGTATTTGGCGAACAGCTTCTCGCAGAACGCGATGCTGTCTTCCTTGCTCATGTCGTTCAGCCCGGCGGCCTGCCAGACGGCCTCGGGCGCCTCGACGATGAAGGTGGAGGTGGTGGCATCGAAGCGGTAGGCGTGCGCCTGAAACCAGCCCCCCGGTGTGTTCTCGAACGCGAAAGTGAAGGCGTCGAACAACTGGCGCGTGCCCAGCCAGACGAAGCGGCACTGCCGCAAATCGACATCGGGCTGGAAGGTCGCGGCGTACTTTGTGCGCACCCGGCTGTTCAGGCCGTCGCAGGCAATGATGAGGTCGGCGCTGATGTTCGCGTCGTCCGTCACGTCGCTTTCGAACTGCAGGTTCACGCCCAATTCAACGCAGCGCGCCTGAAGAATGTCCAGCAGTTTGCGCCGGCCGATGCCGCAAAAACCGTGGCCCGACGAGCGCAGGCTGCGGCCCTTGAAGTGAACCTCGATGTCGTCCCAGTGGTTGAAGGCGTCGAGAATTTGCGTGGCCGTTTTTGCATCGGCGCGCTGCAGGGCCGACAGCGTCTGATCGGAAAACACCACGCCCCAGCCGAAGGTGTCGCCGGCGCGGTTGCGCTCGAGCACCGTCACCTCGTGCGCCGGGTCGTGCTTCTTCATCAGCAGCGCCAGGTACAGCCCGGCCGGGCCGGCGCCGATGCAGGTGATCTTCATCGTCCGGACGACTCCCACGCCTTCATCAAGCCGTTCGACGGCAGCGTCTCGTCGAGCAGCTTGCGGCCAGTCTCGATTCCCGCCACCGGCAGCTTCGCTGGGTCGAGCAGGCCGACCTGCACCAGCACGCTGGCCTGGTCCCAGTAGATGTGCTCGTGGTAGAGCTTGTCGCCACGGAACTTGACGATGGCCACCAGCGGAATCTCGACCCGTTTGCCGGTCGGTGCGACGCCGGGCAGCATCCACGGGATCTCGGTGGTGTGGGTGAAGCAGAACAGCATTTCGTCGACGATCTGCGTGGCACCCACCGTGCGCGAAATCGGCACCAGCGAGGTGTCGGGCGGGTTGCTGTTGACGAAGTGGTTTTGGTAGAAGCGCGACAGCATCGCCGCGCCCACGCCGCCGGTCATGGTGGGGATGTGGTTCACATAGGGCTGGTCCACCATCGTCGCCATGGTTGCGGCCACGTCGCGGGTGCCGAACTCGTATTCGCAGTGCTTGTCCCACAGCGCCGACAGGTCGAATTCGGGGCCGATCTCGCGCTTCAGCGCGGTGATGCTGCGCTGGTGTGCCATCAGGGCCGACGGCTTGTGGAAGTGATCACCGCCGACGCGAGCGAACGCGTGGTCCTGGCCGGGGTACACGTACAGCTCCACCTTCGCGCGGCCTTTGGCGGCGGCCACGATCTGCGCCTGCGCTTCGGGCGGGCAGAACTTGTCGAGCTCGGCCACGTGCATCACCAGCCGGCCTTTCACGTGGTCGAGTTCGCCGATCGCCTTTTCGATGCCGACGCCGTAGTACGCCACCGACACCTGCGCATCGGTGCGGCAGGCCGCCAGGTAGGCCAGCTTGCCGCCCAGGCAGAAGCCCAGCACACCCGCCTTGCCATTGCACTGCGGCATGGCGCGCAGCACGTTCAGCGTGGCCTGGATGTCGTCCACGCCCTTGGCCTCGTCGAAGCCGCCGTAGTAGCCGAAGGCACGCTGCCAGTCGTCAGGCGTGTAGCCGAGTTGCACGCCGGGTTCTTGCCGCCAGAACAGGTCGGGCACCAGCACCACGTAGCCTTCTTCGGCGTAGTAGTCGGCGACGTCGCGCATGGTCTGGTTGACGCCGAAAATCTCTTGCGCGATCACCAGGCCCGGGCCGCTGCCCGATTTCGGCACTGCTAGGTAGGCACCGAATGTGCCACCGGGTTTGCCACCGATGTCACCGGCCGGAATGCTGACGGGAAGGTGTTGCATGAAGCTGCTCCTGCAGGTTGAATGAGTGGCGTTGATTGGGTGGCTCGCCGATACTTTACTTCCAAACTGTTCACACTTAAACTTGTTTTTGCCGGACGGTCCGGTGTCGACTTCTGGAGTGCACATGACATCGCTGACCCGCCGCCGCTTCATCGGTTCCACCGGCACCACCGCCATCGCTGCGGCGGCTGCCGCCGGCCCGTTGACGGCCCTGTTCCCCGGCATCGCCTTCGGCCAGTCGGCCGACTCGCTGACCATCGCCTTCAACGTCGCGCTGCCCAGCTGGGACCCGACCAGCGGCCCGTCGTCGGTCAACCCCACGCTGCAGGCGCTGTGGAAAAGCGTGTTCGACCAGTACATCGACCAGAACACCGACTCGTCGTTCAAGCCCGGCCTGCTCACCAAGTGGGGCTGGAACGCCGACAAGACCAAGGTCGAGATGGAAGTGCGCAGCGGTGCCTTCTGGCACGACGGCCAGCCCATCACCGCGCAAGACATCGTCTGGAACCTGAACCGCGCGGCCGACCCGAAAACCGGCAACCCGGTGGGCGGCCTGATCTGGGCCAACGTGGCCAATCTGAAGGCCGACGGCAACAAGATCACCGGCGACGTGAAGCAGTACGTGGCCGACCTGTTCAAGTGGATGGCCTTTTTGACGGGCTACGCCATTCCGCCGCACCACTACGAAAAGGTCGGCGCGGCCGGCTTCGAGAAGCAGCCCATAGGCTCCGGGCCCTACAGGGTGGAAGAGCTGGTCGCGGGCTCGCTGGTCAAGCTGAAAGCCTTCGACAAGTACTGGGG
>JANNBZ010000140.1:0-1799 GCA_031386065.1 Burkholderiales bacterium
CCTGTGCCTGCAACAAGGAAACCCCATGAAACACCTGATGTCCGTTCTCGTCATTGCCGTTGTCGCCTTCTCGGGCACTGCATTTGCCAACACCCACAAGGAAGCGCCGAACATGGCCAAGGGCGCCAGCGCGCCGATGGCAGGTACGCAGCAATCGAAGATGGGCATGTGCAACAAGGATGCCGGCGAAATGAAGGGCGACGAGCGCAAGGCCTTCATGAAGACCTGCCTGTCGGCCAAGAAAGAAACCCAGCAAAGCAAGATGAAGTCTTGCAACGCCGACCCGAAGGCCAAGGCCACCAAGGGCGACGAGCGCAAGGCCTTCATGAAGGAATGCCTCAGCAAGTAAACCGACGCTCCAGCGCGTTGAACCAAAAAAGCCCGGCGTTGCCGGGCTTTTTCACGTGCCGACGGCGGGTGCCGCCGGGCCCGCATCATTTCGGCTGCGCGGCCTGCCAGTACGCGGCGTCTCCGTAGCTGTGCTTGAGGAAGTCGATCCACAGCCGCACCCGCAGCGGCAGGTGCTTGCGCTGCGGAAACACAGCGTAGATGCCGTTCGGCGGCGCCGCGAATTCGTCGAGCACGCTCACCAGCAGCCCCGCCGCCACCTCGTGTTCGACCTCCCAGGTCGAGCGCCACGCAATCCCCAGCCCGGCCACGCACCAGTCGTGCAGCACCTGGCCGTCGCTGCAGTCGACACGCCCGCTGGGGCGCAGGTGCGTCACGGCGCCGTCGACGCTGAAGGCCCAGCCGCGCGTCTGGCTGGCGTCGCTGCTCAGGGTCAGGCACTCGTGGCGGGCCAGGTCACTCGGGTGCTGCGGCGTGCCTGCGCGTTTCAGGTAGGCCGGTGTGGCCACGCACAGGCGCCGGTTGTCGGCCAGCCGCACGCTGACGAGGCTGCTGTCGGGCAGGTCGCCCACGCGCACCGCGCAGTCCACGCTTTCGTTGACGATGTCGACCACGCGGTCCGACAGGTTCAGCGACACGCTCACGTCGGGGTGCAGCGCGATGAAGCGCGGCACCAGTGGGGCCACGTGGCGGCGGCCGAAGCCGGCCGGCGCGGTGATGCGCAGGAAGCCGCTGGCCTTGACGCCGCCCGCGCTGACACTGGCCTCCGCATTGCCCAGATCGGTCAGCACGCGCTGGCAGTCCTCCAGAAAGGCGCTGCCTTCGTGTGTGAGCGTGATGCGCCGCGTGGTGCGCACCAGCAGCTTCACGCCCAGCCTTTCCTCCAGCGCGTCGATGCGCCGGCCGATCACCGCCGGGGCGACACCTTCGGCCAAAGCGGCCGCCGTCAGGCTGCCCTTTGCCGCCACGGAGACAAACGATTCGATCTGCTTGAGCTTGGCCATCGGCGAAGACTACGCTGAGGCGTTGCCGGAATCAAAGCTGTTCATGCTTTTGCTGTGGTTGTTTTGGGTGTCAATCGACGAGTGCCAGCACCCGCCTGAAAAGAGTTCAGTTCACAAAAGTCATGAATCCAATACTTTCGGCGTACTCAATGCTGGCGACCACATCGAATAAATTCAGCGCATGAACTCACCGACCGCCGGCATTGCCGAACCCTTGGCCCCGCGCGCGGTGCTTTTCGACGCTTACGGAACCCTGTTCGACGTCTACAGCGTGGGCCTGCTGGCCGAGCAACTGTTCCCCGGTTTCGGCGAGCGCCTGAGCATCCTGTGGCGCGACAAGCAGATCGACTACACGCGGCTGACCTCGATGAGCGGCCAGTACAAGCCGTTCTGGGACTTGACCCGCGCCGGCCTGCGCTTTGCCGCGCAGCGCCTCGGGCTGGACCT
>JANNBZ010000163.1:0-19528 GCA_031386065.1 Burkholderiales bacterium
TCGACGCCGATGCCGAAGTCTTTCAGCCACTGGTTGATGAAGCCGGCGTGGCGCGACTCGTCGCGCGCCATCAGCCCGAACAGTTCCTTCATGTCGGGGTTCTCGACCCGCTTCTTGATCTCGGCGTACAGCACGCAACCGGAAAACTCGGAGGTGATGGAGCTGATCAGGAAGTCGGAAAATTCCTTGTACAGCGCGGGTGGCAGGTCCGACTGGTCGGCCATCAGGTCGGGCGGGCGCTGGAAGTGGTCGGTGTTGGTGTCGGCCCGAAATTCGCTCATCAGCGCGTCCCACTGCGGGCGAATCGACGACACGTCGATCTTGTCCATCGCGGCGAAGTCGGTGGTGTAGAAGCGCGGCGTCAGCACCGTGTCTTTCAACGCGGTGTGGGTGCTTTCGTTGATGACCCGGTCGGTTGCTTGCGCCAGTGTGCTCATGGTGTGTCCTGCAAAAGCGGTGAGGTCAATTCGATGCGCGGGGTGGTGTACCCGGGCGGCTGGTCATGATCTGCGCGAAGACAGCGGCATTCGTCGGGCCGAAGGAGCCCAGGTCGACGCGGCGGCCGGTGCCCGGGTCTTCGAGGGTCAGCTTGCCGTCGGCGCGGCCGGTCATCCGGAACGGCAGGTCGGGGCTGACGCCCTGGCGTTTGCGCTCGCGGGCCAGCCCGCGCATGGTGCCGCGCAAGAAGCCGTTGGTACCCGGAGCCACGGTGTCCATCAACTGCTTGCCGGCGGCGTCGAGTACCACGATGCTGCCGTCGGGACGGTCCTCGAAGCGGAACTCGCGCACCTCCACCGCCGCCGCGTCTGGCACGTTGATTGCGCCGACGCCGGTGACGCGCACCGCCGCCACGGTGATCAGGCAGACGACGAGCAGACCGCCGATGGCGAACAACGGCGTGCGCGGAAATCCGGCGGCAGGCGCAGCGGGTGTGGCGGCCTGGCTCATGGTGTCAGGCCACCAGCGGCTGCTGGCCCTGTCGGTCGGGCGTTTCGCGCTGGGGCACTTGAACGGGCCGCAGCGGGGTGCGGGCCGTGCCGGCCGAATCGGCCAGCGCTGCAGCCAGCACGCTGGCCACCGCGCGTGCCTCGGGCAGCGCGCGAAGCATCGGTTGCGTGCGCTTTAGCTGCCACGGCCGCGCGTGCGGCCACAGGTGCAGATAGGCAATGCGGTCGGCGTCGGCCAGCGTCAGCGTGACATCGCCGCTGCCGTCGGCATGGCTGCGCAGTGCGGCGGCTTCGATGCGCGAATAGGGCAGGTTGAAGGTGATGCTGAGCACCACGCCGATGCGCATCACCACGCGCTGGTCGGTGATGCTGTAGACGCTGGTGCGGCTGATAAGCCAGGCCATGGTGGCCAGCAGGCCGATCGCCAGGGCGGCCAGCGGCAGCAGCCACAGCACCGCCTGCAATGCATCCAGCCAGCCGCCGCCGTTGGACAACACCAGCGCGCCTCGCCAGGCCAGCACCACCGCGAAGTAGACCGACAGCGTGCGCAGGTGCATGGCCTCGCGGGCCATCACGCGCCAGTCGGGCGAGCCTTGCCACAACATGCGCTCGCCGCGCGGCAGCGGCTCGGGCAGGCCGTGGGCGGCCTCGAACTCGTGCTCTGGCGCCTGGTCGCGTGTTTGTTGATTCGTGATCACAGCAGCGGCTCCTGACGCTCGGGCGTGGCGTACAGCGTGCCGCCGCCGTAGTAGCCCATGATCTTGTCTTCTTCGAGCAGGGTCACGGCATCGGGGTGGCGGGTGGCCGGCACCTGCGCGAACTGCGCAGCCAGGATCGAACGCACCTTGACCTGGGTGGCGGTGATGCGCGAGAAGTTCACCGGCAGCAACACGCGGCGGCTGCCGCCCGCCACCGGCACTTCGACTTCGAGGTAGCGGAACAGCACCTCGGCGCGGTCGACCCACATCTCGCGCACCGTGCCGGCCACCAGACCGTCGGCGCCGATCACCGGCAAGCCGCGCGGGTCGGGGTCGTGGCTGGAGACCGAGAAGTCAGCGGCAGCGCGCAGCGGCACGATGCGCAGTGCGCCGTCGACCGTGGTGTCGGCAATGTCGGCGCGGTCGGCGTACGAGCCCGGGCCCACCGCCGCCAGCATCGGGTCACCGTTGGGTTCGAGTGGCGAGCCCAGGTGGCTGCGCGATGCGTCGGCGCCCAGCGGCTGGTTCGAGACGCGGAAGTTCGGCGACATCACCACGCGACCGTCGCTCAGGTGATAGGCCTTCGGCGACGGGATGCGTGGCCAGCCCTGCACCCGCACGTTGGGCGAACGCTCCGACTCCAGCGGGTAGCCCTCGCGCTTGTCTTCGCGGTGCAGGTAGTAGATCAAGCCGGCAAAGAAGATCCAGAAGGCGTACAGCGCAATTTGCGCAACGTCGATGTAGGCGGTGATGGCTCCGGTTCCCATTCGGGTCTCCTTTTGCGTGGCTTTTGCGGGGTGTGTGGCTGGCGGTGGCGCGCGGGTTGGGGCAGGCATCAACCGGGAAATTCGGCCAGGCCGAATCGTCCGGTCGAGGGCGGCGCAGGCAGGGTCTGGCGGCGGTTCGTCTTGACGAGCGGACCGATGGCGATCAGCGTGGCGAAGAGCAGGCCGATCTCGAGGTGGTAGACGAAGCTGTAGCCCACCGACGGGCTGACCAGCGCCGAGCCGAGCAGCCCCTGCGAGGCCAGGTTGGACACCCCGTCGCGAAGCGCGCCGCCCATCGCAATGGCCACCCCCGCAGCCGACGCCTGCACAGCGCCCCAGGCGCCGAGCGCCAGGCCGTTGTGGCCGTGCGTTTCCAGGCCCATCGCCGCCGTCAGCGTGGCGACCGCGAACAGCCCGCCACCGAAGCCGATGAGTGCGGCGCCGATGCGGAACATCAGCGCCGACTGCAGCGGGTCGGCAAAGATCACGCAGACGAAGGCGACCACGCCCGCCAGCACACCCAGTGCGGCCAGCCGGTAGGCGCAGCCGCCGTGGAACAGCCAGCGCGAGGCCAGCACGAAGGCCGCCAGCGCGCCGCTGGCGGTCATCGCGGTCAGCGTGGTGGTGGCACCGACGCCCATGTTCATGATCTGCCCACCGTAGGGCTCGAGCAGGATGTCTTGCATGCTGAACGCGGCGGTGCCCAGGCCCACGGCCACCAGCAGGCGGCTCGCCTGGCCGCCGCGCATGAAGGCACGCCACGATTCGCGGAACGCTGGCCGCGCCTGCCGGCGGTGCGACGCGCTTCCACGTTGCGGGTCGCGCGCTTCCTGCTTCCACAACGCGATCACGTTCAGCACCATGGTCAGCAGGGCTGCGCCCTGGATCACCTGGATCAGCCTGACCTGCTTGAAGTCGGTCAGCAGCGCACCGAAGCCGAGCGCACTGATGACCATGCCGACCATCAGCATCACGTACAGCAAGGCCGCCGCGCGGGGCCGCGCCTCGGGCGGCGCGATGTCGGTGGCCAGGGCCAGGCCGGCGGTTTGCGTGGTGTGCAGGCCGGCGCCCACCAGCAGGAAGGCCAGCGCTGCGCCGATCTGGCCGTAAATGGGATGGCCATGGCTGTCGCCCGACAGCACGATCAGCGCGAACGGCATGATCGCCAGGCCGCCGAACTGCAGCAAGGTGCCCATCCAGATGTAGGGCACGCGCTTCCAGCCCAGCGCCGAGCGGTGGTGGTCGGACCGAAAGCCGACCAGTGCGCGGAACGGCGCAAACACCAGCGGCAGCGCCACCATCAGCGACACCAGCCATGCCGGCACACCCAGCTCGACGATCATCACGCGGTTCAGCGTGCCGTTGAGCAGCACCAACGCCATGCCCACCGAGACCTGGAACAGCGACAGCCGCAGCAGCCTGCCCAGCGGCAGCTCTTGGGTCGCCACGTCGGCGAACGGCAGAAAACCCACCGCCACGCGCGACCATTGGCGCGCCAGGCCGGCGTTCAGCCGCAGTGCTGCTTTCGCCGCGTTCATGTCTTGACCAGCTCCAGTGCCTGCGAGGTGTAGAAGCCGCTGGAAATGCGCTGCGTGCGGCCGCGCGACCAGCCCTGCATTTGCGCGTCTTCGTCGAGGCGGCGGTGCAGCCAGCGCTCGGGCACCGGCACCACGGCGGGCGAACGGTCGCCACGCGGAAACAGCTTGCCGACCGCGCGGAACACTTCGAGTGCCGGGCTGCTGGGCACGAAGGTGAACAACATCGCGCGACGGGTGCGCTGCGCCAGGCCGGCCAACACACGCACGGCGTCGCCGGTTTCGTAGTGAATCACTGAGTCCATGCCGACCACAAAGTCGAAGTGGCCGAGCGCGGGGTCCAGCATGTCGCCGAAACGGAAGTCGATGCTGCCGCCGTTCTGGATGGCCGGCTGACGTTCACGCGCCAGGTTCACCAAGGTGGGCGACAGGTCGATCGCCAGCACGGCGGCACCACGCTGCGCGGCCTCGACGGCGAGCGCGCCGGTGCCGCAGCCGGCATCGAGCAGCCGCATGCCGCGCAGGTCGTCGGGCAGCCACGACAGCAGCGTGTTCCGCATGCGGTCGCGGCCGGCACGCACAGAAGCACGCACGCGGCCCACCGGCGCGTCGGACGTGAGCCGGGCCCACGCCTGCACCGCAGTGCGGTCGAAATAGGTTTCGATCTGGCCGCGACGTTCTGTATAGGAAGGCAATGTCATCGCAGGCCCTCAGTCGAAACCCAGCAGGTCGAAGATGTCGCGGTCTTTCATCGGCACGGCGTTCAGTGGCTCGGTGCCCAGCCACAGCGACGCGGCCAGCCGCATGTATTCCTTCTGCACCGCTTCCAGCTCGGGCGAATACTCCATCTCGAACAGCGTCGACTTTTTCAGCCGGCTGCGGCGAATCACGTCCAGGTCGGGGAAGTGCGCCGCCAGCTTCAGGCCGATCTTGTTGTTGTACTTGTCGATCTGGTCGGTGTCCTTGCTGCGGTTGGCAATCACGCCGCCCAGGCGCACGTTGTAGTTCTTGGCCTTGGCACCGATGGCCTGCACGATGCGGTTCATCGCGAAGATGGAGTCGAAGTCGTTGGCGGTGACGATCAGCGCGCGGTCGGCGTGCTGCAAGGGCGCTGCAAAGCCGCCGCAGACCACGTCGCCCAGCACGTCGAAGATCACAACGTCGGTGTCTTCCAGCAGGTGGTGTTCCTTCAGCAGCTTGACGGTCTGGCCGACCACGTAGCCACCGCAGCCGGTGCCGGCAGGCGGCCCGCCGGCCTCGACGCACATCACGCCGTTGTAGCCCTCGAACACGAAGTCTTCGACGCGCAGTTCCTCGGCGTGGAAGTCGACGCTTTCCAGCACGTCGATCACCGTGGGCAGCATCTTCTTCGTCAGCGTGAAGGTGGAGTCGTGCTTGGGGTCGCAGCCGATCTGCAGCACCCGCTTGCCCAGCTTCGAGAACGCGGCCGACAGGTTGCTCGACGTGGTGCTCTTGCCGATGCCGCCCTTGCCGTAGATGGCGAACACTTTCGCGTTGCCGATCTTCAGGTTCGGGTCGAGCTGAACTTGTTCGCTGCCCTCGCCGTCGAGCCGCAGATTGGTGCGCACTCCCGGTCGTTTGACATCGGGCATGGGGATCGTCGTGGTGCTCATGCGGCAGCTCCTGCAGGGGATTCGGAAAACACACCTTCGAGCCGGTCTTCAAGCTCTTCACCGGCCCGCCGCAATGCGTCGAGCATCTTTGCGTCGGGCTTCCAGAATTTGCGGTCTGAGGCCTCGATCAACCGGTTCGCCACGCGGGCCGACGCGGTCGGGTTCAGCTTGGCCAGCCGCTCGCGCATCGCGGGGTCGAGCATGAAGGTCTGGCTCAACTGCTCGTAGACCCAGGGCTGCACCTGGCCGGTGGTGGCCGACCAGCCCATGGTGTTGGTCACGTGCACCTCGATCTGGCGCACGCCCTCGTAGCCGTGCTCCAGCATGCCCTCGTACCACTTCGGGTTCAGCATGCGGGTGCGGGTTTCAAGGGCCACCTGCTCGGTCAGCGTGCGCACGGTGCCGCCGCCATTCGCGTCGCGCGTCTGGTCGCCGATGTAGACCGGTGCCATCGCGGCGTCGTGTCCGTCGCGCTGCGTCTTGGCCCGTTTCACGGCGCGGCTGATGCCGCCCAGCGTGTCGAAGTAGGTGTCGATCGTGGTCACGCCCAGCTCGACCGAGTCGAGATTCTGGTAGGCCAGTTGCACGCCCGCGAGCACGCTGTTCAGCAACTGCGCCTGTTGCACTGGCCGGCCGGCGCGCCCGTAGGCAAAGCCTTTGCGGCGGGTGTAGGTTTCGGCCAGTTCGTCGGCGTCTTCCCAGCGGCTGTTGTCGACCAGGCTGCCGACGTTAGAGCCGTACGCGCCCTCGGCGTTGCCGAACACCCGCAGCGACGCGGTTTCCAGGTCGCCGCCGTGCTCGGCCTGATAGGCCAGCGCGTGCTTGCGGATGAAGTTCTGCTCCAGCGGCTCGTCGGCGCCGGCGGCCATGAACGCGGCTTCGGCCAGCAGCTTGATCTGCAGCGGCAGCAGGTCGCGGAAGATGCCCGACAGCGTGATGACGACATCGACCCGCGGCCGGCCCAGCGCTTCGAGCGGCAGCAACCGCGCGCCGGCCAGCCGACCGTAGCTGTCGAAGCGCGGTGCCGCGCCCATCAGCGCCAGCGCCTGGCCGATGGGCCCGCCCTCGCTCTTCAGGTTGTCGGTGCCCCACAGCACGATGGCGATCGATTCGGGGAAGGCGTGGCCGTCACCCATGTGCTTTTGCAGCAGGCGCTCGGCCTGCCGCGCGCCGTCTTTCACCGCGTACGCGCTGGGAATGCGGAACGGGTCGAAGCCGTGCAGGTTGCGGCCGGTGGGCAGGATGGCCGGCGTGCGCAGCAGGTCGCCGCCGGGAGCGGGCCGCAGGAACTTGCCGTCCAGTGCGTGCAGGATGCCGTCGACTTCGTGGTCATCGGCCATCAGCGCGTCGGCAGCGGCCAGCGCTTGCAGCAGCGCCAGGTTCGGCGCCGTGCTTTTCGGCGCGTGGCCGGCGACCAGCGCTTCGATGCTGGCGCGTTCGGGACGCGCACCGTGCGAGGCCTCGGCCAGCGAGAGCAGCAGGTCGACGCGCTGCGCCGGCGTGGGTGCGCGGCCGACCACGTGCAGGCCGTGCGGGATCAGCGTGTATTCGAGTTCGAGCAGCGCGTCGTTCAGGCGGGCGATCTGCTGCGGCGCACTGGTGGCCCACGCCGGCTCGGTGGCCGCGAGTTCGAGTTCGGCCGCCTGCGACTGGATCATCGTGGCGAGTTCATCGGCCTCGGCGGCCGCATCGGGCTCCAGCCCTCGGTAGCGTTCGAGCAGCGCCTTCAGGTCGACCAGCCCCTTGTAGAGCCCGGCCTGTGCGACCGGCGGCGTCAGGTAGCTGATGAGGGTGGCGGCCGCGCGCCGCTTTGCGATCGTGCCTTCCGACGGATTGTTCGAGGCGTACAGGTACAGGTTTGGCAGGTCGCCGATCAGCCGGTCCGGCCAGCACGCGGACGACAGGCCGTTCTGCTTGCCGGGCATGAACTCCAGCGCGCCGTGGGTGCCGAAATGCAGCACCGCATGGGCGCCGAAGTCTTCACGCAGCCAACGGTAGAAGGCCGAGAACGCATGCGTGGGTGCGAAGCCCTTTTCGAACAGCAGCCGCATCGGGTCGCCTTCGTAGCCGAACGCGGGCTGCACGCCGACGAACACATTGCCGAAGCGTTCGCCGAAAACGAAAATGCTGCTGCCGTCGCTTTGCTGGCGGCCGGGTGCCGGGCCCCACTGGGCTTCGATTTCCTTCAGGTGCTTTTCACGTCGAACGTGGTCGTCGGCCGGAATGCGCACATGCACATTGGCCTGCGCGCCGTAGCGCAGCGCGTTGCCGTTGATGATGCGTTCGCGCAGGTCGTCCACGCTGGCCGGCATCGTTACCGTGTAGCCCTCGCGCTGCATGGCCGCCATGGTGTTGAACAGCGACTCGAACACCGACAGGAAGGCGGCGGTGCCGGTGTTGCCGGCATTCGGGGGGAAGTTGAACACCACCGCAGCGACCTTGCGCTCGGCGCGCTGCGAGCGACGCAGGTCGACCAGCTTGCCCACGCGTGCGGCCAGCAGGTCGGCGCGCTCGATGCAGCTGTGCATGTCGTGGTTGTCGACGACATTCTTGAACGTGCAGGCGTGCGCGCAGCCGGTGCAGGCAATGTGTTCGGCGCTGCCGCGTCCGCCGAACACCATCGAGCCAGTGGCGCCATCGAGCTCGGGGATCGCGACCATCATGGTCGCCTCGACCGGCAGCAACCCGCGCGATGAGCCGCCCCACTGGTCGAGCGTCTGGAACTCGACCGGGGTCACGGCGAGGTAGGGCACGTCGAGTTTCGCCAGGATGTCTTCGGCCGCCTGCGCGTCGTTGTAGGCCGGGCCACCGACCAGCGAGAAGCCGGTCAGCGAAACGACGGCGTCGATGGTCGGGCGGCCGTCGTTGAAGAAGAAGGCGTCGATCGCGGGGCGCGAATCGAGGCCGGTGGCAAAGCACGGCATCACCCGCAGTCCGCGCGCTTCCATGGCGGTGATCACGCCGTCGTAGTGGTCGGCGTTGCCGGCCAGCAGGTACGAACGCATCAGCAGCAGGCCGACCGTGCCGCGCTTGCCGGTGGTGGCGACGCGGGGCAGGTCGGCGAGCTGGGTGGACATGCGGGCCGGCATGCGCGGGTGGTAGACGCCGACCTCGGGGTACTCGACCGGCGCCTGCGGCTTGACGACGCCGCGCAGCGCCTTGCGCGGACCGTCGGCATAGCGGTCGACCAGGAACTGCACCATGTTCGCGACGTTGGCTTCCGAGCCCGCCAGCCAGTACTGCAAGGTCAGGAAATACGCGCGCACGTCCTGCGCGGTGCCGGGGATGAAGCGCAGGATCTTCGGCAGCCGGCGCAGCATCTTCATCTGCTGCGCACCGGCGGTGGCCTTCACGCCCGACTCGTTGCCCTTGGCTTCGGGGTTGCCGCGCAGGCGCTTGAGCATCGCCATCGGGCCGGTGGCAGGCGCGCCCATGTCGAACTTGCCCATGCGGGTGAGCTTCATCACCTCGGCGGCCGACATCGCGCAGACCATGGCATCGCAGTGGTCGCGGCGTGCCTTCAACGCCGGCAGCACCGGCAGGAAGTGTTCTTCCATGAACAGCATGGTGGCAATCACGATGTCGCCACTGGCGATGTCGGCGTGGCAGCGTTCGAGCACCGCCTTGTCGTCGCCGAACTCGGCGGCGGCATGCACGACCAGTTCCAGGCCGGGCATGGCCTTGGCGAGCGTGCGGTTGGCGCGCTCCGCGGCACCGGCCAGATGGCTGTCCATGGTCACGATGACCACGCGCATCGGGTTGACCGTTGACAGGCTAGCGGCTGAAGTGCGCTTTTGCGTCATAGAGCGTCTCGACAGTGATCACCGGTACGCTATGGTCTTGTGCGTATCGCTCGGTGTTGCGGCGTGCCTTGCCGCGCACGAAGAAGGGGATCTTTCGAAGTTCCTTCTCCGCATCAGGGGCCCACGGTGCCGGGATCGCGGCGGGTGGGCTTTCTGCGTTGTGGGGTGGCGCTGCAGCCACCGCGAGGTCGGCCGGCACTTCGATCAGCGCGGGCGCGTCGGTGCTGCCTGGCGCGGCAGCAATGGCGGCTGGGGCCGCATGCCCGCCCAGGTGCGACGGGGCTGCGTCTTCGTGGAATTCGAAGTCGCCGCGGAACATGCCGATCAGGTGTTCTTCCAGGCCCATCATCAGCGGGTGGACCCAGGTGTCGAACAGCACGTTGGCGCCTTCGAAGCCCATCTGCGGCGAGTAGCGGGACGGGAAGTCCTGCACGTGGACGGGGGCGGAAATCACCGCGCACGGCACGCCCAGGCGCTTGGCGATGTGGCGTTCCATCTGCGTGCCGAGCACCAGCTCGGGCTGCAGTTCGGCGACCTTGGCTTCGACTTCGAGGTAGTCGTCGGTGATCAGCGGCTCGACGCCGTAAAGCTTGGCAACCTCGCGAATCTCGCGTGCGAATTCGCGGCTGTAGGTGCCCAGGCCGACCACCGTGAAACCGAGTTCGGTGGACGCGACGCGGGCCGCTGCCACCGCATGCGTGGCATCGCCGAAGATGAAGACGCGCTTGCCGGTGAGGTAGGTCGAGTCGACCGAGCGCGAATACCACGTCGAGCGCGAGCGAACGTCGGCCAGCGCCTGCGCCGGGTCGATGTTCGCCAGCGTGGCGACCTCGGCGATGAAATCGCGCGTGGCAGCGGCGCCGATGGGAATCGTTCGGGTCGACGGCTGGTCGAAGGTGCGCGTCAGCCACGAGGCCGTCAGCGCGCCGACTTCGGGGTACAGCACGACGTTGAAGTCGGCCTCGCCCAGGTGGGCCAGGTCGTCGGCACGGGCGCCGAGCGGCGCCACGCAGTGAACGTCCACGCCCATGCGGTCGAGCAGCTGGGTGATTTCGTGCACGTCATCGCGGTGGCGAAAGCCGAGTGCCGTCGGGCCGAGGATGTTGCAGCGCGGGCGCACGTCGGCAGCACGTGGCTCACGTGGCTCACGTGGCTCACGCGCCGTGCCCTTGGCCGGCGCGTGCGGCGTGGCCATTGCGCGCACCATTTGGTAGAAGGTTTCCGACGCGCCCCAGTTTTCCTTGCGCTGGTACGACGGCAGTTCGAGCGCGACCACCGGGATCGGCAGGTCGAGTGCCTTGGCCAGGCCGCCGGGATCGTCTTGAATCAGTTCGGCGGTGCACGAGGCGCCGACCATCATCGCCTTCGGTTGGAAGCGCTCGTAGGCGTTGCGTGCCGCGTTCTTGAACAACTCGGCGGTATCGCCGCCCAGGTCGCGCGCCTGAAAGGTGGTGTAGGTGACAGGCGGGCGCTTTGGCAGCCGCTCGATCATCGTGAACAGCAGGTCGGCATAGGTGTCGCCCTGCGGCGCGTGCAGCACGTAGTGAACGTCTTTCAGCGCGGTGGCGACGCGCATCGCACCGACGTGCGGCGGGCCTTCGTAGGTCCAGAGGGTGAGCTGCATGGTCGGGTCTTCGGTCAGGCCACGAGCTTCAAACGGCGCAGCAGCGGACGCGTGAACAACTCGGCCAGGTCGGCGGCCTGGTCGTAGCCCTGGATCGGTGTGAACACCAGCTCGATCGACCACTTGGTGGTGAAGCCTTCGGCCTCCAGCGGGTTCGCCAGCCCGAGGCCGCAGACGACGATGTCGGGCTGCGCGGCGCGGCAGCGGTCGATCTGCTTCTCGACATCCTGGCCTTCCGACAGCACGGTACCCGCCGGCAGCAGTGCCAGTTCTTCGGCCAGGTGCTGGCGATGCAGGTAGGGCGTGCCGACCTCGGTCAACACCATGCCCAGTTCGCGGTGCAGGAAGCGCGCAATCGGAATTTCGAGTTGCGAGTCGGGGAAGAAAAACACGCGCGTGCCGGCCAGCTGAACCTGGTGCCGGGCCAGCGCGTTGCGGGCGCGCTCGCGGCCCGGCGCGGTGGCGCGTTCGAAGCTTGCGGCGTCGACGCCGAACGCATTCGCCGCGGCCTGCAACCACCCGGTCGTGCCTTCGACGCCGAGCGGGAAGGGCGCCGGCAGGCGGACCGCGCCACGCGCTTCGAGCGCGCGTGCGGTGTCGGCCAGGAAGGGCTGCGCGAGCAGGAAGCGGGTGTTCGGCCCGACCGGCGCCAGCGCGTTGGCACGGCGCGGTGGGAAGAAGTGCACCGGGCCGATGCCGAGCTGCGCGAACAGCCGCATGAACTGGTCTTCGACCACGTCGGCCAGCGTGCCCACCACCATCAGCGAGGCCGGCGCCTCGGCCGCTTCGACCGGCAGGCTTGGCACCAGCGCGGCCAGGCAGGCGTCTTCGCCCTGAGTGAAGGTGGTTTCGATGCCGCTGCCCGAATAGTTGAGCACCCGCACGTCGGGCGAGAAGCGGCCCGACAGCCGCGAGGCAGCGCGCGACAGGTCGAGCTTGATGACCTCTGACGGGCACGAGCCCACGAGGAACAGCAACTTGATCTCGGGCCGCCGCTCGAGCAGGCGTGTGACGACGCGATCGAGTTCGGTGTTCACGTCGGCCAGGCCGGCGAGGTCGCGCTCGTCGATGATGGCGGTGGCGAACCGTGGCTCGGCGAAGATCATCACACCGGCGGCCGACTGAATCAGGTGCGCGCAGGTGCGCGAGCCGACGACGAGGAAGAACGCGTCTTGAATCTTGCGGTGCAGCCAGATGATCCCGGTCAGGCCGCAGAACACTTCGCGCTGGCCGCGCTCTCTGATGACGTTCGGCAGCACGGGGGCGTCGGTGCAGCCCTCGGTAGGGGCAGAGCGAATCGGAATCACCGGGCTCATGTCGCCAGGCTCCGGTTGGCCATTTGCGAGTCGCGTTGTGCCTGGTCGAGTCGCGCGGCGCGCAGCTTCAGGATGAACTGCGTAGCGTTGATCACGTAGGTGGCGTAAGCCGCCAGCGCCAGCAGCATCTGGCCGCGCGCGTCGAGCGCGTCGGTGGCCAGCGCCACGAGGTAGGCCGTGTGCAGCGCCAGCACCAGCATGCTGAAGACGTCTTCCCAGTAGAAGGCGGGAGCGAACAGGTAGCGGTCGAAAACGACCTTTTCCCAGATGCAGCCGGTGACCATGATGCTGTACAGCGTGAGGGTCTTGACCACCACCGACAGCGTGGCTGCGGACTGTCCTTCACCGGTGGCCAGAAAGCGCAGCACCAGGGCCAAGCTGACCAGGAACACGAGGAACTGGACCGGTGCCAGCACGCCCTGCACGACGGTCCACGCCGAAGCGTCGCGCCTGACGCGCTGTTCTGCGGTGTACAGGGGCCGGTGGGAGTCCGGCCGGGGCCCATGTGGGTGCATCGACATCCTTGCGACGTGAAGGTCGCGTTGGAGTGAATCTAGACCGGTCACCAAAGGTTGTCAATCGGGCTAGACGTAAATCAAACGTGACACTATATTTGAGGCCAAGGCGTCGGCCCGAACGCATTGCGAATAGCGATTTGTATGGGCGGCACCGATTGACGGCGTTGTCGACCCCACGGTAAAAAGCGTGGCCCAACTCACGAGGCGGTACAGCCCCGAATGTTGAGATCCAGTCCCACCCAGCCGGTCTGTGACGGTGGCGGCGCCGGCGGTATGTCCCTCCGGCGAGACGAGAGTCAGGATTTCGCGAGGAGAAAATCGATGGAGAGTTCGCCGCAAGAAAGCACGCTGCGGGAGGGGAGATCCCACAGCGCTGCGCCCCGAGAATGTGACGGTGAACTTCCGGGCTTCGGCTCGGTCGAGGCCGCCAACGACACCCACATGTCCCAACTGGCGCGCACGATCGAGCGGGAAATCATTCCCCGTTTGATGCTGGCGCACCGTGCCAGCGCCGACCCCGACATCCGCCCTGCTGCGAGCGGCCAGACGATCACCGCCGACGAAGTGGTGGCGTTCGCCAGGCTGGTGGTCTCGCACGACGAAGACTCGGCGCTTGCGGCGATCCAGACCTGGCGCGCCCGCGGCATTTCCATCGAGTCGATCTACCTCGACTTGCTGGCGCCCACCGCGCGCCATCTCGGCGAGCTGTGGAACGAGGACCTGTGCAACTTCACCGACGTGACGGTCGGCCTCGGGCGGCTGCAGCGCGTGCTGCGCGAGCTGAGTCCCGCCCTGGGGCGCAACGTGGAGCACCCAGCGATGGGCCGGCGCATCCTGCTGATGCCCGGACCGGGTGAGCAGCACACCTTTGGCCTGGTGATGGTGGGCGAGTTCTTTCGCCGCGCCGGCTGGGACGTGACCGGTGGCGCCTGGGCGGCGGCCGTCGACGCGCCTGCCATGGTGGCCGCCGAGTGGTTCGACGTGATCGGTTTTTCCATCGGGGCCGAAATTCACCTGCAATCGCTGGCCGACACCATTGCCGCAGTTCGGCACGCCACCTGCAACCACGACATCGCGGTGCTGGTGGGCGGGCCGATGCTGAGCCAGCGTCCCGACATCTTGAATCGGGTCGGCGCCGATGGCATGACAATCGACGCCAGCGATGCACCCGCGCTGGCTGAGCGGATGGTCGCCGAGATCACCGGTCAGCGCGCAGCGCGAGCTTGATGCTCATTGCGCGTCAGGGCATCGGACACGACAAATCAACAAGAGGACGCGATGCTGCAGTCAGCCCGAAAGCAAGGTTCATGAGGGAGTTCGAATCGCCAGCGGCATCGCTTGGTGGCCTCTCTGCCGACATGATCGGCAAGCTGATTGCCGCGTCTGCCGACGTGGCGTTGATCGTCGACGACGACGGCGTGATCCGGGACCTGGCCTTTGGCAGCGAAGACCTGCTGCGCGAGGGCTACTACGAATGGCTCGGCAAGCCCTGGGCCGACACCGTCACCGTTGAAAGCCGCCCCAAGGTAGAGGCATTGCTGCGCGACTCGCGAGCCCATGCGGCGCCGCGCTGGCGCCACATCAACCACCCTTCGCTCGAAGGGGCGGACCTGCCGCTGTCCTATTCGGCGATTGCGCTGCCGCAGCCTTCCGGCCGCTCAAAGGGCATCGGTCGCTCGGTGGTGTTCGGGCGCGATCTGCGTGCCAACTCGGTGTTGCAGCAGCGGCTGATCAGCGCGCAGCAAGCGATGGAGCGTGACTACTGGCGGCTGCGGCACATGGAAACGCGCTACCGCTCGCTGTTCCAGGTGGCTTCCGAAGCGGTGCTGATCCTCGATGCCGCCACCGGCAAGCTGGAAGAAATCAACCCGGCGGCCACGGCCTTGTTCGGCGCCGAGTCGACCAAGCCTGGCTGGATGCCCGCCGACAGCTTCGAGCCCGAGCCCGATGCGCCGCCGAACGCTGGCATGCGGGCGCTGTTCGCCCGCGTGCGCGACGGCGGCCACGGCGAAACCGCCAGCGGTCGCCTGAGCGGGCGGGCGGGCGAATTCCGGGTGGCGGCGTCGCTGTTCCGCCAGGAGAAAACTGCCCACCTGCTGGTCCGCGTTTCGCCCATCGACGCCGACCAGAAAACACCGCAAAGCAGTGGCCAGAACGCGCTGCTCAAGCTCATCGACAGCGCGCCCGATGCGTTTGTGGTGACCGACCTCAACGGACTCATCCTGACCGCCAACCGCGCCTTCATCGACCTGGCTCAGTTGGCCACCGAGGCCCAGGTGCGGGCGCAGTCGCTGGAAAAATGGCTGGGCCGCACCGGTGTCGACCTCAACGTGTTGATCACCAACCTGCGCCAGCGCGGCGCGGTGCGCCTGTTCGCCACCGTGATGCGCGGCGAGTACGGCGCTTCCACCGAAGTCGAGATCTCCGGTGTGGCGGTGACCGAAGGCGAGCAGCCCTGCCTGGGCTTCACCATCCGCGACGTCAGCCGCCGCCTGCTCAGCGAAGTGCGCACCACCGGCGCCGGCCGCGAGATGCCGCGCTCGGTGGGCCAGATGACTGAACTGGTCGGCCGCGTACCGCTGAAAGACATCGTTCGCGACACCACCGACCTGATCGAGCAGCTGTGCATCGAGGCGGCCCTGGAACTCACGCACGACAACCGCGCCTCGGCCGCCGAGATGCTGGGCCTGTCGAGGCAAAGCCTGTACGTGAAGTTGCGCCGCTTCAACCTGGGCGACCTGACGCCGGTTCCTGGCGAGGAGTGATTCGCGCGCTCTGAGCGGCTGATGCGGCCGCTGGTGGCTGTCGCAGCGTCAATCAATGTGTCAGCGAAAGTGTCGATCAAAGGTGTAAACCAAGATTGACGCTGGCGAGTGTCAAGTGCAAGAATATTTGCATGGCCCGTCCCGCACTGTCCGCCGTCGCGGAACTGCTCAAACCGATCACATGGTTCCCGCCCATGTGGGCCTTTGCCTGTGGCGTGGTGGCCTCGGGCGTGGCGTTCGCCGGTCACTGGCCGGTCATCGTGGTGGGTGTGGTGCTGGCGGGGCCGATGGTGTGTGCCAGCAGCCAGGCCGTGAACGACTGGTTCGACCGCCATGTCGACGCCATCAACGAGCCGCAGCGGCCCATTCCGTCGGGCCGCATGCCGGGTCGCTGGGGCCTGGGCATCGCGATTCTCTGGACCGGCTTGTCGCTGGTCGTGGCGGCCTTTCTCGGCCCCTGGGGTTTCGGTGCGGCTGTGATCGGCCTGCTGCTGGCGTGGGCCTACAGCGCGCCACCGCTGCGCCTGAAAATGAACGGCTGGTGGGGCAACGCAGCCTGCGGGCTGTGCTACGAAGGGCTGGCCTGGGCCACCGGCGCGGCCGTGATGGCGGGCGGCGCGATGCCGCCGCCGCGCTCGCTGGCACTGGCCGGCCTGTACAGCGCCGGTGCCCACGGCATCATGACCCTGAACGATTTCAAGTCGATCGAAGGCGACCGGCAGATGGGTGTCGGCTCGCTGCCGGTGCGGCTGGGCGTGCAGGCTGCGGCGCGCGCGGCCTGCTGGATCATGGCGATTCCGCAGCTCGTGGTCGTGCTGTTGCTGGTGCATTGGCAGCGGCCGGTTCACGCACTGTCCGTCGGCGGCTTGATGCTGCTGCAAGCGGTGCTGATGGACCGCTTCCTGGCCGATCCCCGCAAGCGCGCGCTCGAGTACAGCGGCTTCGGTGTGCCGCTGTTCGTGGCCGGCATGATGGTCAGCGCCTTCGCACTGCGCACGGCGGGCACCGCGCCGTGACGGCCGGCCGCTGCAAACCGCAGCCGACTCCACAGCCAACGCCGCTCTGGCAACCCTTGCAACAAGGTGACCCTCATGAACAACGCTGAACGGACTTTCGACGTGGTGGTGATCGGTGGGGGCCCGGCAGGTGCCACCGCAGCGCACGACCTGGCGCTGCGCGGGCGCTCGGTGCTGCTGCTCGACCGGGCCGGCCGCACCAAGCCCTGCGGCGGCGCCATTCCGCCGCGCCTGATCAAGGACTTCGCCATTCCCGATGCGCTGCTGGTGGCCCGAGCCACCTCGGCGCGCATGGTGTCGCCGAAGGACGAGCGGGTCGACATCCCGATCGACAACGGCTTCGTCGGCATGGTCGACCGCGATGTGTTCGATGAATGGCTGCGCGCCCGTGCTGCAACCGCCGGCGCGCAGCGGCGAATCGGCAGCTTCGAGCGCATCACGCACGAGGCCGACGGCAGCAGCACCATCCACTTCAGCGAACGCTCGCCAACCGACCGGCTGGCGCGTGTACCAGCCAGCGTGCGCGCGCGCACCGTGATCGGTGCCGACGGCGCGAAGTCAGAGGTCGCGCGACAGACCGTGCCCGGAGCGAAAGACACCAAGTGTGTCTTCGCGTACCACGAGATCATTCGCACGCCGGCCGTGGCGCCGCCCGGCTTCGACGGCTCGCGCTGCGATGTGTACTACCGCGGCAGCCTGTCGCCCGACTTCTACGGCTGGGTCTTTCCGCACGGCGACACCATGAGCGTGGGCACCGGCAGCGCCGACAAAGGCTTCTCGCTGCGCGGCGCGGTGGGCGGCCTGCGCAGCGCGGCGGGCCTGACTGATGCCGAAACCCTCAGGCGTGAAGGTGCGCCGCTGCCGATGAAGCCGCTGAAACGCTGGGACGATGGCCGCAACGTGGTGCTGGCCGGCGACGCCGCCGGCGTGGTGGCCCCCGCGTCGGGCGAGGGCATCTACTACGCCATGTATGGCGGTCGGCTGGCCGCCGAGGCGGTCGACACGCTGCTGCAAACCGGCAACGTGCGCTCGCTCGCGCTGGCCCGCAAACGCTTCATGAAAGCCCACGGCACCGTCTTCCTGGTGCTCGGCATCATGCAGCGCTTCTGGTATTCGACCGACAAGCGGCGCGAGCGCTTCGTCAGCATCTGCAAGGACCGCGACGTGCAGCAACTCACCTTCGAGTCGTACATGAACAAGGAGCTGACGCGCAAGAAGCCGATGGCCCACGTACGCATCTTCTTCAAGGACATGGCGCACCTGCTGGGGCTGGTGCGCGTATGAATGCCGGCAAGCGCTGGATGCCGGTGGTCGTCGCCGCAGCGGCGGCCCTGGGTGTGGCCGTGCTGGGCGGCCTGATGACCGACCTCGGCCCTTGGTATGCCAGCCTGAAGCAGCCTGCGTGGAAGCCGCCCGACTGGGCCTTCGGCCCGATCTGGACCACCATCTTTGCGCTGGCGGCCGCTGCAGGCGTGATCGGTTGGCGGCGTGCGCCGGCGCGCGCGCAGCGCGAGCAAATGCTGGTGCTGTTCGCGTTGAATGCCTTCCTCAACGTGTTCTGGAGCCTGCTGTACTTTCGGCTGCACCGGCCCGACTGGTCGCTGATCGAGGTGCCGTTTCTGTGGCTGTCGGTGCTGGCGTTGATCGTGCTGTTGTGGCGCTTCGCCCGGCCCGCTGCCTGGCTGCTGGTGCCGTACCTGGTGTGGGTCAGCATCGCCTCATTGCTGAACTGGCAAACCGTGCAGCTGAACGGGCCGTTCGGGGCGGCGTGATGGACGCCTTCAGCATCGCCACCCTGATCGATGCCGTGATCGTCGTCACGCTGGTCGAATGTGCCGCGCTGACGCTGTGGTACCGCGTCAGCAGCACCGGCGTGTCGCCGCGCGACTTTGCGTTGAACCTGCTGTCAGGCCTGTGCCTGATGTTCGCGCTGCGCTGCCTCGCGCGCGACGCTGGCAGCGCCTGGATCGCGCTGTTCCTGCTGGCCGCCGGCATCGCCCACGCTGCCGACATCGTCAGGCGCTGGCAACGCGCCGCGCCTCTCACTACCCCAAGCGCAAGCCCCAGCGAACGAGCCGTTTGAAGCGTTGTCTCAGCTCAAGGTGAGGGTGGACCGCGACACTGAATCCGGCTCAGTCGCCGGGGCGGCCGTCGGGGCTCAGGCCCGCACGCCGGTGGTTGATCGCACGTTCTGCATGTCACCTATCCGGTCATCGTGACGGTGGTGCTGATGGTATTGGGTCTGATGGGTGAGAATTTTACCCGCAGGCATGCCTCGGCCAGTTGGGATGCCAAACGCTGATGGCGTTTCAGTGCGGCAAATAGTGGCCCTTGTGCAATCGAACAGCGTTTTCATCAGATTCGATTGATCATCATAGGTCGCCCCCGCTTGCAGGGCGATTTTTACCTCCCTATATACGCCTGCAAGCCGCGAACGGGCAGCAGTCTGTTTGCGGGCCTCACGTGGGATCGGGTCGGAATGCCTTAGCGGGTTTCGCCCTTCAACATCGCCGAAAGAAAAGGACCGATCATGGCCAAAATCATTGGTATTGACTTGGGAACGACAAACTCTTGCGTTGCCATTATGGATGGATCCCAGCCGCGGATCATCGAAAACTCGGAAGGCGCGCGCACAACGCCGTCGATCGTGGCCTACACGGAAACCGAACGTCTTGTTGGTCAGGCTGCAAAACGGCAGGCCGTTACCAACGCGCAAAACACTGTGTTCGCGGTAAAACGCCTGATCGGGCGGCGTCATGATGATCCGGTGATCGTCAAAGACCAAAAGAACATGCCTTACAAGATCGTCAACGGCGGCACAGGCGATGCCTGGGTTGAAGTGCGCGGTGAGAAGTATTCACCCAGCCAGGTCTCTGCCGTGATCTTGCAAAAGATGAAGGAAACC
>JANNBZ010000165.1:0-10875 GCA_031386065.1 Burkholderiales bacterium
TCGTCGCGGAATTCGACCGCCACTTCATTGCCGTCCTGGCTGACGGCGACGACGATGGAGCCGATCGGGTCCTTGCCTGCCGCCGTGCGCGCGGCCGGACTCTCGACGCCATGCGTCACGCTGTTGCGCAGCAGGTGCTCGAACGAACCGGTCATGCGGTCGAGCACGCCGCGGTCGACCTCGATCGAGCCGCCGACGATGTCGAGCCGGACCTGCTTGCCGGTTTCCTTGGCGGCCTGGCGAACCACGCGGTACAGGCGGTCGGACAAGCCTTCGAACTCCACCATGCGCGTGCGCAGCAGATCGTCCTGCAAATCACGGGTCAGGCGGGCCTGCGCCGCCAGTTCGTCTTCGGTGTTCTCCAGCGTGCGCTGCAGCGTGCGCTGCACCGTGGCCACGTCGTTCACCGACTCGGCCATCATCCGCGTCAGTTCCTGGAAGCGGGTGAAGCGGTCGAACTCCAGCGGGTCGAACGACTGCGCCGCTGCCTTGGCCGCTTCGAGGCGTGAACTCATCTGCGTTTCGGCTTGCAGCTCGATGTCGCGCAGCTGCCCGCGCAGGCGCTCAAGGTTGTCCGTCAGGTCGGTCAGCGAAGCCTTCAGCGTGAGCACCTCGACCTCGATGCGCGAGCGCGTGATGCTGACCTCGCCGGCCTGGTTCACCAGCCGGTCGAGCAAGGGCGCCCGCACGCGAACCGACGACGTCGATGCGCTCGCACTGCGCTCGGCTTTCTGGCGCGGCACGACGCTGCGGCCCAGGAACGGCGACCAGTCGATTTCAGGCAGTTCGGTCGGCGGCACGGTGAGCGCAGCCTCGGCGTCAACCAGCGGTTGCGGGGCGGCCTGCGCCGAGTGCGCGACCGTGTGCGCCACTTCTGGTTGCGCTTCGGCTTCAACCGCGTGCTCAGGCTGCGCTTCGGCCACATCGGCATGCACCGACGGCTCGGGCTCGGCTTGCACCACCGGCAGCGGCTCGGCAACGGTGGGCTCTGCGGCGACGCCATCCGCGTCGGCATCGACGGCCGCCGTCAAGTCGCTACGGCGCAGCGCCTCGAACACCTGCGACAGCGCGTCGGAATGAACCTGCAGTGCCTCGACCTCGGTCGCGTCGGGACGCTCTTGCGCCAACAGGCGCTCGATGCGGTTTTCAAGCCGGTGCGCCATTTCGCCCAGGCGCATCGCCCCCGCCAGGCGGGCGCCGCCCTTCAGCGTGTGCAGGGTGCGCATGGCGGCCGTGGCGTGGCTGGGCTCGTTCGGTTGCTTGGCCCAGTCGCGCAACTTGGCAGACAGTTGCGGCAGCAGCTCTTCGCCTTCTTCTTCGAAGATCGGAAACAGTTCGGCGTCGAGCGCGTCCACCGAATCGAGGTCGTCGTCGAGGTCGGGCACGTCGTGGCGCACCGCGTGCGCCGCCACGGTACCTGCCGGCAGCGAAACGAACGGCGTTAGCTCGACCACGCCCAGGGGGTCGAAGCGCGTTTCAGGCACACCGAAGCGGGAGTCGGCAACCAGCGCAGCCGGTTCGTCGAACGCATCATTCACAGCCGCCTCGGCGACGGGGGCGTTGCCGTGCAGTGCCAGCACGAGCCCAGGCACAAGCGCCGGTTCCGGTGCAGCTTCGGGCTCGGGCTCGGGCTCTGGCTCGGGCTCCACGGGCGCGGTGTCTTCGAACAACGGCATCGGTGTGGAAATCAGCGTGTCCAGCGCTCCCGCATCGGTGGCTTCTTCGACCAGGTCGTGGGCGGCGGTCGACGCTTCGAGTCGGCGTGCGGACGTGATCTCGTGGTCGAGCAAGCGCTGCAGCAATTCGGGCTGCGGCTCTTTCAGGAAACCGGCGGCGAACTGGTGCAG
Organism: Burkholderiales bacterium; assembly: GCA_031386065.1. Lineage (GTDB taxonomy): Bacteria > Pseudomonadota > Gammaproteobacteria > Burkholderiales > Burkholderiaceae_C > JANYJJ01. The sequence continues at coordinate 1,848 of JANNBZ010000165.1, forward strand.
CAGACGGCGGACTTCTTCGGCCGCGTGCACGAACAGCCGGCCTTCTTCATCAGTGCCGTGGCCAATGGCCTGCGAGCGCGTCAACGCGTTTTCGAGGCTGCGCGCCAGGTGCGACAAGTCCATGAAGCCGACGGTGGCCGAGCTGCCCGCCAGCGAGTGCGCCAGCGCGATGGCCGTCTCACCGACGGGCCGGTGCAACTCCATCGACCACTCCGCCACTTCGGTGGTCAGGCGGCGCGACAGTTCGTCGGCCTCGTTCAGGTAGATGTTGAACAGCGGGATGCCGATGCGCAGCGGCCCGACCAGCTTGACCTGTTCTTCTTCGTCGTACACGTTCCCCGGTGCTTCGGCCACCGCCGGCACATCGGCCACATCGGCCACATCGGCCACATCAGCCACACCAGCCACAACGACTGCCGCGACCGGCTCTGGTCCTGCGAGGTCCAGATCGACGCCACCGAGGTCGACATCGACCCGCTCCGGCGGCAGGTCGGCCAACTCAAGGGCGACCGGCAGTTCGGCCCGGACCGAATCGCCAGCGCTGGCCATCGGCTGGGCATCGAAGTGATCGAACATCGACTCGGCAGCGGCTGCGTCGAGGTCCAGGCTGACCACCAGATCGTCAGGCAGCGCCGGCAGCGGCTCGTCCAGCAAGGACAGGTCCAGCTCGAACGACGGTTGGTCGGCGGACGCTGCGCCGGGTGCGGGCACGAAGTCCGCCGCGTCCGATTCGAGCGCGGGCACCGGTTTGTCGAGCGTCAGCGCCGCCGCCTGAATCGGCGCGGCCGAATGGTTGGCATCGCGCCGGTGGGCGATGTCGTCGATCCAGCGGCTGAGCGTGCCCAGCGCCCAGCCGGTGAATTCGAGCAGGGCGTCGTCGGCCGGCTGCTGTTCGGCCAGGCGCGTGTTGTAGAGCTGCTCGCAGGCCCACGCGGCGTCGCCGAAGTCTTTCAGCCCGACCATGCGCGAGCTGCCTTTGAGGGTGTGGAAAGCGCGCCGCACAGTGGTCAGGCCGGCCAGATCGCCGGCCGCACGCGACAGGTCGGCGCAAGCTGTCTCGGCGTCGTGCAGCACTTCGCGGGCTTCCTCGAGGAAGATCTCCCGCATCTCGTCGTCTTCGGCCAGGTCGATGACCACCGGCGCGCGTGCGCCCAGCGGATCGTCGCGCAGCGCTGCGACTTCGGGCTCCAGACCCACCGGCTCGGACGCGGTGGAGACGAAGTCGACCAGCGCTTCCGAGAGTTGTCCGCGCGCCGCCGCCACGTCGGCTTCGTCGGTGGCGTTCTCGATCAGGTTCTGCGCTTCCAGCACGGTGGCGGCCAGCGAAGGCTGATCGGCCACATGCGCTTCGTGCGACAGGCGCTCCAGGTCGCGCGACACCTCGGCAAGAGAAACGTCTTCACGCACGGCGGTGAAGGCCAGCATCTGCGCTTGTTCGATCAGCCGCGCCTCGACAGGCGCTGCGGCCGGCGCCGCATGGGCGCCCGAGCGCGGACGCTGGTCGATGCGCCCCATCACCGGATTCAGCGTGCCGGCCGGCGCGTCGAAGGTGAACTGCGACTTCGCCAACTGCGGCTGCACGCTGAGCATGTCGATCAGGAAACCGAGCGCGCCGAGGTTGCCCGCAAGGCGGTCGAACACACCGGCCTGCGCGACCCGGGCCGGATCGACCTCGGTCGACATCAGCCCATCAACGTCGTCGCGCATGCGCAGCAGCGTCGCGCAGGCATGGTCCATGCCCAGCACCGACAGCACACCGCGCATGGCCGACAGCTGGTGCGGCACCGGTATCAACACCGCAGGGTCGGCCGGATTGCGGAAGAACAGGTCGATCAGGCGCTCAACCTCCGACAGCGAGACGCGCAATTCCTGAACCACGCTGCCCATGGTCTGTCGGTCGGAAACGCGCCGGTACAGATCCTCCATCCAGCTCTCGAGAGGCTGTGCCGGCAGGCCGCGACCGACCGACGCGATGCGCTCGGCCAGCCGCTGCACGCGCGCCACTTCCTCGGGGGCATCGAATGCGGCGTCTTCGAGCGACGCCTCGACATACAGCAGCGCGGTGGCCACTTCCATCGCCAGCGGCGCCGGCGGCACGCTGCCGGCCTGCTGGGTTTGCGCAACCACATGCTGCAACTCATGGGCCAGCGCTTCACCCGATCGGAACAAGCGCTTCAGCGATTCGCCGACCAGGGCCGATTGTTCGCCGAGGCCGGTGAGCCGGTGCAGTTCTCCGCCGGCCACCGCCGACCACGATTCCTTCGCGGCCGTGACGCGTTTGCGCGCCTGGCTGATCCAGGCCGGATCGAAGCGCCCGAGCGCGCTGCTGGTGTAGTCGGTGGGCACGTGGTGGGCCAGGCCATAAGCCTGACGCACCGATGCCAGACGCGACGCGACGCGCCCGTCGCCGGGTGAGTCGGCCTGGGCGCAAAAGAAAAGCAGGTCTTGCGCCAGCCGCTCGGACACGTCGCCATCGCCCTGCTCGACGATGCGCAGTTGTGCCAGCAGACGTGAGGCGACCCGCTTGCTGAACACATCGGGCTTCAGCAGACCCTGGGCCTGCGCCTCGAAGACGGCTGCCGCCAGCTTCCACAACGTGGCCGCCTGCAGAGCGGGCGAGCCGGCACCGAGGCCGGCGCAGATGTCGCTCAGCCGCCGCATCGCAGGCGCAGGCGCCGAACGCATCAGCGCCAGCAACTGGCGCTCGAAGGCGGCGTGGGTGGCAGCGTCAGGCGCGCGCGGCAGTGCTTGGCCGTCGGCAGGGAGTTCGCGCCACTGCCAGTCGAAGGCCCACAGATCGGCCGGATGAACCCGGTTCGCACCGGCAGCCTCTTGCACCGCGCGGTACTGGGGAAACAGCGACAGCGCCGAGACAGGCTTGCCGGCCAGCATGCGCGAGAGGTAGTCGAGCAGCGCGAACGAGGCGCGTTCGATGTCATCGACCACCAGCGTGTTCAGCTTGTGCGGCTTGCCCACATAGCGCTGAACGGCGGCCTCGCTGGCCCGCAGCAGCATCGCAGCCGCCGACAGGCCGACCAGTTCAAGCGCGCCCACGCCCTGGTGAATTTGCTGACGCGCCGTGCGCAGCACGACGGGATCGACCGCATCCACGTCGGAGCCGACCATGGCCTCGGTGTCCTTGACGAAACGCCTCAGTGCCTTGTGCGCCGCATCGAGCGAGCGACGCAGTTCGTCGTGCACCCAGGCCAGTGCGCTCAGATCGTCGCTGGTTTCCATGTCGCTCGTCATCGATGCGGGGCGCAAGCTGTCCATCCGTGGCCTTGTTGTTCAGGTTCGATGTTGGCAATCGGCAGCAGGCGCTATTCGATCTTGAACCGGGCCACCGACTGCTTCAGTTCCTCGGCCGTCTTGGACAGTTCGCGCACCATCTGCGCAGTCGAGCGCGTGCCTTCGCCGGTCTGCTCGGTGACCGCAAAAATGTGCTGGATGTTGGCCGCCACCACGTTGGCCGATTCGGCTTCACGCAGGGCCTGCTTCGAGATCTGCGCGATCAGGTCCGACAACTGGCGCGACACGCGGTCGATGTCGCCCAGCGCGCTGCCGGCCGCGTCGGTCAGACGTGTTCCCTCGACCACCCCCTGCGTCGATCGCTCCATTGCGCCGACCGCATCCTGCGTGTCGGTTTGAATGGTCTTGACCAGCGCGGCAATCTGCCGCGTCGCGTCACCGGAACGCTCGGCCAGCCGCTGCACTTCCTCGGCCACCACCGAAAAGCCGCGACCGGCGTCACCGGCCGAAGCCGCCTGGATGGCCGCGTTCAACGCCAGCACGTTGGTCTGTTCGGTAATGTCGGAGATCAGTTCGGTGATCTCGCCGATCTCTTGCGACGACTCGCCGAGTCGCTTGATTCGTTTCGAGGTTTCCTGGATCTGGTCACGGATGGAGTTCATGCCGCCGATGGTGTTCTGCACCGCCCGCAGGCCCGACGCAGCTGCGTCCACCGACTGGCGCGCGACTGCGGCTGTTTCCTGGGCCTGGGCCGACACCTCGTTGATTCGTCCGGCCATCTGCAGCACCGACTCGCCGGTGTCGCGAATCTCGCGCAACTGTTCGGTCGAAGCGGCCAGCAGTTCGGTCGAGGTGTCTTCCACCTGCTGCGTGGTGTCGGTCACCCGGCCCACCGTGCCTTGCACTTGCGACACCAGGTTGCGCAATTCCTCGACGGTGTAGTTGACCGAGTCGGCAATTGCGCCGGTGATGTCTTCGGTCACCGTGGCCTGCTGCGTCAGGTCGCCCTCGGCCACCGTTTGCAGTTCGTTCATCAGTCGCAAAATCGCCGCCTGGTTGGCGTCGTTGACGCGCTTGGCTTCCTGCTCCTGGCGCTCGGCCTCGACCTTCAGGTTTTCGGACACCAGAGCGCGCTGGCCTTGGTCGCGAACGTACAAGCGCAGGAAGCCGTAGCCGCCCGCCAGCAGGGCCACAGCCGACAGCAGCAGCAGGAACAGGCTCAATCCGCTGAAGCCGGTTTCGGTGCCCAGCCGCTCCTGCGCAGCCTCCAGGCCTTTGCGCAGCGGCTCGCTGTCGGCAATGATCGCGGACTGCGCTTCGCGCGCCGATACCAGCCCCTGCAGGTTGCTCAGAATTGCACTCGCCTGGGTGCGCGTTTCTTCGTACTGCTTCAACAGCGTGACCAGACGCTCCTTGGTCTGCGGGTCCTTGGTGCCCGGCAAGCGCAACTCGGCGTTGCCGTCGGCCAGGCCCTGCGCAATTTCACGGAACGAGTTCAGGTCCTTGCCCAGCAGAAACACCGCTTCGGGGCTGACGCCGTCCATGGTCAGAAATTCATTCGCGCTCTTGCCGATGCGCTGCGTCAGCATCACCAGTTGCCCCACCGCCGACAGCTCCGCCGCAGGCGCTTCCTGCTGCAGCTTCAGCGAGGAGATCGTCTCTGCGGTTTCCAGCAGGTCGGACGACTGGCGGTTGATGGCGCGCAGTGCCTGCCCGACCTGGGTCAGGATCTTCTGCTGGCCGACCACCGTGTTGGCGTTCTTCTCGGCACGGTCCACCAGCGGCATCATCGGATCGAGCAGCGCCTGCACCGCCGCCGGCACGGCGGAAAGGCCGGCTTCGCCGTTCTTCAGGCCACGCACGTTGCGGGTCAGCACCTCGGTGCTCTCGCGGACTTCGGGGAAGGCCGCCGGGCTGCCGATCAGCGCCTGCGAGACCGACTTGGCCAGGCGCTGCGACTGCATCAAGGCCTGGCCGCTGGCAGCCACCTGGGCCGAGCCCCGGCTCGCCGACAGCAAGGATGTGGACACCATCAGGATCAGGCCCACCACGCCGACGACGACCAACGCGCCCAGGATGCGCTGCTGCTGTTCGACCGGACGGTTGCCGATGAAGGGCAGACCGCTGCCTGCTGCCGCCGTGGCCAGTTCGGCGCCCTGCATCCGCGTTTCGGAAAAGTCGGCCAGTTCGGACGGCGCTTCTTCACTGATGATGGAGGTGTCGTCGGCCAGCGGCAGTTGCACCGTGCTGGCATTCGCCTCGAGCGCGGCCGAACTGAAGTCGACCTGCGCGACGCCAACGTCGGGCAGCGGCGCCAGCGCGGCACCCCCGTAGCTCTGGGCGTTCGACATCTCGTCGAGGTCGGGACGGCTGGTCCGCGGTTGGCCCAAAGACTTGATCTTGTTCAGGAAGCTCATAGATACCTCGTGCGGTGTCTGGTCGTCATGCGTTCGGGTGCTGGCCAGGTCAGGCGACGATCGCGAGGAACGCGTCATCCATCGCCAACTCGGCCAGGTTCAACTCTTGCCACAGCCGCCCTGCAGCGTCTTTGAAACGGGCGCCGACGAACGCCGGTCGCATGGCGCTTTCGGCAGCCTGCGCCGTCAGTTGCTCTTCATTTCTCAGGCCGGCCAGGCGGTCGACCAGCAATGCGCAGTTGATCTCGGCGGCGGCGTTGAAGGCCACCAGGCGCGACTGCTCTCGCGACACTTCGCTGGGCCGATCAGGTAGCTTGACACCCAGAAATCCGGCCAGATCGACGATGCCGTGCAAGTGACCGCGCAAGTTCGCCACGCCCATGAACCAAGGGTTTGCGTGCGCCACCGGAACGATGGGTGCCAGCGCAAAAATCTCACCCGAATCCTTGAGCGGAAACAGAAATCCTCGGCCGCCGCATTCGACCGCCAGCCACGAGCGGCCGCGCTGCTGGGTGCGCGCCGCCTTCAGGCGTTCAGCGAGTCGACTCTGGAGTTCGCGCAGTGCTTCCTTGTTGGCCATTCAGGTCAATTCGCGGTACTGATCGGGGTCGGATGACCGGCTGCGGCGCATTCAGTCGAAGGCGCGAATCTTGGCCACCAGTTCGTCGGCGTCGACCGGCTTGACGATGTAGTCGCGTGCGCCTTGTCGCATGCCCCAGACCTTGTCGGTTTCCTGGTTCTTGCTGGTGCACATGATCACCGGCACATCGACGAAGCGCGGATCGCGCGTGATGGCGCGGGTGAGCTGAAAGCCGTTCTGGCCGGGCATCACCACGTCCATCAGGATCAGGTCGGGCTTGCCTTCGCCGAGCCGGCGCATGGCTTCTTCACCGTTCTCGGCGGTGCGAACCGCAAAGCCTCGCTTGGTCAGCACGTCAGACAGGAAATGCAGCTCCGTCTTCGAATCGTCGACCAGCAGGATGCTGTGAATCGTCATTGTCTTGTCCTCTGTCGCATCGCGTTCGGATGCGATGCCAATTTTCATGCGTCGGGTCGCCTGCCGTCGTGTGGCAAGCGCACGGCTTGCATCACTCTTCGGCAGTTCGGTGGTGAGTCTGAACCGCCTTCAGCAGCTGGTCTTTGGTGAACGGCTTGGTGAGGTAGTCCTGCGAGCCGACCATGCGGCCACGCGCCTTGTCGAACAGGCCATCCTTGCTGGAAAGCATGATGACCGGCACGCCCGAAAACTTGGCGTTGCGCTTGATGATCGCGCAGGTCTGGTAGCCGTCCAGGCGAGGCATCAGGATGTCGCAGAAAATCAGATCGGGGGAGTGGTCGTTGACCTTGGACAGCGCATCGAAGCCGTCTTCTGCCAACAGCACTTCGTACCCGCCTTGCTTCAGAAATATCTCGGCGCTGCGTCGGATGGTGTTGCTGTCGTCGATGACCAGCACCTTGACGCCCGAGTGTTCCGCTGGGCCTTCGTTGCTCACTGAGCATTCTCCTCAACGACTTCAAATCGGCGGCTGGCGAGCGCGGCCGCTGTGGGCCGCCGTGCGGTCAGATCTGCACCATCTCGAAATCTTCCTTGCGCGCACCGCACTCGGGACAGGTCCAGTTCATTGGAACCGCTTCCCACTTCGTGCCCGGCAAAATGCCATGATCCAGATCGCCTGCGGCTTCGTCGAAGATCCAGCCGCAGATCAGGCACATCCAGGTTCTTGATTCAGTCACGGCGCGTGTCAGGGTTCTCTACAATGGAGCCGAATTGTAGCCATGCAAACTCACGGAAAACCAAGTGTTCGTAGGCACATACGCAACATTCCTCACACTTTTCTAGAAGTCATGCCGGATGCTGTCGAGGCGACGCTTGAATCGACAATTCGCCCCTGTTTCTTCTTTCGGACACTGCCTTCATGACCGCTGAAATCAGCCCCGCCGCGACCGACCCTGAAACCGGCCAGGAAGCCCCTGCCCCCGCTTGCGTGATGAGCTTCAACGCCAGCGATGCCAGCGGTGCCGGCGGCCTGGCGGGCGACGTGTCGACCATCGCTGCGATGGGCGCGCACGCCCTGCCGGTGGTCACCGCCATCGTGATGCGCGACACGGCCGAGGTCTTTGACCACCATGTGATCGACGCCGACGTGGTGGTCGAGCAGGCGCGCAGCGTGCTCGAAGACGTGACCATCGCGGCCTGGAAAGTCGGCTTCCTCGGTTCCGCCGAAGGCGTCAGCGCGGTCGCCGAGATCCTGTCCGACTATCCCGATGTGCCGCTGGTGGCCTACATGCCCAACCTGTCGTGGGTCGAAGAGGACGAGCAGTCGGCTTACCTCGACGCCTTTCGCGAACTGGTGCTGCCGCAGACCGAAGTGCTGGTGGGCAACCACCAGACGCTGACCGACTTCCTGCTGCCCGACTGGTCGGCCGACCGGCCCGCATCGCCGCGCGAACTGGCGGTGGCTGCGGCCGAGCACGGCACGCGCTTCGTGCTCGTCACCAGCGTGCTGGTGCCGGCATCGAAGACGCCCGAGCAGTTCCTGGACAACGTGCTCGCGTCGCCGCAGGGCGCCATCACCGGCGAGAAGTTCGAGCGCTTCGAAGTCAGCTTCGTCGGTGCCGGCGACACGCTGTCGGCCGCGCTGGCCGCGCTGCTGGCCTCGGGCACCGAGTTGCACACGGCCGTCGGCGAAAGCCTGGCCTTCCTCGACCAGGCGCTAGACGCCGGCTTCCGTCCCGGCATGGGCAACGTCGTTCCCGACCGCTTTTTCTGGGCCCTTCCGCCCGACGAAGAGGGCGACGAGGGCGCCGACGGCAGCACACCCGACACACCCAGCGGCTCCCGCCAAGTGCATTGAAGTCACCCCATGAACAGCAACGAAGCTCTCTTCCAGCGCGCGCAGAAAGTCATTCCCGGCGGCGTCAATTCGCCGGTGCGCGCCTTTCGCGCGGTCGGCGGCACGCCGCGTTTCATCAGCCGTGCGCACGGCGCCTACATGGTCGACGCCGAAGGCAAGCGCTACATCGACTACATCGGCTCGTGGGGTCCGATGATCCTCGGCCACGGCCACCCGGCTGTGCTCGACGCGGTGCAAAAGGCCGCGCTCGACGGCTTCTCGTTCGGGGCGCCGACCGAGCGCGAAGTCGAGCTCGCCGAAGCGATCATCGACATCGTGCCCGGCCTTGAACAAGTGCGGCTGGTCAGCTCGGGCACCGAGGCCGCGATGAGCGCGCTGCGGCTGGCGCGCGGCGCCACCGGCCGCAACAAGTTCATCAAGTTCGAAGGCTGCTACCACGGCCACGCCGATGCGCTGCTGGTGAAGGCCGGTTCCGGTCTGGCGACATTCGGCAACCCCACCAGCGCC
>JANNBZ010000169.1:0-17386 GCA_031386065.1 Burkholderiales bacterium
GTGCGGCTGGAATACCGCATTCCGGCGCGCGGCCTGATCGGCTTCCAGAACGAGTTCATGAACATGACCCGCGGCACGGGGCTGATCAGCAACATCTTCGACAGCTACGAGGCCTACAAGGGCGAGATCGAAGGCCGCAAGAACGGCGTGTTGATCAGCCAGGACGACGGCGAAGCGGTGACGTATTCGCTGGGCAAGCTGGACGACCGCGGCCGCATGTTCGTGAAGGCGGGCGACCCCTTGTACGAAGGCATGATCGTCGGCATGCACAACCGCGACAACGATCTGATCGTCAACGCGGTGCGCGGCAAGCAGCTCACCAACTTCCGCGTCTCGGGCAAGGAAGAGGCGATCAAGATCACGCCGCCGATCATCCTGACGCTGGAGACGGCGGTCGAGTTCATCGCCGACGACGAACTGGTCGAGATCACGCCAAAGTCGATCCGCCTGCGCAAGCGCCATCTGAAAGAGCACGAGCGCAAGCGGGCGTCGCGTGACTGAGTTGCCGGTCGAGTGCGGATAGCCGATGCGACCGAGCCATGCACGCGCGGTGGCGGGCATGCTGCTCGTCACGCTGCTGTGGAGCACCGCCGGGCTGGTGACGCGCCGGCTCGACGCGGCGGCCAGCTTCGAGGTCACGTTCTGGCGCAGCTTCGCCACCGTGTTGGCGCTCGGCGGCTACTTTGCCGTGGTGCACGGGCGCGACACCCTCGCCCTGTTGCGGCAGGGCGGCCGCGCGCTGTGGCTGTCGGGCCTGATGTGGAGCGTGATGTTCACTTGCTTCATGCTGGCGTTGACGCTGACCACCGTGGCCAATGTGTTGATCACGATGAGCGTGTCGCCGCTGATGACGGCCGTACTCGCCCGCTTCATGCTGGGCCATCCCGTTGCGCGGCGCACCTGGGTGGCCATCGTGATCGCCGGCATCGGCATCGCCTGGATGTACGGGCACGGCCTCAGTGCCGACCCGCGACACCTGATCGGCACGCTGGTGGCGCTGTGCGTGCCGATTGCGGCCGCCATCAACTGGAACCTGCTGCAGCGCAGTGGCAAGCGCGTCGATCTGGTGCCGGCGTTGCTGATCGGCGCGCTGATCTCCAGCGCCATCAGCCTGCCGCTGGCCTTGCCGCTGCAGGCATCAACGCACGACATTGGTCTGCTCGCCGCGCTGGGTGTCTTTCAGCTCGCAATTCCTTGCGTGCTGGCCGTGCGACTGGCGCGCGCGCTGCCGGCGCCCGAGATCTCGCTGCTCGCGCTGCTTGAAATCGTCTTCGGCATCGCCTGGGTCTGGTGGGGCACCAGTGAGCGGCCGTCGGCCCAGGTGCTGGCCGGCGGTGCGCTGGTGCTGGCCACGCTGGCGATCAATGAATTCGTCGGAATGAGGAAACGCGCATGACCACACACGACGCCGTCCCGGACACCGCGCCACCATGGGTGCTGGCCGAAGTCCGGCGCAACGTCGGTGTGCTCACGCTGAACCGGCCGCAGGCGCTGAACGCGCTGTCGTTGGGGATGATTCGGCTGATCAGCGCCCACTTGCTGGCGTGGCGGGACGATGCGAACGTGGTGGCCGTGGTCGTGCGCGGCGCTGCCCTGCAGGGCAAGGGACTGGCCTTTTGCGCTGGTGGCGACATCCGGTTCTTTCACCAGGCCGCACTCGCCGGCGACCCGCAGCTCGACGACTTCTTCACCGAGGAATACACGCTCGACCACCTGATCCACAGCTATCCGAAAATGCTGGTCGCATTGATGGACGGCGTGGTGATGGGCGGCGGCATGGGCATCGCGCAGGGCTGCAGCATCCGCGTGGTGACCGAGCGCACGCAGATGGCGATGCCCGAGACAAACATCGGGCTGTTTCCCGACGTGGGCGGCGGCTTTTTCCTGTCGCGCTGTCCCGGCCACATCGGCGAGTACCTGGCCTTGACCGGACGGATGCTGGGCGCGGGCGACGCCATCGCCTGCGGGCTGGCCGATGTCTTCGTGCCGTCTGGCGGGCTGCCTGCGCTGATCGAATCCCTGTGCGACCAGCCGATGGAAAACGGCGCGCAGGTCGGCGCCAGCGTCGCTGCGCGCAGCGTGCCTGCACCCGCAGGCAGCTTGCCGGCGCAGCGCGCGGCCATCGATGCGCATTTCTCGCAGCCCGATCTCGCGGCAATCTGCGCATCGCTGGCGGGCGATGCCAGCGAGTGGGCAACACGCGCCTTGCAGGCACTGCGCCAGCGCTCACCGTTGATGCTGGCCGTCGCACTGGAACAGGTGCGGCGTGCTCGCCACCTGAGCCTGGCCGACGACCTGCGGATGGAACGCGATCTGGTGCGGCGCTGCTTCACGCTGCGCCCCGGCGCGGCCAGCGACACCGTCGAAGGCATCCGTGCGCTGGCGGTCGACAAGGACCAGGCGCCACGCTGGAATCCACAGCGCATCGAAGACGTGACGCCCGCGATGGTGGCCGCCTTCTTCGACAGCCCCTGGCCAGTCCACGCCCACCCGTTGCGCGGCCTGTGACGGCACGCGGCCCTGTGGCTCGCTAGGGCTTCCCCTCAGCGCTGCGGTGATGTCGCAGGCCTAGGATGGCCCGCACCCAATGGCTTCGAGGAATGCCGCATGAAACAACTCTCGGGCCTGGACGCCAGCTTCCTGCACATGGAAACCCCGCAGATGCCGATGCACGTCGGCGCGCTGCACCTGTTCGAGCTGCCGGCCAGCTACAAGGGCAACTTCCTGGCCGACATGCGCGCCCACATGGCAACCCGCATCGCCTTGGCTCCGGCCTTGCGGCGCAAGCTGGCGTTGATGCCGCTGAACCTGGCCAACCCGATGTGGGTCGATGCGGCGCCCGATCTCGAACAACACATCGTCGGCGTGAAGCTGCGCAAGGGCAGTGGACTGGCCGAGATGGAAGCCAAGGTCGGCGAACTGCACCCGGTGCTGCTCGACCGAGACCGGCCGCTGTGGAAGTTCCATGTCTTCGACGGCCTGGCGCCGGGGCCTCACAAGGAAAAGCGCTTCGGCCTGTACACCCAACTGCACCACGCGGCAGTCGACGGTCAGGCGGCGGTCGCGCTGGCGAATGCGATCCTCGACGTGTCGGCCACGCCGCGTGACATCCAGGTCGAGCCGCGCGCCGCGAAGAAGCCCGGCCTGGGCCTGGCCCAGATGCTCGGCGGCGTGCTCGTCAACCAGCTTCAGCAGTACGCCAACATCGTGAAGGCGCTGCCCGGTACCGTCAGCGCACTGTCGCAAGTGGCCGGCGGGGCGGCCGACAAGGCGGTGGCCAGCGTGGCTGGCAAAGGCAAAGCCGAGCGGATAAACCCGGCAGGCAGTCTTGGCCTGGCTCCGCGCACGCGGCTGAACGCATCGGTGACGGCCGGGCGCACCTTCGCGGCGGTGAGCCTGCCGATGGCGGAGCTGAAGGCACTGCGGCGCGCCCACGACATGACGCTGAACGACGTGGTGCTGATGATTTGCAGCAGCGCGCTGCGGCGTTATTTTCTGCAGCACGGGCCGCTGCCGCGCAAGTCGCTGGTTGCCGCGGTGCCGATTTCGCTGCGTGCGGCGGGCGACACGGCCTCGAACAACCAGGCCTCGATGACGGTCGTGAACCTGGGCACGCACATCGCCAATCCGATGAAGCGTCTGCTCTACGTCAAGTGCGCCACCGCCGCAATGAAGTCCACCCTGGGCAGCGTGAAGAGTCTGATGCCGACCGACTTCCCGTCGCTCGGCATCCCGTGGCTGATGCGCACTGCGGCTTCTTTGTACGGCCGCGCCAAGGTGGCCGATCGCGTTCCGCCAATCGCCAACGTGGTGATCTCGAACGTGCCCGGGCCGGCGTTTCCGCTGTACATGGCCGGTGCCCGAATGCTCACCAACTACCCAACCTCGATCGTGGTGCACGGCGTAGGGCTCAACATCACGGTGCAGAGCTACAACGACTCGCTCGACGTCGGGTTGATCGCCTGTGCCGAAGCAGCACCGCACCTGGCCGACCTGGCGCTGCACATGACGGAGGCGTTCAACGAACTGAAAGCGCTGCCGCCGACGTCCAGCGCGAGCGTTGAAGCTGCCGTCAAGCCCGTTGAGAAGGCTGCGAAATCTGTCGCGAAAGCGACAACCTCACCTAGGGCAAGCGCTGCGGTGCGCAAGCGTGTCAAACGCTAACATCGCCGCGTTACCACTCGCACGCAACGGAATGCTGTTCAACCGTCAGCGCAAAGCAAACCACATCACTGCCCTGCGTCCACCCAGCCTCTGGCTGACGCTGTTGGAGGGCAGGGCGCCTTGGGAATATGCGGCCAGCCTGGCCGCCACGCCGTGGTTGCGCAAGCTGCCGGCCGGTGACGGTCACCCGGTGCTGGTGTTCCCCGGCCTCGGCGCCAGCGACCTCAGCACGCTGCCGCTGCGCAGTTTCTTGCAGGCGCGTGGCTACGCGCCCTACCCATGGAAGCAGGGCTTCAACTTCGGTCCGCGCAAGGGCGTGCTGCGGGCCTGCCGCGAGGAGGTCGATGCGATCCAGCAACGACATCAGCGACCGGTGAGCCTGATCGGCTGGAGCCTGGGCGGCATCTATGCGCGCGAGATCGCCAAGGAAGTCCCTGAGCGAACCCGCTGCGTGATCACGCTGGGGACACCCTTCACCGGCAACCCGCGTGCGACCCACGCCTGGCGCTTCTACCGCATGGTCAGCGGGCAGCGCACGCACGACGAGGGTCTGAGTCGGCAGATTCGCGAAGCGCCCCCGGTTCCCACCACATCGATTTATTCTCGAACCGACGGCATCGTCGCGTGGCAGTGCAGCATCGACGTGCCAGGCCCGCTGACCGAGAACATCGAGGTCCACGCCAGCCACGTCGGCATGGGTCTCAACCCGCTGGCGCTCTACGCCATTGCCGACCGGTTGGAGCAGGACCCGCAGCACTGGAAGCACTTCGAAGCGGCCGGAGCGCGGCGTTGGTTCTTTCGAACCGGCGCGGCGCACGCGGCCATCGCCTGAGGCGGCCCAGCCGCCCACCGCGCATGCAAGTCAGCACCAACGGCATCCGCCTCGAAGTCGAAGACCATGGCCCGGCGTCGGGTGAGCCGCTGCTGTTGGTCATGGGCCTGGGCATGCAACTGGTGGCTTGGCACGACGACTTCGTGCGCAGCCTGGTGGAACGCGGTTTCCGCGTCATTCGCTTCGACAACCGCGACATCGGCCTGAGCCAGAGCTTCGATGCGCTGGGCGTGCCCAGCCTGGGCTGGGCGTCGGTGAAGCACGTGCTGGGGTTGCAGGTCAGCAGCCCGTATTCACTGATCGACATGGCGAACGACACCGCCGGTGTGCTGGACGCGCTGGGCATCGCCAGTGCGCATGTGTGCGGCGCGTCGATGGGCGGGATGATCGCGCAGCAGTTGGCGGTGCGGCACCCTCAGCGGGTCAAGAGCCTGACGCTGATGATGACCAGCAGCGGCGCGCGTCGCCTGCCCGGACCCAGCATGAAAGTTCGCAGCGCGATGCTGTCACGGCCCGCCGATCCCAAGAACATCGACAGCGTGGTGGCTCACTACGTGAGCCTGTACAAGCTGATCGGCAGCCCGGGATATCCGGCGAGCGACGCGTGGCTGCATCAGCGATTGAACATGTCGGTGCGCAGAAGCCACCGGCCGCAAGGCACGGCGCGGCAACTGATGGCCATTGCAGCAGACGGCGACCGTTCGGCGCTGCTGGCCCGCATCAAGGTGCCCACCCAGGTGTTGCACGGGCTGGCCGATCCGCTGGTGCCGGTGGCGGCGGGTCACGACCTGGCCCGCAAGATTGGCGGTGCGAAGATCGAACTGATCGAGGGCATGGGTCACGATCTGCCCGTGCCGCTGTGGCCGCAGTTCGTGGCCAACATCAGCGCCGCTGCAGCGCGTGCGTGAGACGCGCCGCAGCGGCTTGGGGCAGGGTGCTGAGCGACCCTCATTGCATGTGCTGGCCCCCGTTGATCGCGATGTTGGCGCCGGTCAGGAAAGCGGCCTCCTCCGACGCCAGATAGATGATCAGACCCGCCACCTCTTCGGGCTTGCCGAGACGGCCCACCGGAATCTGCGGAAGGATCTTGCTGTTCAGGATTTCTTGCGGGATGGCGGTGACCATCTTGGTCCCGATGTAACCCGGCGAAATGGTGTTCACTGTGACACCTTTTTTTGCCACCTCGAGCGCCAGCGCCTTGCTGAAACCGTGCACGCCGGCCTTGGCGGCCGAGTAGTTGGTCTGGCCGAAGGCTCCCTTGGAGCCGTTGACCGACGACACGTTGATGATGCGGCCCCAGCCCCGCTCGACCATGCCGTCTGCAACCTGCTTGGTCATGTTGAACAGGCTGTCGAGGTTGGTGCGCATGACGGCGTCCCAGTTCACCTTGTCCATTTTCTTGAAGGTCATGTCGCGCGTGATGCCGGCGTTGTTGACCAACACGTCGACCGCGCCCACCTGCGTCAGCACGCTGGCCACGGCTGCGGCACAGGAGTCGATGTCGGCCACGTCGCACGGCACCACGACGATGTCGTAGCCGCTGGACTTCATGTTCGCCAGCCATTCGCCGTGCTTGGTATTGCCCGGCGAATAGGTGACCACCACGCGGTAGCCGGCGTCGGCCATCTTGGTCGAGATGGTTTCACCCAAGCCGCCCATGCCGCCGGTCACCAGGACCACTCGCTTTGCTGTCGAACCGTTTGTCATCGCCCGTCTCCTGTGAAGTGTTGCTGCAGCACTGTCGAGTGCACAGTGTCTCGTCTTCAGACGTTACTCACCAGTGGGGTTCGCCTCCACTTGCAGACGGGCAATTGCGCCCTTGCCGCGTGCCGATGAAAAAACCCGCCGTTCGGCGGGTCATTCGGGCGAGGCCGGCGCCTGTCAGCTCGCCATGGACGGCGATGCAGCATCCGTCGCGCTGACCGCGTCTGTGGGCGGCTCCAGGGCTGCCTCGACCGGCTGGATGTTCTGCGCCAGCTGACCTTTCGGTCCCTGAACCAGCTCGAAGCTGACCGTTCCGCCTTGTTTCAGCGTGCGGAAGCCCTCCATTTGGATCGCCGAGAAATGCGCGAAGACATCTTCGCCACCTTCCTTCGGCTCGATGAAGCCAAATCCCTTGGCATCGTTGAACCATTTCACAGTGCCCATCGCCATGCTGCTCTCCTTCAGACAACGGTGAATTCTGGTGGTGCAGGCGCGAGGCTGTCAAGCCGTTGTCACGCTTCGCAACAGCCGGCCTTCGACAAGCCATCGGCAAGCCTTGCTGGGGGCGGGGATGGGGCATCCCATGGAGTGGCCGCCGCTTCTCAGTCTTATCCGGGCTTGCAGTGCGCAGCCTTGGCTCAATATGACCACGGATGAAACATGACGGGGCAACTCGATAGAATCGAAACATGCCAGCAGACACACCCAAACCGCCGGATTTGCCGACCCAGCCCAAACGCCCCGACCGCGGTCAGGGGGCGGTCGTGGTGGAGCGCAAAACGGCCAAGACGGTGCCGCCCCGCATGTTCCAGGTTGTTCTTCTCAACGATGACTACACACCGATGGAGTTCGTGGTGATGGTGCTGCAGGAATATTTCAAACGCGATCTCGAAACCGCGACCCAGATCATGTTGAAAATTCATCATGACGGCCGGGGGGTTTGCGGTGTCTACTCGAAGGACGTCGCCGCGACCAAGGTGGAACTGGTACAGGCTGCCGCACGTCGCGGTGGTCATCCTTTGCAATGCATTATGGAGGCCGCATGATTGCGCAAGAGCTTGAAGTCAGCCTGCACATGGCGTTCGTCGAAGCACGCCAGCAGCGACATGAATTCATTACCGTCGAGCACCTGCTGATGGCGTTGCTCGACAACCCTTCCGCCGCTGAAGTGTTGCGAGCGTGTTCGGCCAACATCGACGACCTGCGCAAGAGCCTGGCGCAGTTCATCAAGGAGAACACGCCCACCGTAGGCGGCTCCGACGAGGTCGACACCCAGCCGACGCTCGGTTTCCAGCGGGTGATCCAGCGCGCGATCATGCACGTGCAGTCCACCGGCAGCGGCAAGAAAGAGGTGACCGGCGCGAACGTCCTCGTCGCCATCTTCGGCGAGAAAGACTCGCACGCGGTGTACTACCTTCACCAGCAGGGCGTGACGCGGCTGGACGTCGTGAACTTCATTGCCCACGGCATCAAGAAGTCCGACCCACCGGAATCCGCGAAGCCCAGTGAAGGTGCCAGCGGCGAAGGCGAGAAGGAAGAGGGCGACGGCAAAGGCTCCCCGCTGGACCAGTTCACCCAGAACCTGAATGCGCTGGCGCGCGAGGGCAAGATCGATCCCCTGATCGGACGCGACCACGAGGTGGAGCGTGTCATCCAGATCCTCTGCCGCCGCCGCAAGAACAACCCCTTGCTGGTCGGCGAGGCCGGTGTGGGAAAAACCGCCATCGCCGAGGGCCTGGCGTGGCGCATCACCCAGAACGATGTGCCGGAAGTGCTCGCGGACGCGACGGTGTATTCGCTGGACATGGGCGCCCTGTTGGCCGGCACCAAGTACCGAGGTGATTTCGAGCAGCGCCTGAAAGGCGTTCTCAAGTACCTGAAGGACCAGCCGCATGCAGTCTTGTTCATCGACGAGATCCACACGCTGATCGGTGCCGGTGCGGCTTCGGGCGGAACGCTGGATGCCAGCAACCTGCTCAAGCCCGCACTCAGCTCGGGCGCCATGAAGTGCATCGGCGCGACCACCTTCGCCGAGTACCGCGGCATCTTCGAGAAAGACGCGGCCCTGTCGCGCCGGTTTCAAAAGATCGACGTGGTCGAGCCCTCGGTCGAGCAGACCATCGAAATCCTGAAAGGCCTGAAGTCGCGCTTCGAAGAGCACCACAGCGTGAAGTACGCACTGGGCGCACTGCAGGCTGCGGCTGAGTTGTCGGCCAAATTCATCAACGACCGGCACCTGCCCGACAAGGCGATCGACGTGATCGACGAGGCTGGGGCGGCGCAGCGCATCCTGCCCAAGAGCAAGCAGAAGAAAACCATCACCCGCGCCGAGGTCGAAGACATCGTCGCGAAGATCGCGCGTATTCCGCCGGCCAGCGTGTCTAACGACGACCGCTCCAAGCTGAAGAGCCTGGACCGTGACCTGAACAGCGTGGTGTTCGGTCAGGAACCGGCGATCCAGGCGCTGGCCTCAGCGATCAAGATGGCGCGCTCGGGCCTGGGCAAACCGGACCGACCAATCGGCTCGTTCTTGTTTTCCGGACCCACCGGCGTCGGCAAGACCGAGGTCGCCAAGCAGCTGGCGTTCGTGCTGGGCATCGAGCTGATCCGCTTCGACATGAGCGAATACATGGAGCGTCATGCGGTCAGCCGATTGATCGGCGCGCCACCGGGCTATGTGGGTTTCGACCAGGGCGGGCTGTTGACCGAGGCCATCAGCAAGAAGCCGCACGCGGTGCTCTTGCTCGACGAGATCGAGAAGGCGCATCCCGATGTTTTCAACGTGCTGCTGCAGGTGATGGACCACGGCACGCTGACCGACAACAACGGGCGCAAGGCCGACTTCCGCAACGTGATCATCGTGATGACGACCAACGCCGGTGCCGAGACGATGAACAAGGCGTCGATCGGTTTCATGAACTCGCGAGAGCAGGGCGACGAGATGGGCGACATCAAGCGCTTGTTCACGCCGGAGTTCCGCAACCGGCTGGATGCCATCGTCAGCTTCCGCTCGCTCGACGAGGACATCATCCTCCGCGTGGTCGACAAGTTCCTGCTGCAACTCGAAGCCCAGCTGACCGAGAAGAAGGTCGAGGCCACCTTCACCGATGCGTTGCGCAAACATCTGGCGAAGTCGGGCTTCGATCCGCTGATGGGCGCACGCCCGATGCAGCGCCTGATCCAGGACACGATTCGCCGTGCCCTGGCCGATGAGTTGCTGTTCGGGCGGCTGGTCGACGGTGGGCGCCTGACGGTCGATGTCGATGCCGAAGGCAAGACAGTGCTGGACATCCAGCCGCCCAAGAAATCGGATAAGCCCAACAAGGCCGAGCCCGCCACGGCTTGATGTAGCGCGCCGAAAAAAAGGGAGTCTGCGGACTCCCTTTTTTGTTGTTCAGTGCGACCCTGCCGGGTCCTGCTGGTAGTACGACCGCATCAACGCGTACAAGCCTTCCCGCTGTTGCAGCAAGTCGACCGGCGCCACGAAGAACGCCTCGGAACAGACGGCGAAGAATTCTTCGATCGACTCGGCGCCGTACGGGTCGACCAGGGTCTCTTCGCCGGCATCGACTGCGACGCAGAACGCCGAGTACTCGCGGGTCAGGTCGCTCAGCCACGCCTGGTGGGCGGCGCGCTGCGCTGCGGTGGCAGGGCCCAGGGTGGCGGCGCTGTCCATGTCGAGCACGTGCGCAAACTCGTGAATGACCACGTTGTAGGCCCATGCCGACGACTCCCCTGCGGCCTGCACATCGGGCCATGACAACATCACCGGGCCTCCCTGCATGGCCTCGCCGCTGAGGGCTTCGTCGTACTCATGGACCACGCCGTCGTCGTCGGTGACCACGCGTCGCGCCACCGCTTCGCCCGGGTGCAACACGATGCCCACGAAGCCGTCGTAGCGGTGCAGGCCCAGTTTCAGAATGGGCAGGCAGGCCTGCGCGGCCACCGCCACCGCGACCTCGTCGTCGACCAGCATGCCGTTCGCGCCGCTGAATTCCTTGCGGTCCAGGAACAGCGTTGCCAGCCGGCGAAGCTGGTCAACGTCGGCGGGCGTGCGACGCGCGAGGAACGGGTACCGCGCCAGCGTCAACTGCCACAGTGCCTCAGGGATGGCGCGGCGCTCCAGCGTGCTTAGCGTACGCCGCTCGCGCCAAGCCGCCAGCCATCCGCTGAACAGCCTCACGCCGGGCGGGCGGAAAGTGGTGTCAGCGGCGCGCAGGGCGACCGGCGAAGCAGCCCACCTCGGCGCCACCGCAGCACTTCGGCTCGGGGCGCGGCTGTGGTGGGGTCGTCGACGTGGTCCAGATCCCAATCGCTCAGTACCCAGCGCACGAAGCCAGGTGCCATGCCCTGGGTCGCGGGGCGATGGGTGTGGCCGTGGACCAGCGTGGGCGTACCCGCTTCGTGCATCCAGCGCACGGCGGTGGCGGTGTCGACATCGAACCACTCGCCCGGCGCCTGGCTGCGCTTCATGCGCTGGCTCTCGCTGCGGATCTGCCGCGACAACTGGCGCCGTTCGGCCAACGGCCGGGCCAGGAAATCACGTTGCCAGGCTTCGCTGCGCACGCTGCGGCGAAAGCCTTGGTAGTCGACGTCCGAGATGCACATGGCGTCTCCGTGCACCAGCATGATCCGTTCGTCGAACGCCTCGACGACGGTCGGGTCCGGCAGCGCCATCAGGCCGCAGGCCTTGAGCATTTCCGCACCGACCAGAAAATCGCGATTACCGGGCATGAAGGCGACGGTCCGGCGCGATGCGGCTTCGGCCAGCACGTCGCAGCAGCGCGCCTCGAAACCGCCGTGGCGCGCATCGTCGCCGACCCAGACCTCGAACAGATCGCCCAGGATGAACACCGCTTGCGCATCGGTATTGCGCAGGTGTGCCGCGAATGCATCGAAGGTGCGCGGCGTGTCGTTCGACAAGTGCAGGTCGCTGATGAAGTCGATGTCCGTCCACTCGACGGGTGCACGCAACTCCCAGAACCTCGGCAGTGCCGTCAAGCCGTCGGCGGACATCTCAGCGGCCATGTGTCAGAGCAGCACGGCCTTCTCGATCACCACATCGTCCATCGGGACGTCATCGTGAAAACCCTTGCGGCCGGTCTTGACCTGCTCGATGGCGTCGACCACGTCGCTGCCGGCCACGACCTTGCCGAACACGGCGTAGCCCCAGCCACTGGCAGTCTCGGACTTGAAGTTGAGGAACTCGTTGTCGCCGGCATTGATGAAGAACTGCGCGGTGGCGGAATGCGGGTCCGAGGTGCGCGCCATGGCCAGCGTGTAGCGGGTGTTCTTCAGTCCGTTCGAGGCTTCGTTCTTGATCGCGTCTTTGACATCCTTCTGCTTCATGCCGGTCGTAAAGCCGCCGCCCTGAACCATGAAGCCCTTGATGACCCGGTGGAACACCGTGCCGTCGTAGTGCCCGGCTTTCACGTAAGCGATGAAGTTCGCGGCCGAGGCCGGCGCGTTCGCTTCGTCGAGTTCGATGCGAATGGCACCACGGTTGGTTTGCAGTTCGACTTGTTGGTTCATTTCATTTCTCCACAGTGGCTTGTTTGATGGTGACGGGCTCAAGCGGCACATTCTCGAACGGGCCCTTGTTGCCGGTGGGGACGTTGCGGATCTTCTCGACCACGTCCATGCCGGAGACGACCTTCCCGAACACGGCGTAGCCGTTGCCGTCGCGCGACGCGGCCGAGTTCAGAAACTCGTTGTCCTTCAGGTTGATGAAGAACTGGGCCGTGGCCGAGTTCGGTGCGTTGGTGCGCGCCATCGCCACCGTGCCCTTGTCGTTGTTCAGGCCGTTGCGGCTTTCCAGCCCGATGGGCGCCCGAGTCTGCTTTTCTTTCATGTCGGCCGTCATGCCGCCGCCCTGAATCATGAAGTTGCTGATCACGCGGTGGAACACCGTGCCGTCGTAGTGGCCAGCGTTGACGTAGCCGATGAAGTTTTCGACCGACTTCGGGGCCTTCGCCGCGTCAAGTTCGATCACGATGTCGCCGGCACTGGTGGCAAGTTTGACCCGCTGCGCGAATGCGGGCAGCGCACTCAGCAACGACAGGCTCAATGCGACGCTGCAAACGGTGGACAGTGGTGTGCTCATCTGAAACTCCAAAAAAAAAGAAAAATGAATGCTGCGCAGGTGATCGAACAGGCGATCAGGGGCTGCTCAGTGATTTTGCAATCGACACGTCGATCTGCCGCAGCAGGGCCAGCCGCGCGGCAACGCCTGCGTTGCCGGGATCGAGTTTGGCGGCTGCGGCGTACGACTGGCGCGCCAACTGCAACAGCACGTCACCCAGGTTCTGCTGCGCCACCGCGTAGGCGGGGTTCGCCGTCAGCGCGGCCTCGAGCGACGAACGAGCTTGCGCATAGTCGCCTCGGGCGGCGTGGATCACGGCCAGGTTGTTGTAGGGCTCCGGCAGATCGGGATGGTCTTGCGTGAGCTGGCGAAACGTGGTGATGGCCTCGTCTGTGCGCTTAGCGTCCGACTGCAACACGCCCTTCAGGAACCGCAACTTCACATCCTTCGGCTGTGCCGCCAGCAGTAGGTCGAGGCGTGTGAACGCCTGTTCGGTTTGACCGGTGCGGAACAGCCGGGTCACCTCGTCGATGTCGTCGGCTCTTGCGCTGCCAGCCACGACGAGCAAGCAGCAGGTGAGCAGACCGACGCAACGCCGCAGCAATGAAAGCATCGAAGGCATCATGGTGAGAAGAGGCGTCGGGAGCAGGTGCGGCGGGTGCGCGCAACGATGAAACGGCGCCGGAACAGGCCGCTATACTGATTCGATTGTACGGTGGCGGTCCGCCACGCAGCGCCGTCAGGCGCGCATCGAACCTGCCGCGTCTGTCCCGTGCAACCCACCCGTTGAGTCTTTGAAATACCCGTGTCCACTGGCCTCGATCAGGGGCCAGAATCTGCAGCCCCGCGAACGGGCTTGAAACCGCCCTCCAGGCCCATGACCTTGCGTATCTTCAACACCTTGTCTCGCGAGACCGAGGTCTTCGTTCCCATCGAACCCCAACGCGTGCGCATGTATGTCTGCGGCATGACGCTGTACGACCTGTGCCACATGGGGCATGCGCGCTTTCTGATGGCGTTCGATGTCATCTACCGCTGGTTGCAGGCGCTGGGCTACGACGTGACCTACGTCCGCAACATCACCGACATCGACGACAAGATCATCAAGCGCGCGCTCGAGCGCGGCATTCCGATTCGCCAGCTGGTCGACGAGATGACGGTCGCGATGCATGTGGACATCGGCGCGCTCGGCATCAAGGCGCCCACCTTCGAACCCCGCGCCACCGACCATGTGCCTGCGATGCTGGCGCTGATCGCCACGCTGGAGCAGAAGGGGCTGGCCTACCGGGCCTCGAGCGGCGATGTGAATTTTGCGGTGCGCAAGTTCAACGGCTACGGCAAGTTGTCGGGCAAGTCGATCGACCAACTGCGAGCCGGCGAACGTGTGGCGGTGCTGGACGGCAAACAGGATCCGCTGGACTTCGTGCTCTGGAAGGCCGCCAAGGACAGCGAGCCGGCCGACGCGAAGTGGAGCAGCGCCTTCGGCCCGGGTCGGCCGGGTTGGCACATCGAGTGCTCGGCCATGAGCTGTGCGCTGCTGGGCGAGCACTTCGACATTCATGGCGGCGGCATCGACCTGCAGTTCCCGCACCACGAGAACGAGATCGCTCAAAGCGAGGGCGCGACCGGGCGGCCGTTCGTCAACTACTGGCTGCACAACGGGCACCTGAACGTCGACAACGAGAAGATGTCGAAGTCGCTCGGCAACTTCTTCACCATCCGCGACGTGCTCAAGCGTTACGACGGTGAGACGGTGCGCTTCTTCATGCTGCGCACCCACTACCGCAGCCCGCTGAATTTCAGCGATCTGAACTTGGACGATGCCCGCAACTCGCTGCGCCGGCTGTACACCGCCCTGGACGGGTTCGACGTGCCCGACACGCCGGTGGACTGGGCGCTGCCGCAGGCTGCTGCATTCAAGGCCGCGATGGACGAAGACTTCAACACCGCAAGCGCCGTGGCGGTGTTGTTCGAACTGGCCGGTGAAGTCAACCGCACCCGCGCGCCGCAAACCGCCGCGTTGCTGAAGGGCCTGGGCGGCGTGCTTGGCGTGCTGCAAGACGTTCCGCGCGCCTATCTTCAGTCGGGCAGCGCACTGGACGACGCAGCCATCGGGCTGCGAATCGCGGCGCGTGCCGCGGCCAAGCAGGCGCGCGACTTCGAGTTAGCCGACCAGATTCGCAAGGACCTGGCGGCCGACGGCATCGTGCTGCAAGACTCGGCGCAAGGCACCACCTGGATGAAAGCATGAGTCGCCCCATTCCTGACGCGAACACCGCAACCCACAACGTGGAGGTTGCGCGATGAGCGAGACCAGCGTCGTCACCCCCGACTATTGGGACGAAGCCTGCAAACATCTTTCCAAACGCGACCGGGTGATGCGCAAGCTGATTCCCATGCTGGGCGAGGGCCGCCTGCAAAGCCGCGGTGATGCCTTCACCACGTTGGCGCGGTCTATCGTGGGCCAGCAAATTTCCGTGAAGGCGGCGCAGTCGGTGTGGGACCGCTTCATCTCGCTGATGCCCAGCGGCCCCGCTCATGTGCAACCCGGTGGCGTGCTGGCGCTGAGCACCGAGGGGATGCGCGGCGCCGGGCTGTCGGGCCGCAAGGTCGAGTACCTGAGCGATCTGGCGCGGCATTTCCAGTCCGGCCAGGTGCACGTGCAGCAGTGGCAGCAGATGGACGACGAGGCCATCATCGACGAGCTGGTCGCGATCCGCGGCATCGGGCGCTGGACAGCCGAGATGTTCCTGATCTTTCACCTGATGCGCCCCAACGTGCTGCCGCTTGACGACCTGGGGCTGATCAAGGGCATCAGCGTCAACTACTTCAGCGGTGAGCCGGTGTCGCGTGCCGAGGCCCGCGAAGTCGGTGATGCCTGGGCGCCGTTCCGGTCGGTTGCCACCTGGTACATCTGGCGCAGCCTGGACCCGCTGCCGGTAGACTATTGACGGGCCTGCATCCCGTGGCGACGAGGACTTGAACGAATGAGCAAACGACATTTTCTGGAGTTCGAGCAGCCGGTGGCCGACCTCGAAACCAAGATCGAGGAACTGCGCTATGTGCAGAGCGAATCGGCGGTGGACATCTCGGAAGAGATCGATCGCCTGAGTCAGAAGAGCGTGCAGCTCACGAAGGACATCTATTCCAGCCTGTCGCCATGGCAGGTGACGCAGATTTCACGCCATCCGCAGCGGCCCTACACGCTGGACTACGTCAACGAAGTCTTCACCGACTTTCAGGAGTTGCACGGCGATCGCCACTTCGCGGACGACCTGTCGATGGTCGGCGGGATGGCGCGCTTCAACGGACAGGCCTGCATGGTCATCGGCCACCAGAAAGGCCGCGACACCAAAGAGCGCGGCTTGCGCAACTTCGGCATGTCGCGCCCCGAGGGCTACCGCAAGGCGCTGCGGCTGATGAAGCTGGCGGAAAAATTCGGCCTGCCGGTGTTCACCTTTGTCGACACGCCAGGTGCCTACCCCGGCATCGGCGCCGAGGAGCGTGGCCAGTCCGAGGCGATCGGTCGCAACATCTTCGAGATGGCGCAGCTCGAAGTGCCGATCATCTGCACCATCATCGGCGAGGGCGGATCCGGTGGCGCGCTGGCCATCAGTGTGGGCGACCAGTTGCTGATGCTGCAGTACTCGATCTACTCGGTGATCTCGCCCGAAGGCTGCGCCTCCATTTTGTGGAAGACCGCCGAGCGCGCGTCCGACGCGGCCGATGCGCTGGGCATCACCGCACACCGTTTGAAGTCGCTGGGCCTGGTCGACAAGATCGTCAGCGAGCCGGTCGGGGGCGCCCACCGCGACCCCAAGCAGATGGCGGCTTATCTGAAGCGCGCGCTGAACGATGCCTTGCGCCAAGTGAGCGACTTGAAGCCCAAGGAACTGGTGCAGCGCCGTTATGACCGCCTGCAAAGCTACGGCCGATTCAACGACACCACCGACCGTTGATCTCGGTGTGAATCTGCGCTGTGTTGCGGTGGCCTTCAGCGGAGGCCGCGACTCCACCGCGCTGCTGCACGCCACGGCCAGCCAAGCTGCCGAGAACGGCATGACGGTGGTCGCTTTGCATGTCAACCATGGTTTGAGCGCACACGCCGATGCGTGGCAGCGGCAGTGCCAGGCGCTGTGCGAAGCATGGGCGGCGCGGGGTTGGCCGTTGACCTTTATCAACCAGCACCTGCGGGCCCGGCCCGCCAAGGGCGACAGCGTCGAAGCCTGGGCACGGCAGGCGCGCTACCGGGCGCTGCGCAACATGGCGCTGGCGCATGGCGCCGGCATGGTGCTGCTGGCGCACCACCGCCGCGACCAGGCCGAAACCCTGCTATTGCAGGCGCTGCGCGGTGCGGGCACGGCCGGGCTGGCGGGCATGCCACGCTGCGTGGAGCGCGGTGGCCTGACGTGGGCGAGACCGTGGCTCGACCTGCCGCGCGAGGCCATCGATCACTACGTGCGACAGCATCGGCTGCACCCCATCGAAGACGAAAGCAACGCCGACCCGCGCTTCGCCCGCAATCGCTTGCGGCTCGCCGTCTGGCCTGCGCTGGTCGATGCGTTCCCGCAGGCCGAAGTGGCGCTGGCCGGCACCGCAAGGTG
>JANNBZ010000438.1:0-20016 GCA_031386065.1 Burkholderiales bacterium
GGCCTACATCAAGGCGGTGCGCCCCGAGATCAAGGTGATCGGCGTCCAGACGACCGACTCCGACGCGATGCTTCGCTCGGTGCGCGCCGGCAAGCGCGTTCAGCTCGACGAGGTCGGCCTGTTCGCCGACGGCACGGCCGTTAAACTGGTGGGCGTGGAAACCTTTCGCATGGCGCGCAAGTGGGTCGACGACTATGTGGTGGTCGACACCGACGCGGTCTGCGCCGCCATCAAGGACGTGTTTCAGGACACCCGCAGCATCCTCGAGCCTTCTGGCGCCATGGGCGTGGCGGCGGTCAAACAGTACGTGGACACGCACCGGTGCAAGGGCCAGACCTTCGTTGCCATCACCTGCGGCGCGAACATGAACTTCGACCGCTTGCGCTTCGTCGCCGAACGGGCCGAGGTGGGCGAGGAACGCGAAGCCGTGTTTGCCGTGACCATCCCCGAAGCGCGCGGCAGCTTCAAACGCTTTTGCGAGCTGATCGGCCCGCGTTCGGTGACCGAATTCAACTACCGCATCTCCGACGCGAAGCAGGCCCACGTCTTCGTCGGCCTGGCCACGGCCAAGCGAGACGAGGCCCGCACGCTGGCCGCACGCTTCAGCAAGCACGGCTTCGACACGCTTGACCTGACGGACGACGAACTGGCCAAACAGCATGTGCGCCACATGGTGGGCGGGCGCAGCGACCTCGCGGCCAACGAGCGCCTGTACCGTTTCATTTTTCCCGAGCGTCCCGGGGCGCTGATGCGTTTTCTGTCGAGCATGCATCCCGACTGGAACATCAGCCTCTTTCACTATCGCAACCAGGGTGCCGACTTCGGCCGCATCCTGGTCGGCATCCAGGTTCCGCCCAGCGACACCCAGGCCTTCAACGCGTTCCTGCGGGCGCTGGCCTATCCGTGTCAGGATGAAACCGACAACCCGGCCTACCGGCTGTTCCTGCGGTGAGCCGACGCAGCGAAGGACCTGCGGAGCTGTCCAGCGCAGTCGGCTCGCGAAGGCCGATGCAGAACGTTGATCGACCACAGACGTGCAGGCCCGAGCCCCGACGCAGCGAAGCACCTGCGAAGCTGTGCAGCGAAGTCGGCTCAGCTCAGGCCTGCTCTGCGCAGTTGACTCAGGCGCGTCGTTCCGGCCTGAGCGCGCTGGCGCGAGCTTGCGGCCGGCGCGAAGCCGGCCCCACAATGCACGCTTCCTGGCCGAGCCAGGGCAGACGCGGCCGACAGCGCTGCTCGCAGCGCCCGGCATGGAATCATCCGGCTCGATCCCACCTTTGAACTCTCACGGGGCGCCATGTCCGTCAACCGCTCGCTGATCGTTCCCACCTCCAACCCGCCACTCGAGCAGGCCTTGCGCGACAAGCTGCTGCGGCGCAGTGAAACCACCGGCGGGCTCGGCGAACTGGAGCCGCTGGCGGTGCGGTTGGGCTTGATCCAGAACACGCTGAAGCCGCGCTTTCGAAACCCGCAGATCGTGCTGTTCGCAGCCGACCACGGCATGGCGGTGGACGGCATCGGCGACGCAGCCAAGCTGCCGACCGCTCGCGTGGTTCACGGCCTGTTGACCTCGCAGTTGCCGGTCGCGGTGTTCGCGCGCATCCAGGGCCTGGAGCTGTCGGTCGTCGATTCGGGGCTGGCCGACTCGGTGCAGCCGCACGCGCGCCTGCTGGCCCGCAAGATCGCACACGGCACGCGCAACGCCCGCGTCACGTCGGCCATGTCGCTCGACCAGGCGCACGCCGCCATCCGCGCAGGCATGGAAATCGCCGACGCGCTGCCCGGCAATGCGATCGCCTGTGCCGGCGTCGGCGTGGGTTCTCATGAGAGCGCGTCGCTGGTGTTGTCGCGGCTGTCCGGTGCGAACCTGCGCGACCTGATCATCACCGGCCCGGCGATGAAGCAGGACGATCTGGCGCGTCAACTGGGCTTGCTGCAGGGTACGCAGGGGCGCCACAAGGACGTGACCGATCCGGTCGAAGTGCTGGCCGCCTTCGGGGGCTTCGAGATGGCGATGATGGTCGGCGTGATGCTGGTGGCCGGCAGCAAGCGGCACCTCATCATTGCCGATGGCATGCCCGCCTGTGCGGCGTTGATGGTGGCCTCGCGCATCGCGCCGGCTGTCACCGATTACTGCGTCTTCAGCCGCAGCCATTGCCACCCCGGGCTCGACCACGCGCTGGGCCTGTTTCGGGCTTCTGCGCTGCTGGAACTGGGCATGGAAAGCACCGATGGCACCGGGGCCACGCTGGCCTGGCCCTTGATTTACAGCGCCGCCGCGCTTTTGGCCGAAGTGGCCGAAGGGGAAGATCCGGGACCGAGCCTGCCGGCCGCGATGTCGGCGGTGGCCAGCGGTCCGGCTTCGCTCTGAGCGCAGTGGCGCCGAAGCGCGCTGCGGCTTATTGCGACTGCGCGTCCGGTCCCGGCTGCTTGGGCGGCGCGGCGGGTGTCGCGGTCGGGGGCGGTGCCAGCGGAACCGGCTGCTGCTGACGCACCAGCGCCGACGGCGACAGGCCCGGCATCACGGTCGGCGCCGAGCCCATGCCCAGCCCTAGCCCAGCCGGTGGCAGGCTGCCGGTGGCGGGCGGCGGCAGCACGGGCAGTTCGAGCACCACGGAAGGTGCTGCCTGCGCAACGCCGATCGACGCGCTGCGCAGGCTCACCGACTGCAGCAGCAGGTCGCCGTCGACGCGTGCACCGACACCGAAAGCCCGCGGCGGTTTGCCGTCGACCGAAATCAGCGCCACGCCTTGCGCCGAGGTGGCGTTCGATTTCGGTGCCATCACACCGGTCAGGCGAAATCGCGATGCGATCTCGGGGGCCACCACCTGGGCGTCGTTGTCGACCGCCTTCGGCGACACCCCGAGCAGACGCGACACATCAGCATTGGCAGCCGCACCAGCCGAGACCGCCACGGCCTGAGCCGGTGTGGCGGGTGAAGTCACCAGCAGCCGCAAACCCCAGAACGCCACGCTGGCGGCCAGGGCGGCCCAGACGGCGAATGCAAACAGTCGAGCGGTCATGCGGCCATTATGATTCAGCCTCACCCGGCCTCCCTCATCCGGCACCCCCGCCGCACCCCCATGACCCACCTCACGCGCCCCACGCGACCCCCCTTGCCAGCCACGCGCTTGCGACGCGGCTTCACGCTGATCGAGCTGATGGTGGTGCTGGTCATCATCGGCGTGCTGGCCGCGCTGATCGTGCCCAATGTGCTCGACCGGGCGTCCGAAGCGCGCGTCACCGCCGCCCGCACCGACGTCAACAACCTGATGCAGGCGCTGAAGCTTTACAAGCTCGACAACCAACGCTTTCCCAGCAGCGAACAGGGGCTGCAGGCGCTGGTCGCCAAACCGACGGTGGGTGTGATTCCCCCCACCTGGAAACCGTACCTCGACAAATTGCCGAACGACCCCTGGGGTCGGCCCTACCTGTACGCCAACCCCGGTGTAAAGGGTGAGATCGACGTCTTCAGCTACGGGGCCGACGGCGTCATCGGCGGCGAGGGCACCAACGCCGAAGTGGGCTCCTGGCAGTAAGGAGACGCTTGCCGTGAAGCGACACCTGCAGGGCTTCACGCTGATCGAGTTGCTGATCGTGGTGGCGCTGATCGCCATCGCCTCGGGACTCGTCACGTTCGCGTTGCGCGACCCCGCCGCCAGCCGGCTCGAACAAGAAGCGGCGCGCCTGACAGCACTTCTGGAATCTGCCCGTGCCGAGGCGCGCAGTTCGGGTCTGCAGGTGTGGTGGGAGCCCAGCGGTGGCGGCGACCCCGAGCGCGACTTCCGCTTCGTCGGCTTGCCTGCATCGAACCAACTGCCGTCGCGCTGGCTGGCACCGGGAACAGCGGCCGACGTGGTCGGCGCGCGGGCCGTGATGCTCGGGCCCGAACCCATCATCGGCGAGCAGCGCATCCTGCTGCGGCTGGCCGACCAGCGACTCACACTGGCGACCGACGGACTCGGCCCGTTCGCAGTGGCGAGCGAGACCCCAGCCCCGGCGCGCTGAGATGAGACTCCCACGCTCACTGTGTTCGCTGCCCCCCGAGAGGGCGCTCAGCCCCTTCGAAACGGCCGGGCGGTGCTGAGATGCACTCCTCACGCGACGCTCGCGGATTCACGCTGATCGAGGTGCTGGTGGCGCTGGCCATCGTTGCCGTCACGCTGGGCGCCGGCATCAAGGCCGCCGGTGCGCTGACGGCCAATGCGCAGCGACTCACCGAAGTCAGCGAAGCGCAGTGGTGCGCCGACAACCAGCTCACCGCCCTCAAACTGGCCCGCCAGTACCCGAGCGTCGGTGACGCCGATTTCAGTTGCGAACAACTCGGCCGCACCTACACCGGCAAGCTGGTGACGCGGCCGACGCTGAACCCGAACTTCCGCCGTGTCGATGCGCAGGTCGTCAACGCCGAGGGGCAGCCGGTGCTGGCGCTGTCCACCGTGATGTCGCGCTACTGACGTGAACGCTTTGCAGCGCGGTTTCACCCTGGTCGAAGTGCTGGTGGCGCTGATGATCATGGCGCTGATGGCGGCGATGGCGTGGCAGGGCGTCTCGGGCGTGGTGCGCACGCGCGACGCCAGCCAGGCACGGCTGGAACAGACGCTGCGCCTGAACACGGTGGTGGCCCAGTGGGAGCAGGACCTGGCGTCGGTGCAAGAATCCAGTGCCACCCCCGGCCTGCAATTCGACGGCAGCAGCCTGCGCCTGACGCGCCGAACCGCAGGCGGCATGCAGGTGGTGGTGTGGTCACTGCGCCCGAGTGCCGAGTCGACGGCGTCGGGTGTGCTGCAGCGCTGGGCAGGCCCGGTGGTGACCGGCCGCAACGAACTGCAGGAGCAGTGGCTGCGCACGCTGCAGTTCCAAGGCAGCGAGCCGGGCCAGCTCGACACCTTGACCGGCGTGTCCACCTGGCAGGTCGTGTTCTTTCGCGGCAACGCCTGGACCAACGCACAGTCCAGCGCCGACCTGGCACCACCCGCGCCGTCGGCCAGCGGTGTCGTGGCGCGTGCCTTGCTGCCGTCGGGCGTTCGACTGCAACTGAGCTTCGCGCCAGGCAGCGGCCAGACCGGCAGCCTGACGCGCGACACCGCACTCGGGCCGCAGCAGCCATGACGCACCCGCATCAACGCCACCGCCAGCGCGGGGCCGCGCTGCTGATCGCGATGATCATCCTGGCCCTGATTGCCACGATGGCCAGCGCGATGGTCTGGCAGCAATGGCGCGCGGTGCAGGTCGAGGCGGCCGAGCGGGCGCGCGTGCAATCGGCGTGGATTCTGTCCGGCGCGCTCGACTGGGCGCGGCTGATCCTGCGCGAGGACGCGCGCAACGGCGGCGCCGACCACCTGGGCGAGCCCTGGGCCACGCCGCTGGCCGAGGCGCGGCTGTCGACCTTTCTGGCCGCCGACAAGAGCAACACCGACGATGGCCCCGAAGCCTTCCTGTCGGGCAGCATCACCGACGCGCAGTCGCGCTACAACCTGCGCAACCTGGTCGACGCCGGCCAGATCGTGCCCGCCGAGCAGGCTGTCTTGACGCGCCTGTTTGAATTGATCGCGGTGCCCTCCGATCTGGCGGCGCGCATCGCCAGCGGCATGAACCGCGCGCTC
This sequence comes from Burkholderiales bacterium, assembly GCA_031386065.1. Lineage (GTDB taxonomy): Bacteria > Pseudomonadota > Gammaproteobacteria > Burkholderiales > Burkholderiaceae_C > JANYJJ01. The sequence continues at coordinate 5,607 of JANNBZ010000438.1, forward strand.
AGCCTGCCGGTCGGCGGCGCCGAGGCGAATCCGCCCTTGCTGCCGCAGTCGGTGGCGCAACTGCCCTGGCTGGGTGTCGACGAGGCCAGCATCCGGTTGATGACGCCTTACGTGGTGCTGCTGCCGGTGCGCACCACCGTCAACCTCAACACGGCGCCGGCGCAGGTGCTGGCGGCGGTGATCGACAAGCTCGACCTCGGCGGCGCCGAGCGGCTGGTCGAAGCGCGCCAGCGCACCCCCTTCGACACCCGGGAAAAAGCGCAGCCGCTGCTGGGCGCCGACATCGTGCTCGACGCGCGCCGCGTCGACGTCACCTCGAGCTTCTTCGAGCTCAGAGGCCGGCTGCGATTGGTCGACCGCGTGCTCGAAGAGCGCTCGCTGGTCGAACGGCAGGGTCTGCAGATCGTGCCCTTGCAGCGGCAACGCGAAAGCACGCGGGAGGCCGGTGGTTGAGCCCGCAGCTAGCGCAATTCATGCTGCGAGTTCGCTACAACAACACCCGGTAAGTCGTTGATTTGTGAAGGCTTGTATTCGCCGGGTGCCTACAATCGACGCAGCCTGACTGTTCCTCGGCTCATCTCCACCATGTCGTACCTGATTGTCCGCATCGCCGCCCGTTCGAGGTTGCACGCTCGCAGCCCTGGCGTTGCCGTGGCCGAGCGGGCCGGCGTGGGCACCGAGTACACCTACGCGCTCAGCCCCGACGGCCTGCTGCTGGAATCGCAAGGCCACTGCGCGGCGTCGCTGCTGCCGAAGGCCGACACCGTGATCGCCGTGCTGGCCGACACCGACGTGGCCTGGCACCGCATCAGCCTGCCCAAGGCGCCTGCCGCGCGCCTGCGCGCCGCGCTGACCGGCGTGCTCGAAGACGGCCTGCTCGACGACGCCGAGGCCACGCACCTGGCGGTTGCGCCACAGGCCACGGCGGGCGAGCCGACCTGGATCGCAGCCGTCAACCGCGCCTGGTTGCGCAGCGAGCTGGCAGCACTCGAACAAGCCAACGTGTTCGTCGACCGGGTGGCGCCATCGTCGTGGCCCGACGACCCGCCGACCGGACATTTCAGCAACGGCGACGCAACCGACGACGCGCTGGCTGGCAGTGTCGCGCTGACCTGGAGCCACCTGGCCGGCGTGGCCACGCTCAGCCTGCAGGGCGGCCTGGCGCGCGCTGTGCTGCCGCCCGAAGTCACGGTCGGCGCGCGCTTCAGCGCCTCACCGGGCGCGGCCTCGGCGGCCGAGCAGTGGCTGGGCGTGCCGGTCAACATCATGTCGACCGCACAGCGCGCGCTGCAGGCGTCGCGCACGCTGTGGAACCTGCGCCAGTTCGAACTCGCGCGGCGCAACCGCGGCACGCGCGCACTGCGCGATTCGCTGAAGCAGTTCTTCAGCCCGGCCTGGCGCCCGGCGCGCTACGGGCTGATCGGCTTGCTGCTGCTGAACATCATGGGGCTCAACCTGTGGGCCTGGCACCAGGAGTCGCTGCTGGCCGACAAACGGCTGGCCATGACCCGGCTGCTCCAAACCACCTTTCCGCAGGTGCGCGCCGTGCTTGACGCACCGCTGCAAATGCAGCGCGAAGCGCAAACCGTGCGCACCGCCGCCGGCAAACCCGGCGACACCGACCTGGAGCCGATGCTGCAGGTCGCGGCTGCGGCCTGGCCCGCCGATCGCCCACCGGTGGAGTCGCTCGGCTTCGAGCCCGGCCGCCTCAGCCTGCCGGCCGCTGGCTGGACCGACGCGCAGATCGCCGACTTCCGCAGCCGCCTGCGGCCAGGCGGTTGGGCGGTCGACGCCAGCAACGGCAAGCTGGTGCTGAGCCGCGCCACCGGCACCGCAACCGCACCCGCAACCGCAACCGGAACTTCGCTTTGAACACCCGCAGCCTGTCCGCACCGCCGGCCTGGACCGCTTTCCGGCAACAGCTGGGCGGGCGCTGGCGGGCACTGGCCCCGCGCGAGCGCCGCTATCTCACGCTGGCCGCCGTGGTGTTGATCGGTTTTCTGTTGTGGATGCTGGCCATTCAACCGGCCCTGCGCACGGTGCGCGCCGCACCGGCCCGGCTCGACCAGTTGGACGCGCAGTTGCAGCAGATGCAGCGGTTGGCCGCCGAAACGCTGAGCCTGCGCGGCGCGCCGCCGGTGCCGCCCGCACAAGCGGCGCTGGCGCTGAAGTCCGCCACCGAGCGGCTCGGCGACAAGGCGCGGCTGGCCGTGCAAGGCGACCGCGCCACGCTGACCGCCACCGGCATTTCCGCCGAGGCGCTGCGGGCCTGGCTGCAAGAAGCGCGCAGCACCGCGCGAGCCCGCGCGGTCGAGGTTCAACTGGTGCGCAATCCACAAGGCTTCGCCGGCACCATGGTGGTCGCTCTCGGAGGCACGCCATGATCCTGCGCAAGCGCACGCCGCGCTGGGCGCCCACGGCGGCCGCCACCGGTTGGGGCGAGTCGACCTTTGCCGAACTGGCCTGGGACCGCTCGCGCGGCGCGGCCGCGCGCTGGGCGGTTGCGGGCAGCCTGCTCGGTGCGCTGCTCGGCGTCACCTTCTTCGCCCCGGCCGCCTGGCTGGCGCAGGCGGTGTCGTCGGCCAGCGGCGAGCGCGTGTTGCTGGCCGACGCCCGCGGCACGTTGTGGTCGGGCAGTGCGGTGCTGGTGCTCACCGGCGGACCTGGCAGCCGCGACGCCAGCGCACTTCCGGGTCGCCTGGTCTGGACCCTCGGTTGGCGTGGCACCTCGTTCGAATTGCTGGCCTCACATGACTGCTGCCTGAACGGCACGGTGGCGGTGCGGCTGCGGCCCGGCTTCGGCCGCATCAGCGCCAGCCTGCTGCCGACGGCGGGCTGGGTCGGCCAGTGGCCGAGCGCCTGGCTGGCCGGCCTGGGCACGCCCTGGAACACCTTGCAGCTCGGCGGCGTGGCACGGCTGGTGTCGCCCGGCATGACGGTCGAGGCGGTGCAGGGCCGCTGGCGGGTCGACGGCCGCGCCGAACTGGAACTGGTCAACGTGTCGTCGCGGCTGTCGACTTTGCCGACGCTGGGCAGCTACCGCCTCAGCGTCAGCGGCGACGCGGCCAACGCCGGCACCGCGCAGCTGAACCTGAGTACCCTGGAAGGCGCCTTGCAACTGAGTGGCGCCGGCTCGTCAGGCGCAGGCAAGCTGCGCTTTCGCGGCGAAGCGCGGGCGCAGGCGGCCGACGAAGCCGCCCTGTCCAACCTGCTGAACATCATCGGGCGGCGCGAAGGCGCGCGGTCCGTCATTTCGATCGGATGACCATGAACAAGCCCTCGCGCCCCACGCGACCGCCGCGCCAGATGCGCTCGGCGCTGGCCGGCGCCACCGCCGTCGCGCTGCTGTGCGCCAGCCTGGCCCCGGCGCTGCCGGTGCAGGCCCAGTCGGCCAACGCGCGCTTTCGCGGCGAGCCGGTGACGCTGAACTTCGTCAATGCCGACATCGAAGGCGTGACGCGCGCGATGGCCGCCATCCTGAAGCAGCAGTTCATCGTCGACCCGCGCGTCAAGGGCACGATGACGCTGTACAGCGAACAGCCGCTGTCGCCGCGCGAGGCCTACCTGAGTTTCCTGGCGTCGCTGCGCGGCCTGGGCTTCACCGTGGTCGAGGCCGGCGGGCTGTTCAAGGTGGTGCCCGAGGCCGACGCCAAGGTGCAGACCGGCACCGTGTCGGTGGGCGACCCGACGCGCCGCGGCGACCAGGTGCTGACGCAGATCTTTCGCCTGACCCACGAGAACGCCAACAACCTGGTGCCGGTGCTGCGGCCGTTGATCAGTGCCAATAACACCATCAACGCCAACCCCGGCAACAACACGCTGGTCATCACCGACTACGCCGACAACCTGCAGCGCATCGCCAAGATCATTGCCGCGATGGACACGCCCGGCGCCGGCGAGGTGGAAGTGATCACGCTCAAGCACGCGGTCGCGACCGATGTGGCCGCACTCGTGCAGCGCCTGTCCGACACCGGTGCGCTGACGCCGGGCGTGCCGGGCTCGGCCGTCACCGGCGCGGCCACCGTGCTGGTGGACCCACGCAACAACTCGCTGATCGTGCGCGCGCCGAACGCGTCGCGCATGGCGTCCATCCGCTCGCTGGTCGACAAGCTCGACCAGCCGCTGCAAGGCTCGGCGGCCACCGGCAACATCTGGGTCGTGCACCTGAAGAACGCCGACGCGGTGAAGCTGGCGGCGGTGCTGCGCGCCGCGTTCACGGCGGGCGGCGGCGGCGCCTCGGGCGGGCAGTCCACGCCGGCCTCGGCGCAGCTCGGTGGCGTGCCCGGCCTCGGCGGCGCGGCCGGTGCCACCAGCTCGGCGGCGGCCGCGCCGATCAGCGCCTCGCCGTCGCCCTCGACCGGCGGCTTCGTGCAGGCCGACCCGGCCACCAACTCGCTGGTCATCACCGGCCCCGAACCGCTGTACCGGCAGGTGCGCGCGATGATCGAGCAGCTCGACTCGCGGCGCGCACAGGTCTACATCGAAAGCATGATCGTCGAGGTGTCGGGCGACAACGCCGCCGACTTCGGCTTTCAGTGGCAGGGGCTGATCGGCCAGAAAGGCGACAAGAACCTGGTTGCGGGCGGCACCAATTTCGGCCCCGGCGCGAACAACATCATCGACCTTGCCGCCGCCGTGGCGAACGGGCGCGTCAGCGGGGCGACGGCCGCCACGGGCATCTCGGAAGGCCTGAACGTCGGGCTGATCCGCAACTACGGCGGCATCTACGGGCTGTCGGCGATTGCGCGCATCCTGCAGAGCCAGAGCAACACCAACATCGTCTCGACGCCGAACCTGATCACGCTCGACAACGAGGAAGCCAAGATCATCGTCGGCAGCAACGTGCCTTTCGTGACCGGCCAGTTCACGCAGACCGGCACCGCCGCGACGAATCCATTCCAGACCATCGAACGCAAGGACGTGGGCATCACGCTGCGCATCCGGCCGCAGATCGGCGAAAACGGCGTGGTCCGCATGCAGATCTTCCAGGAGTCGTCGAGCCTGTCCGACAAGGTGGCGCCGGGCACCTCGAACGCCGGCCCGTCGACCAACAAGCGCTCGATCGAATCGAACGTGGTGGTCGACGACGGCCAGATCATCGTGCTGGGCGGGCTGATCGAAGACCGCTACTCCGAGAACAAGTCGAAGATCCCGCTGCTCGGCGACCTGCCTTACGTGGGCGCGCTGTTCCGCAGCGAGAGCCGCTCGAAGACGCGCACCAATCTGATGGTCTTCCTGCGCCCGGTCGTGATGCGCGACGCCGAGACCGCGAACAAGCTGTCGCTCGACCGCTACGACCTGATCCGCGCGCAGCAAAAAGATGCGCAGCCGACGCCGAGCCTGCTGTTGCCGATCAACGAATCGCCGGTGCTGCCGCCGTCGCGCAATGTCGCCACACCCGACGTGCCGCTGAACGTGCCGCCCAGCTCACCGGGCACGCAAGGCCCGGCCAAGCCGCCGGCGCCGAGCAACTGAGGGCCACGCGATGGGCGCACGCCACCCCCTGCCCTACGCCTACGCGAAGGCGCACACCTTGCTGCTCGAAGACGACGGCGAGCGGCTGGTGCTGTGGGCCCCCGAGAGCGTGTCACTCAGCGCGCTGGGCGAGGTGCTGCGGCTGTACCGGGTCGACCAGCTGGAGCGCGAGGCGGCGTCCACCCTGGGCAACCGGATTGCGGTGGCGTATGCGGGCAGCGAATCGAGCGCCGCCACCGTCATCGGCGAAGTGGAAAGCGCGGTCGACCTGGGCCGCATGATGCAGGAGCTGCCAGCGATCGAGGACCTGCTGGAAGCCTCGAACGACGCGCCCATCATCCGCATGCTGAACGCGCTGCTGACGCAGGCCGCGAAAGACGGCGCGTCCGACATCCACATCGAACCGTACGAGCGCAGCAGCGCGGTGCGCTTTCGTGTCGACGGCACGCTGCGCGAAGTGGTGCAACCGAACAAGGCGCTGCACGCAGCGCTGATCTCGCGCCTGAAGATCATGGCCGAGCTCGACATCGCCGAGAAGCGGCTGCCGCAGGACGGCCGCATTTCGCTGCGCATCGGCGGCCGCGCGGTCGACGTGCGCGTGTCCACCCAGCCGTCGGCGCACGGCGAGCGCGCGGTGCTGCGGCTGCTGGACAAAGGCGACTCGAAGTTCTCGCTCGAATCGCTGGGCATGAGCGGGCAGGTGTTGAAAGGCTTCGACAAACTGATCCAGCAGCCGCACGGCATCGTGCTGGTCACCGGGCCCACCGGCTCGGGCAAGACGACCACGCTGTACGCGTCGCTCGGCCGCATCGACATCGCGGGCACCAACGTGCTGACGGTCGAAGACCCGATCGAATACGAACTCGCCGGCATCGGCCAGACGCAGGTGAACCCGAAGATCGACCTGACGTTCGCGAAGGCGCTGCGCGCGATCCTGCGCCAAGACCCGGACGTGGTGATGATCGGCGAGATCCGCGACTACGAGACCGCGCAAATCGCGATTCAGGCATCCTTGACCGGCCACCTGGTGCTGGCCACGGTCCACACCAACGACGCACCCAGCACCATCACGCGGATGATCGACATGGGCGTCGAGCCCTTCCTGCTCAGCTCCAGCCTGCTCGGCGTGCTGGCGCAGCGGCTGGTGCGCAAGCTGTGCCCGCAGTGCAAGAAGGTCGATCCGCGTGGCCGCTACCACCCGGTGGGCTGCGTGGCCTGCGGCAGCACCGGCTACAAGGGCCGCACCGGCGTCTACGAGTTGATGGTGGCCGACGACAAGGTGCGTTCGCTGATCCACAGCCGCGCCGCCGAGTCGCAAATCTTCGTCGCCGCAGAACAGGGTGGGCTGAAGTCGATGCGTGAAGACGGCGAGCGGCTGGTCACAGAAGGCGTCACGTCGGCCGAAGAAGTGATGCGGGTGACGCGAGAATGATGGCCCCCACGTCGCTTCGCTCCTGCCCCCCGAGGGGGCGCCAACGCTGCAGCCGGGAAACCCGTCTGCCGTTGTTGCTTGAGTTGCGCTTCGCTTCGCCGGCTGTGTTCCTCCCTCTCCCCCTGGGAGAGGGTTGGGGTGAGGACCGCGACGCAAGCTGGTCTCGCTGTGCCTGCGTATAAATTCGAGGCCCTCACCGCTGCCGGCAAGTCGACCACCGGCTTGCTGGAGGCCGACAACGCCAAGGCCGCGCGGGCACAGTTGCGCCAGCAGTCGCTGGTGCCGCTGGCGGTCACGCAGGTGGTGTCGGCCGGCACGCAGACCAGTGGCAAGAACTTTTCGCGCCGTGTTTTCAATTCGACCAACCTGGCGGTGTGGACGCGCCAGCTCGCCGGCCTGGTCGGCAGCGGCCTGCCGCTCGAACGTGCGCTGACTGCGCTGACCGACGAAGCCGAAGACCCGCGCCAGCGCGAGCTGGTGGCGCACCTGCGCGCCGAGGTGAATGCCGGCGCGCCGTTCGCGCAGGCGCTGGGCAGTGCACCGCGCGAGTTCGACGACGTGTATCGCGGCGTGGTCGCGGCGGGCGAACAAAGCGGCGCGCTGGGCCAGGTGCTGGAACGGCTGGCCGACGACCTGGAAGCACGCCAGGAACTGAAGGCCAAGCTGATCGGCGCCACCCTGTACCCGGCCATCGTGTCGCTGATCGCCGTTGTCATCGTGATCTTCCTGGTCACCTACGTGGTTCCGCAGGTGGCCTCGGTGTTCACCAGCTCGAAGCGCGCGCTGCCGGGCCTGACGGTGGCCATGCTGGCCATCAGCGCCTTTCTGCGCAGCTACGGCTGGCTGCTGTTGCTGGCGCTGATCGGTGCCGGCGTCACGCTCAGCGTGATGCTGCGCAACGAGGCCTTCCGCGAACGTTTCGACGCCGCCTGGCTGGGCCTGCCGCTGGTCGGCAAGCTGGCGCGCGGCTACAACGCGGCGCGCTTTGCGGGCACGCTGGCGATGCTGGCCGGGGCCGGCGTGCCGATTTTGAAAGCGCTGCAGGCGGCGGCCGAAACGCTGTCGAACCGCGCGATGCGCGCCGACGCGATGGAGGCGCTGACGCAGGTGCGCGAAGGCGCGCCACTGGCGTCGGCACTGGCCGGCAAGAAGCGCTTCCCGGGCCTGCTGGCGATGTTCTCGCGCCTCGGTGAACAGACCGGCCAGTTGCCCACCATGCTGGACCGCGCCGCGCGCCAGCTCGGCATGGAAGTGCAGCGCCGCGCACTCGCCATGGCCACGATCCTGGAGCCGCTGCTGATCGTCGCGATGGGCGGCGTGGTGATGCTGATCGTGCTGGCCGTGCTGCTGCCCATCATCCAGCTCAACACCTGGGTCAAGTAGCCGGCACAAGGTTCCGCCTGCTGAGCCGTCATTTGTCCTATTGCCAGGACATTGGAAGCGCTGCACACTGCACGGCATGAACCCCGGCTTGCCGCTGCCCAAGTACCACCAGATCTATCTGGTGCTGCGCGAGCAGCTCGCCGAGGGCCGCTTCGCGGCCGGCGTGCCGGGTGAAATTCACCTGATGAAAGACTTCGGCGTGGCCCGCGTCACGGTGCGCCGCGCGCTGCAACAACTGGTGCTCGACGGGCTGATCGCACGCGCGCCGGGGCGCGGCACCGTGGCCTTGTCGCCGCCTTCGCAACGGCCGGCGCGATCATCTCGATCCGCCAGCACGCTGCCGAAGCAGCACGCGCAGCTCACCGGCCTGCTTGAGAACATCGTCAACATGGGGCTGCGCACCTCGGTCAAGGTGCTGCAGTGCGAGGTGCTGCCGGCCTCCAGCGCGGTGGCGCGTCACCTGGCCCTCGCCGCCGGCACGCCGGTGCAGAAAGCGGTGCGCGTTCGCGCCACCCGTGAAGGCCCGCTGTCGCACATCACCACCCATGTGCCGCAGTCGTTCGCCAGCGGCTTCGGCAGGCGCGAGCTGGCGAAGAGGCCGATCCTGATGCTGATCGAAGAGTCAGGCGTCGAGATCGGCCGCGCGGTGCAAAACATCTCGGCCAAGCTGGCCGATGCGGCGGTGGCGCGCGCGCTTGATGTCGACGTGGGCAGCGCCCTGCTCGCCGTGCAGCGCCTGGTGTACGACACGCAGGAGCGTCCGGTGCAGTGGCTGCAAGGCCTGTACCGGCCCGACCGCTACCAGTACGAAATGCAGTTGTCCCGCGTCGGCGACATCGACGCCAAGCTGTGGGTCAGCACCGAGCTGTCGGCCCAGTTTCATTGACACGCATCCACTTCTCTTCCCTTCCACCGCCAGGAGATTCTCATGAGCCCACTCGCCCGCCGCCGTGCCTTCATCCAACGCTCGGCCGCCCTGGTGGGCACGTCGGCGCTGGGCTTCCCGCTGATCGGCGGCGCGCAGCCGAAGACGGTCAAGGTCGGCATCCTGCACCCGGTGACGGGCGCGCTGGCGTACTCGGGCCAGCAGTGCCGCGAAGGCGCGCTGATGGCGATCGAGGACATCAACAAGTCCGGCATCAAGTCCATGGGCGGCGCCAAGCTCGAAGTGCTGCTAGGCGACGCGCAAAGCACGCCGCAAGCCGGCACCGCCGAGATCGAGAAGATGAACGAGGCCGGCTGCGCGGCGGTGGTCGGCGCCTACGCCTCTGCCATCTGCCTGGCCACCACGCAGGCCGCGGCCAAGTACAACCTGCCGCACGTGGTGGACATCGGCGTGGCCGATCAGATCGTCGAGCGCGGCCTGAAAAACACCTTCCGCTTCGGCCCCGGCTACCGCGTCTGCGCACAGGTGGCGATGGCCAACCTGCACGTGCTGAACACCGCCGCCGGCAAGCCGGCCAAGACGGTGATGATCATTCACGAAGAGAGCCTGTTCGGCACCGGCACCGCCAACCTGCTGGCGCGCGAACTGCCGGGCTACGGCTACACGGTGACCGAGGTCATCAAGCACGCCAACCCGACGCGCGACTTCAACAACATCGTGCTGCGCATGAAGGCGGTCAACCCCGACATCGTGATCCCGGCCAACTACTACAACGAATACGCGCTGCTGGTGCGCACGATGCAGCAGCAGAAGGTCAGCCCGAAGGCGATCTATTCAGTGCTGGGCGGGGCGGCATCGAGCTACAAATTCCTGAAGGAATTCCCGGAAGCGGCGAACGGCATCATCGACTGCAACCACTGGTTCAACCCGAAGGACAAACGCAGCGCCGAACTGCGCAAGCGCACCGAGGCCAAGGGCCTGTTTTTCAGCTACGAGGTGTTCAACACCTACACCGCCGTGCGCCTGCTGGCCGATGCGATCGAGCGCGCCAAGAGCGCCGACCGCGCCGCCATCATCGACGCGCTGGCCAAGAGCACCTTCGCCGACCACTTCATGCCCTACGGCCCGACGAAGTTCGAGAACGGCCAGAACATGGGCGCGCAACCGCTGATGACGCAGGTCATCAAGGGCGATATCCGCGTCATCGTGCCGCGCGAGTTCCGCGAGGCGGAACCCATCTTCCCGCTGCGCGCCTGAACGATCAGTACCGTTCACCCTGAGGTATCGAAGGGCCGCGCTGGTCTTCGATACCTCAGCCCGAACGGAGTTTTGTCACCGCTGCGGGGAACGACTTCGCACCATGCTCGACTTCGGCATCCTGTTTCCGTCGGTCCTGAACGGACTGACCACCGGCGCGGTCTACGCGCTGATCGCGCTTGGCCTGACGCTGATCTACGGCGTGCTGCACATCATCAACTTCGCGCACGGCGCGGCGCTGATGGTGGCGCTGTACGCGGTGTACTGGCTGAAGGCGCGCTGGGGCATCGACCCGTACCTGGCGCTGCCCCTGGTCGTGCCTGCGATGTTCGTGCTCGGCTACGGCTTGCAGCGCGGCGTCATCAACCGCGCCAGCCACGGCAAGGACGAGAACATCCTGCTCGTCACGCTGGGCCTGTCCATCGTGCTGGAAAACCTGGCGCTGCTGTTCTTCAAAAGCGACACCCGCACCATCGACACCGCCTACACGCTGACCACGCTGCAGATCGGACCGGCCTTCATCGCGCTGCCCAAGCTGGTGGCGTTCGCCGGCGCGCTGGTCGCGTCGGCGGTGCTGATGTGGACGGTGACGCGCACCGACCTCGGCCGCGCGATCCGCGCGGTCGCCAAAGAAAAGCACGGTGCCAAGCTGATGGGCATCGATGTCGACCATGTCTACGCGATGAGCTTCGGCATCGGCCTGGCCTGCCTGGGCGCGGCGGCCTGCTTCCTGCTGCCCGCGTATTACGTGAACCCGCAGGTCGGCTCGGGCTTCGTGCTGGTGGCCTTCACCATCGTCGTGCTCGGCGGCATGGGCAGCTTCAGGGGGGCGCTGCTGGGCGGGCTGCTGATCGGCGTGGTGGAGTCGCTGGGCGGATTGTTTCTGGGCGAATCGCTGGGCCAGATCGGCATCTTCGCGATCTTCATCGGCGTGCTGCTGTTCCGCCCGCAAGGCCTGTTCGGGGCCAGCGCATGAAGACGCCGAGCCGCGACGTGCTGGCCATCGCCGCGTTTGCGGCAACCGTGGTCGGGGCCACGCTGGTGCTCGATTCCGGCGTGTGGCTGACCTTCATCATGATGGCGCTGTACGCCGCGTTGCTGGCGCAGGCGTGGAACATCTTGGGCGGCTACGGCGGGCAGTTCTCGTTCGGTCACGCGCTGTTCTTCGGCAGCGGTGCGTATATGCAGGCCATCGCGCAACTCAGCTTCGGGCTCAACCCCTGGCTGGCGCTGGTGGCGTCGGTGGCGCTGGCCGCGGTGGTCGGAGCCTTCGTCGGCGCGCTGACGTTTCGCTACGGGCTGAAGGGTTCGTACTTCGCGCTGGTGACGCTGGCGTTTGCCGAGGTGTTCCGCATTCTGTCGGTGTCGGTGGGCATCACCGGTGGCGGGGTCGGGCTGATGCTGCCGCTGCGCGAATCGTTCGCCAACCTGCAGTTCGCATCACGCAAGGGTTCCATCATGCTGGTGCTGGGCTTCGTGGTGGCGGCCTTGCTGGTGACGGCTTGGCTGCGCCATTCGCGCTTCGGCGCGCAATTGCAGGCGGTGCGCGACAACGAAGACGCCGCGCGTGCCGTCGGCGTCGACCCATGGCGCGTGAAGCTGGGTGCCATCACGCTGTCGGCTGCCTTCATGGGCGCGGGCGGCGCGTTCTACGTGCAGGTGTTCCAGTACCTGGACCCGGCCATCGCCTTCGGCCCGGCCACCTCAGTCGAGGCGCTGGTGGCGGCCATCGTCGGTGGCATCGGCACGCTGTGGGGCCCGCTGCTGGGGGCCGCCATGCTGCACCTGCTGGCCGAAGTCACGCGCAACCTGTTCGGCCAGTTGCCGGGCCTGAACATGGTGATCTACGGCTCGGTGCTGGTGCTGATCGTGATGTTCCTGCCGCGCGGGCTGTCGGGCATGGGCCGCAGTGTTCGCGACGTGTGGCGGGGCCGCGATGGCTGAGGCCCTGCTCTCGCTGACCGGCGTATCGATCGCCTTCGGCGGCCTGCGCGCGGTGCAGGCCGTGAGCCTGAACGTGCGGCCCGGCACGCTGACGGCGTTGATCGGCCCCAACGGCGCCGGCAAGACCACGCTGTTCGCGCTGATGTCGGGCTTTCTGAAACCCGACAGCGGTCGCATCCATTTCGACGGTCGCGACATCACCGGGCAGGCACCGCACCTGAACGCGCGCGCCGGCATGACGCGCACCTTCCAGATCGTGCAGCCGTTCGCGGCGCAAAGCGTGCGCGAGAACATCGCGGTGGGCGCGCACCTGCACCTGCGCCCACGGGCCGAGGCACTGGCCGCTGCCGACGCGGTGGCGCAGCGCGTCGGCCTGGCCGCCCTGCTCGACCAGCCCGCCGGCGAGTTGACGGTGGCCGGCCGCAAGCGGCTGGAACTGGCACGCGCGCTGGCCACGAAGCCCAAGCTGCTGCTGCTCGACGAGGTGCTGGCCGGCCTGAACCCGCAAGAGATCGCCGAGATGATTCCGGTGGTCCGCAACATCGCCGCCAGCGGCGTCACCGTGCTGATGATCGAGCACGTGATGCAGGCGGTGATGAACCTGGCCGAACACGTGTGGGTGCTGGCGCAGGGGCAACTGATCGCCTCCGGCACGCCGGCCCAGGTGACGTCCGACGAGCGCGTGATCGAGGCCTATCTGGGCCACGGTACGGCGGCGCGTTTGAAAGCACATCCGGCATGACCGCCTTGCTGGAGATCGAGCAACTGCACGGCGGCTACGGCCGCGTCGAAGTGCTGCGCGGGGTTGATCTGCAGGTGCGCGCCGGCGAGATCGTGGCGCTGCTGGGCAGCAACGGCGCGGGCAAGTCGACGCTGAACAACACGGTCTGCGGCATCACCCCTGCGTGGAGCGGGCGGGTGTGGTTCGACGGCCACGACCTGACTCGGGCGCACTACCGCAGCGTGGTCCGCGCCGGCTTGATCCAGGTGCCCGAGGGGCGCAAGATATTCCCCAACTTGACGGTGCGGGAGAACCTCGAACTCGGCTCGTTCACACGCGCCCGCGAACGGCGCGCCAGCAATCTCGAACGCATGTTCGCCGTCTTCCCCAGGCTGAAGGAGCGCGCGATGCAAAAGGCCGGCTCGATGAGCGGCGGCGAGCAGCAGATGCTGGCCATCGGCCGCGGACTAATGGCCGAGCCCAAGCTGCTGATCCTGGACGAACCGTCGCTGGGCTTGTCGCCGTTGCTGGTCGAAGAACTGTTCGCACTGGTGAGTCGGCTCAACGGCGACGGCCTGTCGGTGTTGCTGGTGGAGCAGAACGTGGCGCAGTCGCTGGAGATCGCGCACCGCGCCTGCGTGCTGGAAAACGGCAGCGTGCGCTTCACCGGCCTGCCCGCCGAGCTGCTTGCCAGCCCGGCGTTGAAGCGCGCCTACCTGGGGCTGTCGTGAGCCACCTGACCACGCTGGCGCAAAAACTGGTGGCGCACGCCGCCGGGCGCAGCCATGTGGTGCCGGGCGAGATCGTCACCTGCCGCGTCGACCTGGCGATGTTCCACGACTCCAGCGGCCCGCGTCGGCTGCAGCCGATGCTGGCCGAGCTGGGCGCGCAAATTTGGGACAAGGACAAGGTCGTGCTGGTGATCGACCACTACGTGCCCGAGGCCGACGCCGAGTCGCGCCGCATCGTGCGCATCGCGCGCGACTGGGCCGCCGAGCAGCGGCTGCCGCATGTCTACGACTCGCTGGGCATCTGCCACGTGGTGGTGCCGCAGCACGGCCACATCCGGCCCGGCATGTTCTGCGTCGGCGGCGATTCGCATTCGCCCACCGGCGGCGCGTTCGGTGCCTACATGTTCGGCATCGGCGCGACCGAGATGCTCGGCGTCGTCACCACCGGCGAAATCTGGCTGAAGGTGCCGCAAACCCTCTTCATGCGCTGGAGCGGCAGGCTGGCCGACGGCGTCAGCGCGAAGGACATGATGCTGGCGATGATCGGCCGCTTCGGCATGAACGGCGGCCAGTACCAGGCG
>JANNBZ010000210.1:0-16054 GCA_031386065.1 Burkholderiales bacterium
GGCGCCGCCACGGTCGGCCTCGAACTCGCGCGAGCGGCTGATGGCCATCTGGATCAGGCTGGCCGCCAGCGGTGCCAGCAGCATCACCAGCAGGCCAACGATGGGGTTGGTCGAGCGGCCTTCGCTGTTGCGCCCGCCGAAGAACATCGCGAAATTCGCGAGCATCGAAATGGCGCCAGCCATGGTGGCGCTGACGGTGCTGATGAGGATGTCGCGGTGCTTCACGTGGGCCAGTTCATGCGCCATCACACCGCGCAGCTCGCGCTCGCTGAGCGTGCGCAGGATGCCGGTGGTGGCGGCCACCGCAGCGTGCTCCGGATTGCGTCCGGTGGCGAAGGCGTTCGGTGCGTCCTCGTTGATCAGATAGACCTTGGGCATCGGCAGGCCGGCGCGTTGCGCCAGGTCTTGCACCATGCGGTAGAACTGGGGCGCCGAGGTCTCGTCGACCTGCTGCGCGTTGTACATCTTCAGCACCATGGTGTCGGAAAACCAGTAGCTGAAGAAGTTCATGGCCACCGCCACGGCCAGCGCCAGCATCATGCCGCTGCGCCCGCCCAACAGCGAGCCGATGGTCATGAAAAGGGCCGTGATCGCGGCCATCAGGACGGCGGTTTTCATCAGGTTGAACATGCGCGCAACTCCTTTGCCTGGCGCTTCAGATGCGGCCGGCGAGCCGAGGTTCAATGTCGGTGCGGCGTCATTCGCGGGCCGTCGTATCGCCCAGGCGTTGGCCGACCCAGTCGGGCTGGCCTTGCAGGAATTCGCGTGCGGGCAGCCGCTTGCCACCGGCGCGCTGCAGCTCGCGCAGGCACAGCGCGCCTTCGCCGCAGGCCACGGTGATGCCGTCGCCGTCGACCTGCAGCACGCTGCCTGGCATGGCGCCATCGCGCGAGGCCGCGACGCTGGCGCGCCACAGCTTGACCACGCCGGCCGGTGACGTGGTGCTGGTGCCCGGGAACGGATCGAAGGCGCGCACGCGGCGTTCGATCAACTCGGCCGGCAGGCGCCAGTCGATCAAGCCCTCGGCCTTGTCGATCTTGTGCGCGTAGGTGACGCCGTCTTCCGGTTGCGCTAGGGGCAGCAGGCCATTTCGAGCCGCCAGGGTCAGGGCGTTGACGATCAGCCGGCCGCCCAGGGCCGCGAGACGGTCGTGCAGTGTGGCCGTGGTGTCGTCGGGCGCGATCTCGACGGCCTCGACCAGCAGCATCTCGCCAGTGTCCAGGCCGGCGTCCATCTGCATGATGGTGATCCCGGTGCGCGCATCGCCGGCTTCGATGGCCCGGTGGATCGGCGCCGCGCCGCGCCAGCGCGGCAGCAGCGAGCCATGGATGTTCAGGCAACCCAGGCGCGGCAGGTCGAGCACCCACGGCGGCAGGATCAAACCGTAGGCGGCAACCACGATCACCTCGGGCCGCGCTGCGTCGAGCGCCTGCCGTGCGAGGGCAGCGTCATCGGGGTACTTGCCGTCCAGCCGCAGGCTGCGCGGCTGCGCGACGGCAATACCGTGTTGCAGCGCGAAGTCCTTCACCGGCGAGGCATGCAGCTTCAAGCCGCGGCCGGCCGGGCGGTCGGGCTGGGTCAGCACCAGCGGAATCTCGAAGCCGGCCGCGTGCAGTTGCGCCAGCGCTGCGCGGGCGAATTCCGGCGTGCCGGCGAAGACGACACGCATGCCCTCAACCACGCAGTTCGTCGCGGCTTTTCTTCAGCATCTTGGTCTTGATGCGGTCGCGTTTCAGCGGGCTCAGGTATTCGACGAAGACCTTGCCCAGCAGGTGGTCCATCTCGTGCTGCACGCAGACCGCGAGCAGGCCTTCGGCGTCGATCTCGCGCGGCTCGCCGTGTCGGTCGAGCGCACGCACGGTCACGCGTGCGTGGCGCTGCACCTTGTCGAAGATGGCCGGCACCGACAGACAGCCTTCGTCGGTGAAGCTCATCTCAGTGCTGCGCGCGGTCAGCTCGGGGTTGATCAGCACGTGCGGCGCGTCGCGGGTGTCCGAGGTGTCGATCACGATCACCCGCTCGTGCACGTCGACCTGGGTCGCCGCCAGGCCCACGCCGTCGGCGTCGTACATGGTTTCGAGCATGTCGTCGACCAGTTGCCGAATGCGCGCATCGACCTGCGACACCGGCTTGGCGACCGTGTGCAGGCGTGGATCGGGGAAGCGAAGGATGGAGAGTTTGGCCATGAAAAGTTACGTTTTGGAGGCGGTCGACGGCATCAGCACAAACATCAACGCGGTGTGGAACCGGGGCAACGCCGGAAGGTGTGACAGGCCTCACACCTTGCTGCGCCGCGGCTCACTTTCGTTGCGATATCAAGGGTTTAGAGGCAGAATCTGCGAAACTGATTGAGCATTTTCGCCGAACTGTGGATGCGGTGGGCAAGCTCTGCAGCACAACCCTATCCCGCCAGTTTCTACCCTCAGGCGGCTGGAGATTCAAGTTCATGACGCGTCGCATCCGTTCCGCCCCTCTCTGGCAGCTTGCCGCCCTGGCCTTGGCCACCTCGGCACTGCTGCACGGCCACCCGGCAAGCGCCGCAACTTACCCCATCACCGAACAGCAGCGCAACACAGCGCAAAAAGCCGCGCAGGCGGGCGTGCCCCTTTCCGAACTGGTGGCGAACGCGCCCGACACCTACACCGTCAAGCGCGGCGACACCTTGTGGGACATTTCCAAGCTGTTCCTGAAGAGCCCGTGGCGCTGGCCCGAGCTGTGGGGCATGAACCTGCAGCAAATTCGCAACCCGCACCTGATCTACCCGGGGCAAATGCTGTATCTCGACAAGTCCAACGGCCGGGCAAGCCTGCGCATGGGGCAGCCG
This sequence comes from Burkholderiales bacterium, assembly GCA_031386065.1. Lineage (GTDB taxonomy): Bacteria > Pseudomonadota > Gammaproteobacteria > Burkholderiales > Burkholderiaceae_C > JANYJJ01. The sequence goes on from JANNBZ010000210.1 coordinate 2,825, forward strand.
GTGGGCGGCGACGGAACAGTGAAGCTCTCGCCACGGGTTCGCAGCGAAACGCTGGGCGACGGCGCCATCGCGTCGATCCCGTTCAACCTGATCGAGCCTTTCCTGAACGAGGCCATCATTTTCCAGGGCAATGAGCTCGATCTCGCACCGCGCATCGTGGCCGCCCAGGAAGGCCGCGTGCTGCTGTCGCGCGGTGAAACCGCCTACGTGCGCGGCGACCTCGGGGCCGACCGGGCCTTTCGCATCTTCCGCGAGGCCAAGGCGCTGAAAGATCCTGCCACAGGGCAGGTTCTGGGCTACGAAGCGGCCTATGTCGGCGCCGCCGAATATGTGCGTGAAGGCGCGACCCGCACCGGCGCCGACGGCAAACCCGAAATCGTGCCGGCCACGTTCACCATCACCAGCACGCGCCAGGAAGCGAATGTGGGCGACCGCCTGTCGCCGGTGCCGGCGCGCGAGTTCAGCAACTACGCGCCGCATGCGCCGTCGGCCGCGCTGAGCGGGCAGATCGTTTCCATCTACGGCAACAGCTTGTCGGCCGGGCAAAACCAGATCGTGACGCTGAACCGCGGTGCCACCGACGGCATGGAGCGCGGCCATGTGCTGGCGTTGTGGAGCGCCGGCTCGAAGGTCATCGACCGCACCGACCCGGCGCGGGCCAGCCTGACACTGCCGGACGAGCGGCACGGCCTGCTGTTCGTGTTTCGCGTCTTCGACCGCATGTCGTATGCGTTGATCCTGTCGGTGAAGGACCCGGTCAAACCCGGCGACCGCTTCACCCAGCCCTGACGATCCGCCCGAAGCGACTGCGCTGCTGCGCTGAACTTGCACGCAGGTCGCACCCACGGTGATTGATCGCGCCGAACTGGCCAGCTGGCTGCGCTTGCTGGAAACGCCGAAAGTCGGACGCGAATCCGGCCGCCGGCTGTTGGCAGCGTTCGGCTCGCCACAGGCCGTGTTCAAGGCCCCACCGGGCGCGCTGCGCGAGGTGGTCGAGACTGCGGCGGCACGTGCGCTGGCGCAGCCGCCGGCCGAACTCGACACGCTTGTCGACGCCACCCTGAGCTGGTTGCAAGCAGGCGATGCAGCCGCCGCTCGGCATGTCGTCACCCTGGGCGATCCGCAGTACCCCGCCGCCTTGCTGGAAACCGCCGACCCGCCTCTGCTGTTCTACGCGCAGGGACAGATCGACCTGCTGCACCGCCCCGCACTCACGGTGGCCGTGGTGGGCAGCCGCAATCCGACCCCACAGGGATCCGACACCGCCCGCGCTTTTGCGGCGCACCTCAGCCGCGCCGGGCTGGTGGTGGTGTCGGGGCTGGCACTGGGCATCGATGGTGCAGCGCACGAAGGGGCGTTGGACGGTCCCAGCGGCACGGTGGCTGTGGTGGGCACGGGCCTGGACCGCGTGTACCCGCGTCGGCACCTGGAACTGGCGCACCGCATTGCCTGCCACGGCGTGCTGGTCAGCGAATTCGCCATCGGCACGCCGGCGCTGCCGTCGCACTTCCCGCTGCGCAATCGCATCATCGCGGGGCTGGCGCGCGGCACGCTGGTGGTCGAAGCGGCCTTGCAGTCCGGCTCGCTGATCACCGCGCGCCTGGCGCTGGAATCTGGCCGCGACGTATTTGCGATTCCCGGATCGATCCATTCGCCGCTCTCGCGAGGCTGCCATGCGCTGATCAAGCAAGGTGCCAAGCTGATCGACAGCGCGCAGGACATACTCGATGAATTCGGTCAACCCTCGGGGGCCACCGTGGCGACCGGAGCGTCCGACGAGACTGCCTCCGGTTCATTGATTCAGGCGCTTGGCTTCGACCCGGTGAGCCTGGACGCGCTGGTGGCCCGCACCGGCCGCTCTGCCGCCGACCTGAACGGCAGTCTGCTGGAACTGGAACTCGACGGGGTCGTGATCCGGCTGCCGGGCCAGTTGTTCCAGCGCAAAGGCCAGGCTTGAAACAAGCCCCCAGACTCACTTCGGTCACTGCGCCAAATTGGGCGGTCGGTGATCTTCGGTCCGCCGGACGACGCTGATATCGAGGCAGCCTAACCATCGAACGCGATGAGTTCAACAGCGAGAGAACTTACGCGCTCACTGCCTTGCGCACGAATTTCAACGGGCTGATGTGTTCAACCTACCTGTGCTGAATTCCATGGGATCGTACATTCTGTGGGCTTCGCGCATCCGCTGCGCCACGCACTGGGCGATGCGCCGAATCGCTTGCGAAAGGCCCGAGCGAAGTGCGCCGGGTCCTGAAACCCCAGCGAATAGCCAAGCTCGGCGATGCCAGTAGGCCGACGGTCCGGTCTGCGCAACTGCACAGCCGCGTGCCGAAGCCGGCAGTCCCAGATTGCGCTGCTGACGGTGCGGCCACTGTGTGCAAACAGGGCGTCGAGATGGCGTCGGCTGACGCCCAGTTGCCGAGCAAGCTGTTCGGCCGTGAGCGCGCCGGCGAATTCCATCTCGATGATCGCCAACGCACGCTGAACCAAGGCGACTTGCGGGCTCGCGCACTGGCGCTGTTCCGCGCCGCTGAGCAGTTCAAGCAGCGCGCCTTGCGCATGCAAGCCCGTACCGTCTCGCAGAGCGTCGGCGCGCCGCGCCAGCGACATGACAAAGTCAAGCAACAGTGCGTCACTCGCATGGTCGCTGCCGCGCGCGACAGCGGTGCGTCGCTCGATGCCACGGTGGCGCGCCACAACCGCCGAATGCGGCAACTGCACCAGGATCTGCCGGTGTGCCCCCGGCATTTCGAGCGCAAACGGCTGCCGACCATCGATCAGCGTAAACGTCGACGCACCCAGTTGCGCTTTGCGCCCAGCCTGCGTCACACAAGCGCTGCCGCTGACTTGGAGCAGCAGCTTGAAGGGTGGGTGGCGGCTCGCCCGCGATAGGGAGTGGCCGCCCGCAATGTGTTTGCCGGCACCGCCAAGGGTCCAGAGACTCCCGGTGCCCAGGCGCAACTCGTCAGCTCGATCGGGTGCGCCCGAGGTGTCGGCGTCGACGATGTGCAGACCGTCGAACAGCTTGGTGAGTCCCGCTGAGGCGGGGCCGTGCGGCGAAAGCCGTGCGGGCGGGGAGGTTTCGAGGCGCTGTTCCATCGCAGTCCAGTATCAGTGCTTGTTCAGACCAGCGCGCAGCGACCTGCAGCGATAAGGTCGCCGGACTGCAACATGGAGCCCCGAAATGCGCACTGCAATGACCCCCGAGCTGATCTGGCTGGTGGCGACGACCGTGATGACCGGTCTGCTCTGGATACCGCACATCGTCAACCGCTTTAAGGAGTTAGGCCCACCGAGTATGAACTGGTACCCGCCGCCCGACCCGCCGCACAAGGCGGCCTGGGCGGCAAGGGCAATGCGCGCGCACGAGAACGCCGTCGAGAACCTGGTGATCTTTGCCCCGTTGGCGCTGGCAGTCAACGCGACCGGCAGCGGCACCAGCGTGACGGCCGCCGCCTGCATGATCTATTTCTTCGCCCGCGCGGCCCACTATCTGATCGGCATCATCGGATTACCGATCCCGCCCCGGACCGTGGCGTTTCTTGCGGGCGTCGGCTCGCAGATGACGCTCGGTGTGACGCTGCTCTTCCACGCAGCCGGAGCTGCGCCATGAACACAGCCCATCCTTTGGACTCGATGACATGGGACGACATTCATGGCGCGCCCCCGGCGAGTTGTGTCCAGGGAATCTCGCGCGTCCACGCCTCGAATGTTTTTTGCAGCGCCGGAAGTTCAACGCGCAACGGCGTCAAATCCGCATCGAACGGGGTGCCGTTAGCGGGGTCCGACATCCACGCGTAGAAGCGGGCGACCTCGGTCCCCACCGGCGCACCGAAGCTCGCGTTCAGACCGGCTTCGAACTGATCGAGTGGGACTGCCGCGTAGCTCACGGGGCGACCCAGCACACGCTGCATCACGGCCGCCAACTCCGGCCCGGTCAGCGCCTGCGGACCGCCCGCCTGAAACACCGGCTTCAGCGCTGCGAGGTCCGGCCGTTTCAGGGCGGCCACCGCGTACGCGGCGGCCTCCTCCCTGATCCACGACACGCACCGGTCCGCCGGCAGCGGGTACGCCAGCACGCCCAGATGAACCAGGGCCGGCACCGACCCCGGGCTGCGATCTTGCCCATGCACACCGTCGTGCGCAGAACGATGCGCACACGCGCGCCGTCAGCCAGCAGTGCGCGAACAACCGCGCCACCTTGCGCGCCGGTGGCGCCGTAGACGAGACAGGTCTTGGACATGAGGGACTCCACGCAGTTGCAATACCCTCAATGTCGCGTCTCACCATCGTCGGCACAAGAATGAAAAACAATGTGGCTTAGCCACAGATTTGTGCCCGAGAACTCAAAAATGAACGACCTCGACATGCACAGCCAGTGCTCGGTTGACCTGGTGATCGACCTTGTCGGCGGCAAGTGGAAACCGCTCATCATCTATCGCCTGAGGGAGGGCACCTTGAGATTCGGGCAGCTCCAGCGTGCCATCCCTGCGGTCACCCAGCGGATGCTGACGCTGCAACTGCGCGAGCTCGAACGCGATGGCCTGGTGGTAAGAACGGTTTACCCGGAGGTCCCGCCAAAGGTCGAGTACAGATTGGCGGAGCCCGCTCTCAGCCTGGTTCCGATCCTCGAATCGCCGGGCCATTGGATGCGCGTGCACCACCTCGATCTCAAACGCGTCGAGAGGTCGTAAGGCGGGCACGTCCGCGCGCCAACACCGGTGGCCCCGCGCGCTCGTGCCAGTGCCAGTGCGAGGCGTTCGGCGTTCGGGTGCGGCGACCCGGCCCCGGATCGCCGGCACCCCTGCGGTATAGTCAAGGCATGTTCGATGTGCTCGTGTACCTGTACGAAAATTACTGGCGACCCGACGCCTGTCCGGATCAAGCCCAGCTGCGGCGCAAGCTGTCTTCAGTGGGCTTCGAGACCGACGAAATCCAGGATGCGCTGTCGTGGCTGGACGGTTTGTCGGGCGCGGCCGAGTCGTATGTCGGCGAGCAAGGTGACCTCAGCATGCGGGTCTACTCGCCAGCCGAGCAAGAACACCTCGGCGAGACCTCGATCGGCTTCATCAGCTTCCTGGAATCGGCCGGTGTGTTGCCGCCGCCGATGCGCGAGATGGTGATCGACCGCGCCAACGCCATCCCCGGCGGCCCGCTCGACCTGGAAGACCTGAAGATCATCGTGCTGATGGTGTTCTGGAGCCTGGGCGAAGAGCCCGATGCGCTGATTCTCGACGAGCTTTTCGTCGACGAAGAGGACCGGCTGATTCACTGATCGCGCCGCGCGCGTCGCTCAACTCAATTCAACAGCCGACTCGGGTCCACGTCGAGCTTCGCCAACGCGCTGCGAGTGGCGCGCACCGTCAGCGATTCGTCCTGCGCCGGCACCAGCAAGCCCGCTTGCAGGAACGCTGCCAGCCGGTGCTGCTGGAACAGGATCGCGCGGCCTTGCTGCGAGACGAACAGCGCCAGTTGCCGGCGCAGCCCTTGCCAAGAAAGCTGTACCGCCTCGTTGCGATTGCGGTAGTCCAGCATGTACCAGCTGCCCACCTGCAGCTCGCGGGCCCAGGCCAGCATGGCGGGCGTCGGCATCGAGCCGCCCTCGGCGACGACTTCCAGCTCCGAGCTTTCGTGGCCGGACAAGTCGAGCACCATCGACTCGTCGATCTCCACCACCTCGACATCGGGCAGCAGCTCTTCAAGCGCTTCCAGCCGCGCCATCAGTTCTTCCAGGCGTTCGTGCGGAATGACCGCGGCCTTGGCAGTGAACGCAGCCGCCAGCGAATTGTTCAGGCTCTGGATGTGCTCGTCCTGCTTGGCGGCCGACATGCCCGCGTGCCGCATGCCGTCGCGCAGGTTTTTCAGCAAAGGGGGCAAGCGGCGAATCACTTCAGCGCGCTCTTCGCGCGACACCTTGGCGCTGGCCGACCAGATCAGGTCGGCCGCCGCGCGCTTCATGGCCTTGGTTTCGTCGCTCTGGTTGCCGCCGTTGACGGCCGACATGGCCAGCACATCGGCCCACACATGGAACAGGAATTCGCGCACGCCTTCCTGGACCGGCACCTCGTTGAGCATCTTGCGTAACTCGATGGTGTATTGAATTGCCAGCGTCTCGCGCTGCTCGACCTGCTGCGCCAGCGACACGCCTTTGCGCGACGCTTCGTTCTCGTTCTTGAAGTAGTGCTCCAGGAACTTTTCGAATTCGGTCAGCACCGTCTGGAACACGCGCCGGCCGGTGTCCGGATACGCCTCGACGACCTGCACCACGCGCTTGATTTCCTTTTCGAGCACGTCGCCGACGTTGCGCGTCTTGGCGTCGAAACCCATCACGCAGGCACCCATGCGGTCGATCAGCCGGCGCGCCGGGTGATCGACCGTGGCGAAGAAATCAGGCTCGCCGACCGCCACCCGCAGCACCGGCATCTGCAGCCGCGCGAACCAGACGCGAATCGCAGCCGGAATGCGCTCCTCGGTGAGGATGCTCTGGAACAGCAAAGCGACGATCTCGATCGTCGCGCGTTCGGCCGGCGTGGTGGCGGCCTGCTTGAGTTGCTGCTTGCGCTGATGCAGTTCTTCCAGCAACGCGGGCGTGCTGACCACGCCGTGCGCGAAGGCACCGCTGGCGCCGGCAGTCAGGCGGCGGTTGATGCCCTGCTGCGCGTCGGCGATGGCGGCCTTCAACGTCGCCGAGGCCGGCTGCGCCCGCGAGGTGTTGACGAACTCGGGGATCTGCCGGCCTATCAGGCGGTTCAAGCGACCCAGCACCGCTTCGGCGTGGTCGGCGCCGCGCGCCAGGCCTCCGGTGCGCGACATCATGCGTGTCTCTTCGCCGACCTCGGCGCGCCCGCTGCCCGAGCTGACGCCGCCCGAATGAACGAATCCGGATCCGCCACCGGCGCTGCCGCCACCCGCACCACCGCCAGCACCGCTGCTGGACGCCACGCCGCTGCCGCCGCTCCAGGCGGCGTTCATCGAGCGGCGGATGAACGGCCGCAGGTCGACTTCGCGCAACACACCGTGCTGCAACAGCAGCCGGTTGGTCTCGTGATATGCCTCTTCGGCGAAATGCGAAAACTCGTCGTGCAGCACCGTTTGCAAGGTGCGCCACGACTCTTGACCGAGCCCCGCCGATCGCCACGCCGAGGTGACGATGCGCGCCAGCACGTGCGGGCGCAGCACGTCGTTCGGATCGAGTTCATCGCGCCCTTCGAGCACGGTCATGCGCGAACGCAGATCGGTGAATTCCCACGACGCGCGGTCCATCATCGACAGGGCCAGCCGCGAACTGAGGATCTCGCTCTCGATGGTGTCGTTGTCGACCAGGCTCAGGCCGGGGCTTGAATTGCGACCCGACGGCGGCGGCAAGTCACCGGGCCGCGATGCCGACAACACACCGGTCAGCAACGCACTGCGAAGCATGGTGGTGGCGCCCTGCAGCCAGAAGCCGGAGGTCTTGCTCAGGTCTTCGACCAGTTCGCGGCGGCGCATCTGCACACCGTGTTCGGCGACCTGGCTCAGCAGCGTTCGTGCGCCCTGGTCAACCGAGCGCACCACCCCGGGCAGGCCGTTCAGCAATCCTTCGACGTAAGAGCGCCGTGCAAGGGCCGCCAGAGCGTGCGAGTCGGCATGGGTCGCCATGTGAAGGAGTGGGATGCTGCCGTGAAATAAGTCTCGCGAACTCTACACCACCGCCCCGGCGTTCGGGTCGTCCGGATCGAGATCACGGACGCCGCCCTTGACCAGGTCTTCGCGCTTGACGCCCAGCCACATCGCAATGGCCGCCGCGACGAACACCGACGAGTAGATGCCGAACAGGATGCCGATGGTCAGCGCCACCGCGAAGTAGTGCAGCGTCGGGCCGCCAAAGACCAGCATCGACACCACCATCATCAGCGTGGAGCCGTGGGTGATGATGGTGCGGCTGATGGTGCTGGTGATGGCGTGGTCGATCACCTCGCGCGAAGTCATCTTTCGGTAGCGGCGGAACGACTCGCGAATCCGGTCGAAGATCACCACCGATTCGTTCACCGAATAGCCCAGCACCGCCAGCACGGCGGCCAGCACGGCCAGCGAGAACTCCCACTGGAAGAAGGCGAAGAAGCCCACGATGATGATCACGTCGTGCAGGTTGGCGACGATGCCTGCCACCGAGAACTTCCACTCGAAGCGGAAGGCCAGGTAAATCATGATCCCGACCACCGTGACCAGCAGCGCCAGCGCGCCGTCGCGCGCCAGTTCCGAGCCCACCGAGGGGCCGACAAACTCGCTGCGCTGCAGCTTCACCGGCTCGGCGCCCAGGGTGCCGCAGACCGGCTTGCTGATGGACTCGCCCTTGGCGGTGGTCAGCTCCTGCGTGGTGACGGTGCCGCGTTCGGCCTTGCACAGTTCGTCGAACACGCGGCGGCTCAAGGCGTCGGCCTGTTTCAGGTCGCCGCGCGCCGGCAGGCGGATCAGCACGTCGCGCGAACTGCCGAAGTTCTGCACCTGGATCTCGCCCAGCTTCATCGTGTCGACCGTGTCGCGCACGCGGTTCAGATCGGCCGCCTGCGGATAGGCCACCTCGACCAGCGTGCCACCGGTGAATTCCACCGAGAAGTGAAGCCCGCGGGTGGCGATGAAGAAGACCGCCGCCGCGAAGGTGACGGCCGAGATCACGTTCAGCACCACCGCGTAGCGCATGAACGGAATGTCGCGCCGGATCCTGAAGAATTCCATGTGTGTTCCTTGGTTCGGGGTCGCAGCTCAGGTCTTGGCCGGCACGTCAGGGCCCGGCTTCCAGACCTGGCCGATGGAGACGCCCTTGAGCTTCTTCTGGCGGCCGTACCAAAGATTGACCAGCCCGCGAGAAAACACCACCGCCGAGAACATCGAGGTCAGGATGCCCAGCACGTGAACGATGGCGAAGCCGCGCACCGCGCCCGAGCCGAAGGCCAGCAGCGACACGCCGGCGATCAGCGTGGTGATGTTGGAGTCGAGGATGGTCGCGAAGGCGCGTTCGTAGCCGGTGTGGATGGCGGCCTGCGGCGAGGCGCCGCCGCGCAGTTCCTCGCGCACCCGCTCGTTAATCAGCACGTTGGCGTCGATCGCCATGCCCAGCGCCAGCGCGATGGCGGCGATGCCGGGCAGCGTCAGCGTGGCCTGCAGCATCGACAGCAAGGCCACCAGCAGCAGCAGGTTGAAGGCCAGCGCCAGCGTCGAGAAGACGCCGAACAGCATGTAGTAGGCGCACATGAAAATCGCGATGGCGGCGAATCCGTAGATCACGCTGTTGAAACCCTTGGCGATGTTGTCGGCACCCAGGCTGGGGCCGATGGTGCGTTCCTCGATGATCTCCATCGGCGCGGCGAGCGAGCCCGAGCGCAGCAGCAGCGAGGTGTCGTTCGCCTCGGCGGTGGTCATGCGGCCGGAAATCTGCACCCGGCCGGCGCCGATCTCGCTGCGAATCACCGGCGCTGTCACGACCTCGCCCTTGCCCTTCTCGAACAGGATGATGGCCATGCGCTTGCCCACGTTCTCGCGCGTCACGTCCTTGAAGATGCGCGAGCCTTTGGCGTCCAGCGTCAGGTTGACCGTGGGCTCCTGAGTCTGACCGTCGAAGCCGGGCTGTGCGTCGATCAGGTTCTCGCCGGTCAGCACCACCTGGCGCTTCACGATGATGGGCGCGCCGGCGCGCTCTTCGAAACGCTCGGTGCCGAACGGCACCGGCCCGCTGCCGCCCACGGCTGCCGCAGCCTCGGTGCTGTCGTCGACCATGCGCACTTCCAGCGTGGCGGTGCGGCCGATGATGTCCTTCGCCTTCGCGGTGTCCTGCACGCCGGGCAGTTGGACGACCACCCGGTCCAGCCCCTGCTGCTGGATCACCGGCTCGGCCACACCGAGTTCATTCACGCGGTTGTGCAGCGTGGTGATGTTCTGCTTGACGGCAGCTTCCTGAACCCGCGCCGCAGCGGCGGGCTTCAGCGCACCGCCGAGCTTGAAGTCGCTGCCGTCCGGCGTTTCAATCCAGTCCAGATCGGGCAGCTGGTCGGACAGCAGCGTGCGCGCCGCCGTCAGCGTTTCGCGGTCGCGAAAGCGGATGTCCACGTTGTTGCCGTCGCGGGTGATGCCGGCGTGGCGCAGGTTCTTGTCGCGCAGCAGGGTGCGGATGTCGCCGGTCAGCGCCTCGGCCTTCTTGGTCAGCGCCGACTTCATGTCGACCTGCATCAGAAAGTGAACCCCGCCGCGCAGGTCCAGCCCCAGGTACATCGGCAAGGCATGCAACGAGGTGAGCCACTGCGGCGAGCGCGACAGCAGGTTCAGCGCCACGATGTAGCTCGGGTTCGCGGGGTCCGGGTTCAGCGCCTTCGTGATCGCGTCCTTGGCCTTGATCTGCGCGTCGGTGTCGCCGAAGCGCGCCTTCACCGAATTGCCCTCGAACTGAACGAAGTCGGCCTTCAGCCCGGCCGCTCCCAGCACCTGTTCGACCCGCGTGGTCAGCGAGCTGTCGACCTTCAGCGTGGCCTTGCCGCTGCTGACCTGCACCGCCGGCGCTTCGCCGAAAAGGTTGGGCAGGGTGAACAGCAAACCGATCACCAGGGCGATCGCCAGCACAGCGTACTTCCAGAACGGATAGCGGTTCATGTCGCCTTTCTCGCGGTGCGCCCGCTGCGAAGAATGCGGCAGCCGCCGGGGTCAACCCCGCTCAGCGCCTGAGGTACGGCGGCCGGGCCGCCGGCACCGAGTGTGGAGTTACTTGAAGGTGCCCTTGGGCAGCACCTGGATCACCGAGGCGCGCTGCACCTGGATCTCGACGCCGTTGGCGATCTCGACATGCAGGTAGCTGTCACCCATCTTCGCGATGCGGCCAATCACGCCGCCGCCGATCACCACCTCGTCGCCCTTGGCGATCGAATCGATCATCGCCTTGTGCTCCTTTTGCCGCTTCATCTGCGGCCGGATCATCACGAAATACAGCACCACGAACATCAGCAGGATGGGCAGCATGCTGGCGATACTGCCGAAAGGCGATTCGGCAGCACCGGTCGCGGCGGGGGCGGCCTGGGCAAAAGCTTCTGAAATGAACACGTGAATTTCCTTTTGATGCGCCCGGCAACGTGCCTGGGGCATAGCCTTGGAATTGTATGACGCAGCGGCGGCGCCCGATTGCGTGGCGCGCCGACCGCGCGCAGCGGGTCCGGGGCGCCACCTCAGGCCCACTCGTCTGGGGTTGATCGAACCTTCCGCGCCGGCCTTCGCGAGTCGACTTCGCTGGACAACTTCCCAGGTCCTTCGCTGCGTCGTTTGCTCAGGCCTGCACATCCGTGGTTGATCGAAGCTTCTTCCTCGGCCTTCGCGAGTCGACTTCGCTGGACAGCTTCGCAGGTCCTTCGCTGCGTCGACTCAGCCCTCGCCGCGCTTGACCTTCATGCGTTCGCGCCCGGCCTTGCTGCGTGTCTTCCAGGCCGACAGCAACTGGCGTCGCTCGAGCGCGCCCATCGCGTCGCGATGGGCCTCGCGCAGCAGCTTGTGGTAGTTCAGCAGCCGGTCGCCGCTGACGCCCGCGCGCACCGCGCAGTCAGGTTCGTCGTGGTGCCGGCAATCGTGAAAGCGGCAGGCCCCGGCCAGCGCCTCGATGTCGCCGAAGCTGGCGGCCAGCGTGGCGGGGTCGGCATCCGGCCGCAGCGCGCGCAGCCCCGGTGTGTCGATCACGCAGGCGCCGCCGGGCAGGCGGTGCAGCGAGCGCGAGGTGGTCGTGTGCTTGCCGCGGCTGTCGTGCTCGCGCACCGCGCCGGTGTCTTGCGTGGTCGCGCCCAGCAGCGTGTTGGTGAGCGTGGACTTCCCTGCACCCGACGAGCCCAGCACGACCAGCGTCTGCCCCGAGCCGAGATACCGCGCGAGCTGCTGCACCGTGTACACGTCGGTGCCGTCGACGGCGACCAGGTCGATGTGCGCCGGCACGCGGCCGCGCAGCGCCTCGATGCGCTCGGCCACCAAGCCCGGCGTGCACACCGCCACATCGGCCTTGGTCAACACCACCACCGGCAGCACGCCGTCGGTGGCGTGCACCAGCGCGAGGTAGCGTTCCACCCGGCGCGGGTTGAAGTCGTCGTCCAGGCCCATCACCAGCAGCGCGGTGTCGACATTGCTGACCACCGGGTGGCGCTGACCGTCGGCGTCGCGGCGTGCGATGTGGGTCAGCGGCGGCACCCGCTCGTGGAGCCAGGCGGCGCCCTGCGGGTCGGCGGCATCGGTGGCCGCGAGCACCCAGTCGCCGACGGCCAGCGCGGTGCCTTCGTCGGCGAGCCGGCGCATCAGGCGCGGCATCACGCGGGCACTGCGTTCGCTGACGCCGTCGTGCAGCCGAACGGTTTCGCGGTGCACTTCAACCAATCGGAACAGACGCAGGCCGGGGCCGGCCGCCGGGTCGGCGGCTGCGCAACAGGTGAAAGCGCGCTGGGCCAACGCGGGGCTGAGGCCCAGCGTGCGCAGGCGCTCGAAATCGATCTCGATCATGGTGAGGCTGACTTTCGTTTCTCGCCGCGCGCGACACAGCGGTCGCGCGCGGATCGCCCTGACGTGCGCGAGGCACGTTCGGACGGCAGGGAAGGAAACGTCAGCCGCGGGCTGCAGAACGCATCACGCGGGGAAACAACGCTGAACGCAGGCGAGGACGGAGCTTCGCGGAACGTGCCGCTGTCAGGCGGCAGGCCGGGTCAGCGCGGGAAGCTGCAGGCGCAGCGGCCGACGGTGTGGGCGTGTGGGGTTGGGATGGCAGATGGATTCATGGCACACCTCCTGCAAAAAAAAAATGGTGTCGCGGACCAAGACTTCGAGCAGCGAGGCGCGCAGTCTGGCACCGCCGCTTGCGCGCGTCAACGACCGACACGACCGTCGGCGACCACGTGGCAGACTTGCCGCATGAAGCTTTGCATATACGGCGCGGGCGCCATCGGCGGGTTCATCGGCACGCGGCTGGCGGCGCGCGGGCAGGCGGTGTCGGCCGTCGCGCGCGGGGCCACCGCGCAGGCGCTGCGCACGCACGGCTGGCGCTTGCAACTTGCCGATGGGCTGGTCAGCGCGCCGGCCCACGTGACCGAAGACGCTGCCAGCCTCGGCCCGCAAGACCTGGTGGTGGTGGCCGTGAAAGCGCACAGCCTGGCCAGCGTGGCGCGCGGCATCGCGCCGCTGCTCGGCCCCGACACCGTGGTGCTGACCGCGATGAACGGCGTGCCGTGGTGGTTCTTCGAC
>JANNBZ010000225.1:0-12284 GCA_031386065.1 Burkholderiales bacterium
TGGAACTCAGCCGCATCACGATGCGGTTGCTGTACATCACCAGGAACGGCGTGGCCAGCATGCTGAGCACCATGCTGGCCAGCACCGGGCTCAGCAGCGCAGCGGGCAGCAGCTTCTGTTGCATCGCCAAAGTCAGCAGCACGAAACCGAACTCGCCAGCCTGCGCCAGGTACAGGCCGGTGCGCAAGGCCACACCCGTGGCGGCACCGAACAGCTTGGCCAGGCCGGTGACCAGGGCAAACTTGAACAGCACCGGCAGCGCCGTCATCAACAGCACCAGTGGCCACTGCCGCCACACCGCGTCGGCATCGAGCTTCATGCCGATGGTGATGAAAAACAGGCCCAGCAACACGTCGTGGAAGGGCCGGATGTCGGTCTCGACCTGGTGCTTGTATTCGGTCTCGGCGATCAGCATGCCGGCCACGAACGCGCCCAGCGCCAGCGACAAACCGGCAGCTTCGGTCAGGTAGGCCAGGCCCAGCGTGACCAGCAGCAGGTTGAGGATGAACAGCTCCTCGCTCTTGCGCCGCGCCACCAGGGTCAGCCACCAGCGCATCAGCCGCTGGCCGCCAACCAGCAGCAGCGTCAGCAGACCGACCGCCTTCAGCCCCGCCACGGCCAGCGCCAGGGCCATCGCCTCCGGGGCCGCGCCCAGGGCCGGGATCAGCACCAGCAGCGGCACCACGGCCAGGTCCTGGAACAGCAGCACGCCCATCACGCGGCGGCCGTGTTCGCTATCCAGCTCCAGCCGCTCCGACATCAGCTTGACGACGATCGCGGTGCTGCTCATCGCGAGTGCGCCGCCGAGCGCCACCGCGCTGTGCCAACCCAGGCCCCACGCGCGGCCGGCGAGCGTGAAGGCCCAGCCCAGCGTGGCGTTGCCGGCCACCGCAGCCAGCACCGTCAGCGTGACCTGGCTGAGGCCGAGGCCGAACACCAGCTGACGCATGCTGCGCAGCTTGGGCAGGTTGAATTCGAGCCCGATCACGAACATCAGGAACACCACGCCGAACTCGGCCAGGTAGCGCACGCCGGCGGAGTCTTTTGCAAGCGCCAATGCATGCGGGCCGATCAGCACACCCACCGCCAGGTAGCCCAGCATCGGCGGCAGCTTCAGCGTGCGACACACCACCACGCCCGCCACCGCAGCGAGGAGGTAAAGCAGGACCAGCTCTAGGGTGGAAGCCATGTGTCGGTGCGGCCAGGGGGCGTGCCTAAAATGGGCCTCGCTCTGACCCGATGCTAATGGACGCTCCCACCGCCTTGCTGCCACCCCGACCCGCCTTCGACGCGGCGCGTGCGCTGCAACTCGCGCGCGACACCTTCGACATCGAGGCGCAGGCATTGCTGGGCTTGAAAGACCGGCAGGGCGACGGCTTCGCGAATGCGGTGCGGGCGATGTTGAACGGCCGCGGTCGCGTGGTCGTGATGGGCATGGGCAAGAGCGGTCATGTCGGCCGCAAGATCGCCGCCACGCTGGCGTCCACCGGCACGCCGGCGATGTTCGTGCACCCGGCCGAAGCCAGCCACGGCGATCTCGGCATGGTGACCGGCGGCGACGTGGTGCTGGCTATTTCGAACTCGGGCGAAAGCGACGAGTTGGCGGCGATCCTGCCGGCGCTGAAGCGCGTCGGCGTGGTGCTGGTGGCGATGACCGGCAAGCCCGACTCCACGCTGGCCCAGCATGCCGACATCACGCTGAGCAGCGCGGTCGACCAGGAAGCCTGTCCGCTGAACCTGGCGCCCACCGCCAGCACCGCCGCGCAAATGGCGCTGGGCGACGCGCTGGCGGTGGCGCTGCTCGACGCGCGCGGCTTTCGCGAAGAAGACTTCGCCCGCTCGCACCCTGGCGGCAGCCTGGGCCGCAAGCTGCTGACGCATGTGCGCGACGTGATGCGCAGCGGCGACGCCGTGCCCCGCGTGGCGCCCGAGCTGCCCTTCGTCGACACCATGCGCGTGATGACCGACAAGGGCCTGGGCGCCACCGCCGTGGCCGACCCGCAGGGCCGGGTGCTGGGCATCTTCACCGACGGCGACCTGCGCCGCCTGGTCGAACAAGGGCGCGACCTGCGGGCGCTGACGGCGGCCGAGGTGATGCACCCGAACCCGCGCGTGGTGCGCGACGACGCGCTCGCGGTCGACGCGGCCGACCTGATGGAGCAGCACCACATCACCAGCGTGCTGGTGGTCGACGCGGCGGGCCGGCTGGTCGGCGCGCTCAACGTCAACGACCTGATGCGGGCCAAGGTCATTTGATGCAGCCGGTGCTCGGCTTCGCGCCCGAACTGCTGCTGCAGGCCCAGGGCATCCGCGCCGCGATCTTCGATGTGGACGGCGTGCTGACCGATGGCCGCATCTACCTCAGCGAGCGTGGCGAGGAGTTCAAGGCCTTCAACACGCTGGACGGCCACGGCCTGAAGCTGCTGGCACAAGGCGGCATCACGACCATCATCATCACCGGACGCGATTCACCGGCAGTGCGGCGTCGCGTGGCCGACCTCGGCATCGCGCACGCGGTCTACGGCGCGCACGACAAGCTCGCCGCTGCGGCCGGCGTGATGCAGACGCTGCAGCTCGACTGGGCCGCGCTGGCGGTGATGGGCGACGACTGGCCCGACCTGCCGTTGATGACGCGCGCAGCGTTCGCCTGTGCGCCGGCCAATGCGCACGCCGAAGTGAAGGCGGTGGCGCACTTCGTCACCACCGCGCAGGGCGGCTTCGGTGCGGCACGCGAATGCTGCGACCTGCTGCTGACCGCTGCCGGCCGCTACGCCGCGCTGCTGCAAGGACATTTGTTGACGCTGGACGGCGCATCGCAATGATCGAACTGCCCGCACTCGTGTTGCCGGCGCCGCCACCGCCGGTTGATCGCCGGCAGCCCGGCCCGTGGCACCTGCGCGTGCTGCCGTTCGTGTCGGCCTACCTGCCGCTGCTGCTGATGGGGCTGCTGGCCCTGGGCACCTGGTGGCTGGTGAAGAACACGCCGCTGCCCGACACCGGTCGCGGCGACGCACCCGAGCGCGTCGAGCCCGACTACGCGATGACGCAGTTCACCGTGCAGCGCTTCGCGCCCGACGGTCGGCTGCGCACCCAGCTCGAAGGCGATGCGATGCGCCACTACCCGGCCACCGACACGCTGGAGGTCGACAACGTGCGGCTGCGTTCCATCGCCCCGAACGGCCGCGTCACGCTGGCCAGCGCACGCCGCGCGCTCGGCAACGACGACGCCAGCGAGGTGCAGTTGCTCGGCGGCGCGCACGTGGTCCGCGAGGCAATGGCGGGCGAAGACCCGATCGACTTCAAAGGCGAGTTCCTGCACGCCTTCTTGCTGACCGAGCAGTTGCGCTCGCACCTGCCGGTGACCGTCACGCGGGGCCGCAGCGTGGTGAGCGCCGGTGGGCTCGCATACGACAACCTGGCCGGCCTGTTGCAGCTCAAGGGCCATGTCAGCGCCTCGTTCGCGCCGCCGAAGAAATGAGGCAGCCATGAGCGCCCGGCTGGTGTTCATCACCGGTGCGTCGAGCGGCATCGGGCAGGCGCTGGCCGTGCGCTTCCACCGCGCCGGCTACCGCCTGGCGCTGCTGGCGCGCCGCACGGCCGAGGTGCAGGCCTGGGCGCAGGCGCAGGGGTGGGTCGCGAACGAGGTGGCGGTGTATGCCGCCGACGTGCGTGACACCGCCAGCATCACGGCGGCCGGCCGCGCCTGCATCGCTGCGCAGGGCCTGCCCGACGTGGTGATCGCCAGTGCCGGCATCAGCGTGGGCATCGACACCGCCGAACTGGCCGACCTGGAGGTGATGCGCGCCACCTTCGAGACCAACAACCTCGGCATGGCGGCCAGCTTCCAGCCGTTCGTGCGCGCGATGTGCGAGCGCCGCAGCGGCAGCCTGGTCGGCATCGCCAGCGTGTCCGGCATTCGCGGCCTGCCCGGCCACGGCGCCTACTGCGCCAGCAAGGCGGCCGTCATCAGCTACTGCGAAAGCCTGCGCGGCGAATGCCGGCCGTACGGCGTGCAGGTGGTGACGATTGCGCCGGGCTATATCGCCACCCCGCTGACCCGCGAGAACCGCTACGCGATGCCGTTCCTGATGCAGCCGGCCGACTTTGCCGACCGCGCGTTCAGCGCCATCGAGGCGGGCGTCAGCTACCGCGTGATCCCGTGGCAGATGGGCGTGGTGGCCAAGCTGCTGCGCGTGTTGCCGAACGCGCTGTTCGACCGCCTGCTGGTCGGACGCGCGCGAAAACGGCGCAGCGACGAATAACGCCGCTGCGCCGCGTTGAACGCGCTGCGCTCAGCGTTTCACGAAGGTGTATTTCACCGTGTACGACAGCGCGATCGGGGTGCTGATGCGCACGTCGTAGGTGCCCACGTTGGCGGCGAAGCTGCACGACACGATCTCGACCCCGGGTGGCAGCTGGCTGGCATAGCTGGTGCTGCTGCAGAACTCGGCTTGCGAGGTCGGCGCGCCCGGCAGGCCGTCGACGCAGATCTGTGGAATGCCGACGCTGCCCAGCCCAGCCACCGAGGTGTCCACCAGCATCGACCAGGTTCCGGCCACCGCGGCCTTGCAGGCGCCGAGGTTGACATTGATCGTGGTGCCGCCGCCGCCGCCGCCCTGCGCCGTGAAGCTCAGGCTGATGCCGGCGGTCGCCAGTTCGCTGTTCCAGGTGATCAGCGCGTTGCCGAGCGGGCTGGTGATCTGCTCGGTGCACACCGAGCCGGTGCAGCTGAACTGCAGACGCATCGCGTCCAGCACCGCGTCGAAACCGCTGTGGTTGGCGCTGAAGGCGCTGCTGAACACGTTGAAGCTGCTGTAGTCGACGCCTTGTGCTTGCAGCAGCGCCTGGAAGTTCGCGTTCAATGTTTTCGCGGCCGCGAGCACCGTGGCCGCGTCGAGACGCGTCGTGGTCCAGCCGTCGACCAGTTGCGAGAGCGGCTGGTTGCCGAAGGCCTTGGCCAGTGCCAGCGTCGACAGCGGCGTGATGTTCACCGAGCCGCCGGCCGGGGCGTACGAATACCAAACCTTGCCGCTGCCGTCGGTCACGCTCAGCGCGTACGGCGCACTGTCGGCAATGCTGATCGAGAAGCTGCCGTCGGCCGCGCTGGTGGTCGTCACCGACTGGCCTTTCGCATTCACCGCCTTCACCTGCGCGTTGGCGATGGGCGCGCCGGTGGCGGCCACGCCGCTCAGCGTCACGTTGGCGGCGGTCGCGCTGGGCGCCGGGCTGTCGTCACCACCGCCGCAGCCGGTCAGGCCAAGCAGCAGTGCGGTGGCCGCGCTGACCAGGGCCAGTGCAGAGAAGAACGATCGATAGCTTGAGCGGATTGGAATCGTGGACATGAAATCTCCTTGCGTCGATGACGCGTGGGGTCGGCGACAGGGCTCGCCGGGGCTGGCCTCGGAATGGAAGTCTTTGGGGTACGCAGCGCCATGACGGCAAACGGCTCACGCGCCACTCGCAGCCTGCGGGCTTGCTCCGTTCCGCCCGCGCAACACGCGGGACAACCCCACTTCGCGCGCCGCCGCCCCGCGCCCTACACTGCGCGCCTTCTCTGCATGCCGTCGCGCCCAGCGGCGAGGAGGCTCCCCATGATTCGCACACGCTTCGCCTGACGGGCTCCGCGCCCGAAACGCCACCGCCCGGCGTATCGCGCCGGGTCGTTCCGAATGCAGCCACGAGCGCCGCGCGTGGCTGTTCCAGAGTCCTGTCGCAGCCGTCCGCGCCGATACCGACGGAGCTGCCCCGCGAAAGCCCTGCCCATGTGCCCGTTTTTCATCGGCCGCCCGCTTGCGGCCGCCTTGCTCGCGGGTCTGATGTGCCTGGACAGCGCCGCGCAGTCCGCGCCAGGCGCTCCCACGCGTCCGCGTGCCGTTCGCCTCGACGCGGCCGAGGCCGCGCCGCGCATCGACGGGCGCCTTGACGACGCGGTGTGGCAGCGCGCCCCGGTTCACGATGCCTTTGTGCAATACCTGCCCGTCGACCGCAAACCCGCGCCGCCGGCCTACTGCACCACGCTGCAGGTGGTGATCGACGACGACGCCATCATCTTCGGCATCCGCGCCCTCGACCCGTCGCCGACGGACATTCGCGCCCCGCTGACGCGTCGCGACCAGGTGCGCCGCGACCAGGACTTCGTCTCGGTCATCCTCGACCCGGTGGGCACGCGGCGCTCGGCGCAGTTCGTGCGCATCAACGCGGCGGGCGTGGTCGCCGACGGCGTGTTCATTGCCGACACCGACAACGAAGACTTCTCGCCCGACTTCGAGGTCGAGGCGGCCGTGCAGCGGCTGCCCGACGGCTACAGCGTCGAACTGCGCTTGCCGCTGGTGGCGCTGCGCTACCCGTTCGAGGGCGGCTTGCCGTGGCGCCTGATGGTGGCGCGCAGCGTTCCGCGCGAGGCCAGCATGTTGTTGCTGAGCGCACCGCTGACCAAGGACGCGCTGAACTTCATCGCCGAGCTGCAAGAGGTCGACGGCCTGGGCGACGTGACCGAGCGCGTGCGCGAGCGGGGCTTCCTGTCGGTGCGGCCCGAGTTCACCGCGCGCGCCACCCGGCACGTCGATGCGACCGGCACGCAGCGCCGCAGCGAGGTGGCCATGGGCGCCGAGATCAAATGGCGGCCGCGCGCCGACTGGGTCTTCGATGCCACGCTGAACCCCGACTTCTCGCAGGTCGAGCTCGACGTGCCACAGCTCGCCGGCAACACCCGTTTCGCGCTCAGCCTGCAAGAGAAGCGCGGCTTCTTCCTGGAAAGCACCGACGTGCTCGACCTGCCGCTGTCGGCCTTCTATTCGCGTTCCGTGACCGATCCGCGCTGGGGCCTGCGCGCCACCTGGCGCGGCAACCGCGCCGACGCCACCGCGCTGACGCTGGACGACGCCGGTGGCGGCGTGATCCTGCGTCCCGGGCCCTACGGCACCGACATCGCGCTGCAGAACAGTGCGTCGCAGGCCAGCCTGCTGCGGGCGCGCAGCCACGGCGATCGCTTCACGGCGGCCGGCCTGCTGTCGGTGCGCGACTACGGCGCCGGCCGCAGCAACCAGGTGGCCGGCGCCGACGGCGTGTGGCGCGCCAGCGATGAAGAACAGTTTCGCCTGCGCGGGCTGCTGTCGAGCACCACCACGCTGTTCGACGGCAACGGCAGCGCCGTGCGCGCGGGGCGCGAAGACGGCCACCACTTGTTCGCGTCGTGGTGGAAGCGCGTGCCGGGCTGGAACTTCACTGCCGAGGCGAGCGAGGTGAGCCCGCGCTTTCGAAACGACAACGGCTTCGTTGACCAGGCCGGCGTGCGCAGCCTGCAGACCGAAGTGATCCGCCGCTTCGGCGAAACGCCACTGCCCGGCTTCACCGCCTACGAGTTCGAGGCCTTTGTCTGGGCCCAGCAGCGCCGCACCGTGGCCGATGCGCGTGGCGGCGTGGCCGGCGGTGAAACCGTGTCACGCCGTCTTCACCCCGGGGTGTGGCTGGTGGCCTCGCGCAACACCGAGGCGTCGGCGCAATTGCGCTTCGATGCCGAACGCGCTGCCAACGGACGCCGCCTGCACGCGTTGCGCAGCGTGGCCGCCAGCTACGGTGTCAACCCGGCGGCGCGGTTCACGCGTCTGGTCACCGAACTCGAGGTCGGCGAGCGGCTGGATGTCGAAGCCGACCGCGTCGGGCGCGGCGCGGTGTGGTTGGTCGACGCCAAGCTGCGCGCCAGCACGCCGGGCGGATGGGGCGTGGAGTCGGAGCAGCGCATCGCGCAAGGCTTCATCAACGCGCCGGACGGTCGCCGTGCCCTCACCGACACGGCGGCGCAATGGCTGGGCGTGCTGCACCTCAGCGCGCGCGACGCGCTGCGCGTCGTCTGGCAAGGCACGCGCTACCAGCGCGCCGCCGATGCGGCGCTGAACCTCGCCGCGTTCAGTGGACGCTCGAACACCACGTCACTGGTGTTCCAGCGCCGCTTCGGCATCGGGCGCAGTCTCAGCTTCGGCGCCAGCCGACAGAGCGCGCGGCCGGGTCTGCAGCGCGACAGCGAAGCCTTCGCCAAGCTGTCGTTCGAGCTGGATCGTTAGCGCAAAAAAAGGCGGTGAGCGCGAAGAGCGCCACCGCCTGTTTCGAGACACCAGTCAAGCCGGTGTCATTGCAGCGTGATCGGGAAGATCAGTAGCCGCCGCGGCTTCCGCCGCCACCACCGCTGCCGTAGCCGCCACCGCCGCCGGAGCGACCGCCGCTGCCACCACCGCCGCCGTAGCCGCCGCCACCACCGGAGCGGCCACCGCCACCACCGCCGTAGCCGCCACCACCACCGCTGCCACCACCGCCGCCGAAGCCGCCACCACCACCGGAGCGACCACCGCCGCCGCCGCCAAAGCCGCCGCCGCCGCCGCCCGGCGGACGACCACCGCCGCCACCGAAGCCGCCCGGACGCTCTTCGCGCGGACGGGCCTCGTTGACGACCAGCGCGCGACCGTCGAGGGCCTGGCCGTTCATGCCGTTGATGGCGGATTGAGCTTCTGCGTCCGAGCCCATTTCCACGAAGCCGAAGCCCTTGGAACGACCGGTGTCACGGTCCATCATCACCTTGGCAGATGAGACGGTGCCGAACTGTGCGAATGCCTGTTGGAGATCTTCGTCGCGAACGCTGTATGCGAGATTGCCGACGTAAAGCTTGTTGCCCATGGAGAGCGCCTTTCTTTCCTGCAGATTGACTGCTGATTGCCCGAGATACCCTGTGCAGCTTCTACCCATCCTGACCCGTTGAAGAAAAGGCGCGGCGTCCAAGCACAGAATTTCCATTATCAAGGAATTAGTTCCGTGTTCGCAAAGTGTTCGCAAGGCCGTGTGCTGCAAAGTGTTGTTTTCGACGCAGGGCAAGCGGCAGCAAACACCGCTCGGCGCACCGCTATCATGCGGCGCACTCGCCGTCCGCCCGCATGAAAATCCAGTCTTCCTCCCGCTCGCCGCTGGACGCCCTGAGCCTGGTGCTGGGCAGCGTCGACGCGATCCGCAACCTGCGCGCGCTCTACCTGCTGCTGGCCACCTTCGCCAGCGCCGGCATTCTGGTGTCGATGGCCGAGGCCTCGCTGGCGCGTGGGTCCGGGGTGTGGGGCCCGTTGCAGGCGGGCGCGGCGCTGTTCGTGGCCTTCTACGGCGGCAACGCGGCCGGCGTGTTGGTGATGGACCAGTCGCGCGGCCTGCCGGTGCGCGACGTGGCCGACGCCTTGCGCACCGCCTTGTTCACCGCGCATCGCCTGCTGCTGGCCTTGTTGCTGATCGGTGTGGGCTACGCGCTGCTGGGCGGCGCGCTGCTCGGGCTGATGTGGCTGAGCCGCGTGGCGGTCAGCGGCCCGCTGCTGGGACCGGTTCTGTTCGGGCTGGCGGTGCCGTTGGGCGTCGTCGGCATCGGTCTGGCGCTGCTCGCGCTGGTGGCGGTGGTGGTGCCGCTGGTGGCACCGGCCGTCTGGTCGGGGGCCGGCGTGTTGGCCGTCGTGCGCCAGCTCGCCGGGCTGGTGCGGCAACGCCTGCTCACGGTGGCCTTGCTGATGGCCGCCGTCAGCCTGTTGACGGCCGGGGTCGGCGCCCTGGTGACCACGCTGGTGATGGTCGGTGGCCGCGTCGTCGCCGAGCTGGGCATTGCCGTGGTGGGCGTGCAGGTGCCTGCGCAACAACTGATGGCGGGGCTGTTCGGCTACGGGCTGCGCAGCCTTGGCGCTGCCGGGGCGCCGCCGGGCTCGACCGGGCACGCAGCGGCTGCGCTGGTCGGCGGTGGGATGGTGTTCGCGGTGGCGCTGGTGCTGCCCGGGCTGGTGTACTTGCGCGGCACGAGCGCGGTCTACCTGGCCCTGACCGAACCTCCGCCTCCACCCCCGCCTTGAGCGCGCCCCTGCTGCGCATCGCCAGTCTGGTGCCCAGCCTGACCGAATTGCTGGTGGCGCTGGGGTTGCAAGACCACCTCGTGGCGCGCACCGGCTTCTGCATTCATCCGGCCGATGCGGTGGCGGGCATCGCCAAGGTCGGCGGCACCAAGGACGTGAACCTGGCCAAGCTGCGCCGGCTCGCGCCGACCCACGTGCTGGTCAACATCGACGAGAACCGGCTCGACACCGCGCAGGCGCTGCGCGAGTTCGTGCCGCAGGTGATCGTCACGCACCCGCGCACGCCCGACGACAACCTTGGCCTGCTAGACCAGCTGACCGACGCCTTCGAGCATGTGCCCGGTGTGACCGAGCGCGCCGCCGGTCTTCGCGCCGAGCTGCAGCGCGAACTGGCGCTGACCCGCGCCGGCACGCGGCCCGCGCAGAGCGTGCTGTACCTGATCTGGCGCGAGCCGTGGATGACGGTGGCGCGCGACACCTACATCGCGCAGATGCTGGCCTGCGTCGGCTGGCACACGCTGCCGGCGGCGGACGGGGGTGAGCACGGCGCGGCGCGCTATCCGACGCTGCGCGGCGACGAGGCCTGGCTCGCGCAGGTCGACCGCGTGCTGCTCAGCTCCGAGCCGTACCGCTTCGGCCCGGCGCATGTGGAAGAAGCGCAGCGGCTGTGGCCGCAGGCCGCCGTGCAATGCGTCGACGGCGAATTGCTCAGCTGGTACGGCCCGCGTGCCGCTGCCGGGTTGCGCTACCTGCGCGGCCTGGCCGCAGCCTGAGCGCGGCCGGCTACGATCAGGGATGGACATTTACAAGCCGCTGGTGGCCCTGCTGGCCATCGTCAATCCGATCGGCGTGATTCCGTTCTTCATTCACTTCACGCAGGGCTTCAACCGCGAACAGCGCCAGCGCACGATTCGCATCAGCGCCTTCAGTGCGTTTCTGGTGATCGCGATCAGCGCGCTGGCCGGCCTGAAGATCATCGAGTTCTTCGGCATCACGCTGGCCTCGTTTCAGGTCGGCGGCGGCATGCTGCTGCTGATCAGCGCGCTGCAGATGCTGAACGCGCAACCGGCCGCCAGCACGCGCGAAGAATTGAACGAGGCCAACAGCAAGCTCGACGCCGGCGCCAGCATCGCCGTGGTGCCGTTGACCATCCCGCTGCTGACCGGCCCGGCCACCATTTCCACGATGGTCATCTACGCCGAGAAAACACGCCACTGGTGGGAGTTGGCGGTGCTGGTCGGCTACGGCCTGGTGATCGCGCTGGCGGTGTGGATCGCCTTCAGTCTGTCGGGCCGCATCGCGCGCGTGCTCGGCAAGACCGGCATCAACGTGATGACGCGGCTGATGGGCTTGATCCTCGCCGCGCTGGGCGTCGAGATCATGTCCGACGGGCTGGTCAAGCTGTTCCCCATCCTGGCCAGCACGGTTCGATAACCAAGAAAGCACATGAGCGACATCACCTGGGACTACATCGTCTGCGGCGGCGGCACCGCCGGCTGCCTGCTGGCGAACCGGCTCAGCGCCAGCCGCAAGAAGCGGGTGCTGCTGATCGAGGCCGGCGGCAACGACGACTACGCCTGGATCCACATCCCGGTCGGCTACCTGTACTGCATCGGCAACCCGCGCACCGACTGGCTGTTCAACACCGACGCCGACCCCGGCCTGAACGGGCGCTCGCTGCGCTACCCGCGCGGCAAGGTGCTGGGCGGCAGCAGCAGCATCAACGGCATGATCTACATGCGCGGCCAGGCCCGCGACTACGACCACTGGGGCGCCCTCGGCAACGACGGCTGGAGCTGGGCCGAGTGCCTGCCGCACTTCATGCAGCACGAAGACTTCTACAAAGGTGCCGACGCGTTCCACGCCGCCCCCGGTTTCGACGACACCGGCGCGCGCCAGGGCGGCGAGTGGCGGGTCGAAAAGCAGCGCCTGCACTGGGACATCCTCGATGCCTTCGCGCAGGCCGCCCAGCAAAGCGGCATCCCCGCCAGCACCGACTTCAACCGGGGCGACAACGAAGGCGTCGGCTACTTCGACGTGAACCAGAAAGCCGGCGTGCGCTGGAACGCCACAAAGGCCTTCCTCCGCCCGGTGCAAGAGCGCAACAACCTGCAGGTCTGGACCGGCGCTCACATCCGACGCGTGCTGACCGAGCAGACCGACCAGGGCCTGAAGGCGGTCGGTGTGGAAGTGATTCCGCGCCTGCACCGAGGCGGCGGCGGCGGCGAGCCGATTCAAGTGCGCTGCCGGGGCGAGGTGGTGCTGTGCGCCGGGGCGGTTGGCACGCCGCAGTTGCTGCAACTGTCGGGCATCGGACCGGCCGAGCTGCTGCGCCAGAACGGCATCGAAGTTCGGCACGATTTGCCCGGCGTCGGCGAGAACCTGCAAGACCATCTGCAGATCCGCGCCGTCTATCAGGTC
>JANNBZ010000250.1:0-4375 GCA_031386065.1 Burkholderiales bacterium
GTGCGCATGTCGTTCATCGTCAACCGGCCCGCCAACGAGCCCGGCTTCAGGCTGGTGCGCAGCGAAGAGGGTGGCCGCAACGTTCGATACAGCACCGAGAGCTACGCGGTGCAGTCCCATGGCGAAGGCGAGCGCTACTGACATGCGCAGCGCGCCTTCGCCATGAACGCACCGACCAATACAGCGTCGATCGCCAGCACCCCGAGCGCGATGCTCGAAGCCTCGGGCGCGCGCGCGGTGCTGGACAAGCTGGACGCCGAGCTGGTCGGCCTGGCGCCGGTGAAGGGCCGCATTCGCGACATCGCCGCGCTGCTGCTGATCGACCGTTTGCGCGCAGAGCAAGGCTTGCAGTCGACCCCACCTTCGCTGCACATGTGCTTCACCGGCAACCCGGGCACCGGCAAGACGACCGTCGCGATGCGCATGGCCGAGGTGCTGAAGCAGCTCGGCTATGTACGCAAGGGCCACCTGGTGGCGGTGACGCGCGACGACCTGGTGGGGCAGTTCATCGGCCACACCGCGCCGAAGACCAAAGAGGTGGTCAAGAAGGCGATGGGCGGCGTGCTGTTCATCGACGAGGCCTACTACCTCTACAAGCCCGAGAACGAGCGCGACTACGGGCAGGAGTCGATCGAAATCCTGTTGCAGGCGATGGAGAACCACCGCGACGACCTGGTGGTCATTCTGGCCGGCTACAAGGACCGCATGGACACCTTCTTCAGCAGCAACCCGGGCATGGCATCGCGCATCGCGCACCACATTGACTTCCCCGACTACAGCGAGGCTGAGCTGATGCAGATCGCGCAGCTGATGCTGGCGCAACTGAACTACCGGTTCGACGCATCGGCCGAGCCAGCTTTCACGCGCTATTTGGGCCTGCGCCGGCAACAGCCGCACTTCGCCAACGCGCGCTCGATTCGCAACGCGCTCGACCGCATCAGACTGCGTCACGCGACGCGGCTGTTTTCCACCAACTCGGCACTCTCGCGCGAGCAGCTCAGCACGCTGACCGCCGAAGACATTCTGGCGAGCCGGGTCTTCGCCGTGGCCAACCCGGCCAAGGAGGTTTGAGATGGGCATCGACGCATTGATCTTCGACGTGGACGGCACGCTGGCCGACACCGAAGAGGCACACCGCGTGGCGTTCAACCTGGCCTTCAAACGCTACCGGCTGGGCTGGGTCTGGCAGCCTTCGGAGTACCGCGAGCTGTTGAAGATCACCGGCGGCAAGGAGCGCATGGCCCACTTCATCGGCAAGCTGCCGCTGGCCGATGCCGAGCGCCAGCGGCTGCGCGCGATGGTGCCCGACATCCATGCCGAGAAAACGCGCTTCTACAGCTCGTTCGTCGCCGACGGCGCGGTGCCGCTGCGCAGCGGCGTGGCGCGTCTGCTGGAAGAAGCGCTGGACGCAGGCTGCAAGCTCGCGATCGCCAGCACCACCACCGCGGTGAACATCGACGCGCTGCTGCAGTCCACCCTGGGCCCGCGCGGGCTCGACATGTTTGCGGTGATCGCCTGCGGCGATCAGGTGCACGCGAAGAAGCCGTCGCCCGAGATCTATCAGCTCGCCTTGCACGGGCTGGACATGCGGCCCGAACACGCGGTGGCGTTCGAGGATTCGCCGAACGGCCTGCGTGCTGCGATGGCCGCCGAGATCTGGACCGTGGTGACGCCCAACTTCTGGACCCGCGACGGCGACTTTTCTGCGGCGGCGATGCAGCTGCCGGGCCTGGGCGAGCCCGATGACCCGCTGCCCGACGAGCCCGGCGGCCAGCTCGAAGACAAGGCCTGGCTCACCTTTGCCGAACTGGAGCGGCGGGTGTCGCGCGACGGTGGCGCACGCACGACGTGGTGAAAAAATCCCAAGGAGCCCCTCATGCCCACCGGCGGTAAAGCCACTCTCACGCAGTTCCTCATCGAGCAACGCCGCCGTGCGCCCGGCGCCACCGGCGACCTGAACGCGCTGATCACCGACGTCTCGCTGGCCTGCAAGGCGATCTCGCGCAAGGTGGCCTACGGCGCGCTCGGCGGCGTGCTGGGCAACGACGCCGGCGCTGCACCGAACAGCGCCGAGGGCGGTGTGAACGTGCAGGGTGAAACGCAGAAGGCGCTCGACGTCATCAGCAACAACATCTTCCTGCGCGCCAACGAATGGGGCGGCCACGTGGCGGGCATGCTGTCGGAAGAGCTGGCCGACATCTACACGCTGCCGGCGCAGTACCCGCGCGGCAAGTACCTGCTGATGTTCGACCCGCTCGACGGCTCGTCGAACATCGACGTGAACATCGCGGTCGGCAGCATCTTCTCCATCGCTCGCGCCGCCACGCCGGGCGAAGACGCGCAGCCGGGCGACTTCCTGCAGCCCGGCGCGCAACAGGTGTGCGCCGGCTACGCCATCTACGGCCCGTCGACCATGCTGGTGCTGACGCTGGGACACGGCACGCACGCCTTCACGCTGGAGCCGATGCTCGGCGAATGGGTGCTCAGCCACCCGAACCTTCACATTCCGCGAAGCACGCGTGAATTCGCCATCAACGCATCGAACAGCCGCTTCTGGGAGCCGGCCGTGAAGCGCTATGTGGACGAATGCCTGGCCGGCCAGACGGGGCCGCGCGGGGCCGACTTCAACATGCGCTGGATCGCCTCGCTGGTGGCCGAGACGCACCGCATCCTGATGCGCGGCGGCGTTTTCATGTACCCGCGCGACAACAAGGACCCGAGCAAGGCCGGCCGCCTGCGGCTGCTGTACGAGGCAAACCCGATCTCGTTCCTGATCGAACAAGCCGGCGGCCGCGCCAGCAATGGCCGCCAGCGCTTGATGGAGGTGCAGCCCGAGTCGCTGCACCAGCGCATCGGCTTCGTGTTCGGGTCCAGCGACGAGGTGGAGCGCATCGAGGGCTATCACCACGAGGAACCGAAAGACACCTACAGCTCGCCGCTGTTCGGACGCCGCGGCTTGTTTGCGCAGGTGGACTAGTTTTCCCTTCCGCCACGGCGCGCGGCGTCAACCCCACATCACCGATCGAGGCCCCCGTGTCCGTCAAGCATCCCATCATCGTCATCACCGGCTCGTCCGGCGCCGGCACCACGTCGGTGACGCGCACTTTCGAAAACATCTTCCGCCGCGAGAGCGTGGCGGCGGCCGTGGTCGAGGGCGACAGCTTCCACCGCTACGACCGCCAGGCGATGAAGGTCGAGATGGCCGAGGCCGAGAGAACCGGCCGCACGCACTTCAGCCATTTCGGCGAAGACGCCAACCTGTTCGCCGAACTGGAAGCGCTGTTCGCCAGCTACGCCGAGACCGGCAGCGGACAAAGCCGAAAGTACCTGCACAACGCCGAAGAAGCCGCGCCCTTCAAGCAGGAGCCCGGCACCTTCACAGGGTGGGAAGCACTGCCGCCCAGCGAGTTGCTGTTCTACGAAGGCCTGCACGGCGGCGTGAAGACCGACAGCGTCGACATCGCCCGCCATGCCGACCTGCTGATCGGCGTGGTGCCCGTGATCAACCTCGAATGGATTCAAAAAATCCACCGCGACCGCAGCACGCGAGGCTATTCCACCGAAGCGGTGACCGACGTGATCCTGCGCCGCATGCACGAGTACGTGCATTACATCTGCCCGCAGTTCACGCACACCCACATCAACTTCCAGCGCGTGCCGGTGGTCGACACGTCCGACCCCTTCATCGCGCGCAGCATTCCCACCGCCGACGAGAGCCTGGTGGTGATCCGCTTCGCGAACCCGAAGGGCATCGACATGCCCTACCTGCTGAGCATGCTGCACGACTCTTTCATGTCGCGCGCCAACACCCTGGTGGTGCCCGGCGGCAAGATGGAACTGGCGATGCAGCTGATCTTCACGCCGATGATCATGCGGCTGGTCGAGCGCAGGGCGAAGGCGTTGGCGAGGTGAGCCGCAAGCAGCCGCAATCGCTTACATCGATTCACTTGCTGCGTACGTTACCGAACAGACAGACTACCGCCTGGCGGCAAGCATCCGCCCTCGGTCAACCGTCCGTCAGGTGTTCCATGAAGCGCTTCGAGCCCTACCACGCAGCTGACACGATGGGCATCCAGTTCGAGGTGCGCGTGGGTGGCAACTTTTTCTGCGCGCATGTGGCTGATGATGTTCTAGCGTGCCGTTATGGTCCGGCAGACGATGTGTCTGAACGCATGGCCCTGTTCACCCGGCACCGGCGCGCGTTGAGCCAGGCCGCCGCCAGAAGAATCCGCTCCGAAGGGCCGCAAATCGTCTTGGTGCGGCTGGCCGATCTCGGCTGAGCCGACGAAGCGAAGGACCTGCGAAGCTGTCCAGCGCAGTCGGCTCGCGAAGGCCGAGGAAGAAGCTTCGATCAACCCCGGACGTGCAGGCCTGA
>JANNBZ010000255.1:0-1837 GCA_031386065.1 Burkholderiales bacterium
CTGAACGGTGATCTGCGGCACCGTGGCGCAGGTGATGGCCTGGATCATCTTCGAGCCGTGCTTGATCATGCCGGCCTGTTCGCTGTCGCGGCCGACCATGTAGCCGGTGGTGTTCTGCAGGTAGACGATGGCGTGGCCGAGCTGGCAGCAACGCTGGATGAAGTGCGTGGCCTTGTTCGCGCCGTTCACGTCGATCGGCCCGTTGTTGCTGACGATGCCGACGGCCCGGCCTTCGATGCGGGCCTGCACGCACAGCGTTTGCGGGCCGTAGTCGGGCTTGAATTCGAGCAACGCGGAATCGTCGACCAGCCTCAGCATCACCTCGCGCATGTCGACCGGCTGGCGCACCTCAGCCGGCATCAGACCCAGCAGATCGTCGGCGGTGAAGCGCGGCGGCTCGAAGGCGGCCGGCGACCGTGGTGCGCCCCAGCCGAGCTGGTCCACCACCTGGCGCGCAATGCCCAGCGCGTGGCGGTCGTCCTCGGCCAGGTACTCGCCCAGGCCCGAGACAGAGGTGTGCATTTCGGCACCACCCAGTTCTTCTTCGCTGGCCACTTCGCCGGTGGCCGCTTTCAGCAGCGGTGGCCCGGCCAAAAAGGCGCGCGAGCGGCCGCGCACCATCACCACCACATCGCTCAAGCCGGGCATGTAGGCGCCGCCGGCCGTGCCCGAACCGTGCTGCACGGTGATGACCGGAATGCCGGCGGCCGACAGGCGCGCCAGGTTGCGAAACAGCGCGCCGCCGTGCACGAAGCCCTCGACCTTGTAGCGCATCAGGTTCGCGCCGGCGCTTTCGACCAAGTGCACGAAGGGCAGCTTGTTTTGCAGCGCGATCTCCTGCACGCGCAGGATCTTGTCGAGCCCCATCGCCTGGATGGCGCCGGCGTCGATGCCCGAGTCGCTGGCGACCACCATGCAGCGCACGCCGCCGATGCTGCCGATGCCGGCGACCATGCCGCCGCCCGGCACCGAGCGCGCGGCGTCGGGCGTGTCCTGCAGCCAGCCGGCCATGCCGCAAAGTGGCAACCACGGCGCACCGGCGTCGAGCAGCAGCGCGATGCGGTCGCGCGGCAGCAACTGGCCGCGCTTGTCGAACACGGGTTTCGATTTGGCCGAGGCCTGGGTTGCACGGGCCTCCAGGGTACGCAGCAGTTCGATGCGCGCCAGCATCGCGGCGCGGCGCGACTGGGCCAGCGCGCCGGCCGCATTCCAGGTCGACGTGAAACTCATTCGGCCAGCACCTTGGGCACCACCGCGCGGTGAAAGCCGTCGAACGGTTTGACCGATGCGCGCTCACGCGCCTGGGCGTTCGGCAGTGCCATCGGCCAGCCCATGCGCACCTGCGGACGCGCGCCGTCGACCCGCAACGTGGTGCCGCTGATGAAGTTGGCGCCGGGGCTCAGCAAGAAGACGATGGCGGCCGACACTTCGGCCTCGACCCCGAAGCGCGCCATCGGCAGCGTCTTGCGCATGGCGCGCAGCATGTCGGCGGCGGCAGGCGGGTAGTGGTCCATGCCGCTGGAGGCGATGTAGCCGGGCGCCACCGCGTTCACCCGCACGCCGCTGACGGCCCACTCGGCGGCGGCGGTTTCGGTGAAGCTGACCATGCCGGCACGCGCCGCGCCGCTGTGGCCCATGTTGGGCATCGAGCCCCACATGTCGGCCACGATGTTGACGATGTTGCCGCCGATTTCTTCCATGCTTTGCAGGTAGCACTCGCGCGCCATCAGGAAGCCGCCGGTGAGGTTGCTGGCGACCACCGCGTCCCAGCCCTTGGCGCTGATGGATTCCAGCGGCGCGATGTACTGGCCGCCCGCGTTGTTGACCAGCGCGTCGA
>JANNBZ010000269.1:0-3060 GCA_031386065.1 Burkholderiales bacterium
CTCGACTCAAGGCCGAGCGCCTCTTTGATGCACTAGCTGCCTCGATCTGCTCGCACATCAAGGAGGTGTCCGACAGCAGAACAATGGCCGTCGAGATTTTCCCTATCGGCTTGTACGAGAACATTACTTCTGAAGGCGCACGTTTCTCGCCGCAGCCAATGACGCTTAAGCGAGGCTATCCCGAGTTGCAGGCGATCTTGGCTCAGATCGAGAGCGGGAAGGCTGCGCGATGAGTTTCGCCATCCTCCACATCTCTGACATGCACTTCGGCAAGCAGTTCAAAGCCGAGAGTTCTGGGTTCTTGCGGCGCAAACTCGGAATCTCAGAGCACTCGTATGCGCTCTGTGTGAGTCTGTGCGACGAGGTCGACAAGTTGCGTCGAGCCTATCCTGGCCGTCTGATGGTTGCCGTGACCGGCGATCAAACCACTTCGGCAAATGCTGCTGCCAACGAGGTCATCGCAAACTTTCTGAATGGCAAGCACTTCGTTTCGCCGGGAGTGCAGGTCGGGCTGGAGTTGAACGAGACCGGGCACATCGTCCCCGGCAATCACGACAAGTTTTTGAGTAATCCGTTCACCGAGCGGGACCGATCGGAGGTGTATGGCGAGTATTTCCCGACGACTTTCCCATCGTGGAAGGTGTGGCAGCATACGGCAGGCTTCGTGACGGTTTTCGGGCTCGACTCCAATCAAGTCTCCGGATTCAACCCATTCAATTTCAGGAACCTCAACAGACACGGAGAGGTCGGTGAGCGACAACGCGGCTCTCTGCTCGCATTGCAGACAAAGTTGCGAAAGGCAGTTAGCGCCGAAGTTCCGGTCGACTACGACTACGATGAAAGCTACAAGGTTGTGCTCCTGCATCACCACTTGGTGCGGTCGGACGCGCGCACGAGCAACTCTCAGCTACTCGATCATGCACAACTGGTCGATCTATTCTCAAAGATGAGCATTGACCTGGTGCTCTGTGGCCATGAGCACCTGCCGTTCGACGCCAAGCTAGGAACGAGTCGCAGGTTTCAGTTTTCCTGCGCTGGCAGTACCACCAAGCAAGACGAGCGATTCAACACATTCAAGGTGTACCACCTCGACGCCGCGCGGCGCATAGAGATGGAGGTCTATCGAGCATCGACCGTCGCCGGGATTGTCACGTTCTCGAAGGATTCCAAGGTTCCCCTCGACTAACACCTGTCGTGTCACACGTTAGCGATCCAACCGGCCTGTGCCCGGACGATGGCCTGTAGAAACATAGAGCGTTGTGGGCTACCGTTCGATTGCGCGCCGCACATGGCCGGAGCAGCACTGGTGCCTTGAGCCCGGACGTTAGCGTGGTCGGGATACGTCGATGAGATTGGTGAGGTACGCGGCGGTGCAAGCTGCCCCGACCATCCCGTTTAAGAGACTGAGCATTCAAGACGTGATTCCTACGCGGCGCGCATTTGTTCATCTGCGTCACACAGGAGATCACCGCATGCCCCGCCCCATCATTTCCCGTGCCCCCATCGAGCGCGGTAAAAAGCTCGCCAGCCAGTTCCGCAACCTAACTCCCGCGTTCAGCCTGGCCTACCCCAACGCGTGCGGCATCGACATCGGCTCGACCAGCCACTTCGTTGCCGTGCCGGCTGACCGCGACGACGACCCGGTGCGTGAGTTCCGGGCCTTCACCGCCGATCTGCACAGCCTGGTTGGCTGGTTGCGCCAGTGCCGCATCACGGCCGTGGCGATGGAGTCCACCGGCGTGTACTGGATTGCCCTGTACGAGATGCTCGACGCGGCCGGCTTCGAGGTGCAGTTGGTCAATGCCCGGCACGTCAAGACCGTACCCGGACGCAAGAGCGATGTCCTGGACTGTCAATGGTTGCAGCAGCTCATGAGCTTCGGTCTGCTGCGCGGCGCGTTTCGGCCGGCCGACGACGTGTGCGCGCTGCGCGCCGTCTGGCGCCACCGCGACATGCTGCTGAGCTACCAGGCGCGCCACGTGCAGCACCTGCAAAAGGCCTTGACGCAAATGAACGTGCAGTTGCACCACGTCATCACCGACATCATGGGCGTGACCGGCCAAGCCATCGTGCGCGCCATCGTCGCGGGCGAACGCGACACGTCTGTCCTGGCCGCCATGCGCGACCGGCGCATCAAAGCCCCCGAAGCGGACATCGCCGCCTCGCTGCAAGGCAACTGGCGCGACGAGCATTTGTTTGCGTGCAAGCAGGCGCTGGCCCTGATCGACGCCTACGCCAGATCGCGCAGTGCGACGCCGAGCTTGCGCGACGGCTCGGTGCGTTGAAGATGCACGAACTGCCCGACGACGGCCTGGGAGCCCCCAAGCGCGGCACGCCGGCCAGGAACAGCGTGCACTTCGATACCCGCGCAGCGCTGTTCGAGGCCAGCGGTGTGGACCTCACGCGCATACCGGGCATCGACACCAGCACGGCGTTGAAGGTCATCAGCGAGATCGGTGTCGATCTGCAGCGCTTCCCCACGGTCAAGCACTTCACCTCATGGATGGGTCTGTGTCCGGGTACCAAAATATCAGGCGGCAAGGTTCTGTCCAGCGCGACCAGGCAATGCGCCAACCGAGCCGCTCAGGCGCTGCGCATGGCCGCGCAGGCACTGCGAAAGAGCAGTTCAGCGCTGGGCGCGTATCACCGCAGGCTGTGCGCGCGCATGGACCGCCCCAAGGCCATCACGGCCACGGCTCACAAGCTGGCCCGGTTGGTCTACTTCATGTTGACCAAGGGGCAGGCCTACACCGACGCAGGGCAGCAATACTACGAAGATCGCTACCGCGAGCGCGTGGTCAAAAGCCTGACCAAACGCGCGCAAACTTTGGGCTTCCAACTGGTTCCCTCCAGCGCAGCCGCAGCACCAGCATGATCAAAAATCAAAGCCCGCTGCCTCGCTTCGGGGATGTTTTTTAAGAGCTCTGGGGGGAAAGACCCGAGGGCGTCCCGGGCGAGCTCTCTCTTCGAGGCCCGCCAATCGGTCCTTGAAGAAGCGCTGGCGCCACTGGCTGACCACCTCGCGTCGAGTATCCAGTCGCGCGGCGATCTCGTCGTTGC
>JANNBZ010000440.1:0-7584 GCA_031386065.1 Burkholderiales bacterium
GGGATCAGCAGCGGCTGGGTTTCGATGGCGGCGTCGAGCAGGCTGGTTTTCAGGCGCTCGTACACCACGCGCTCGTGCGCCGCATGCATGTCGACGATGACCAGCCCCTGCGCGTTTTCGGCCAGCACGTAGATGCCGGCGATCTGCGCCACGGCCCTGCCCAGCGGCCACGGTGTGCTGTCTACAGGCACCGGCGCGGGTGTCAGGGCCGGTGCCGGAACGGACCACGGCGCGGGCGGCTCTTTCGCGTACAGCACAGCCGCTTGTTGCAGCCCGAGCTGGCCCTGGGCGGCGCGCGCTGCATACGAACCGAAGGCACCGAAAGCAGGCGATGCGGCAGGACCACCGGCCCGCGCTGCTCCGGTTTCGTCGCGCTGCTGTGACTCGAGGTCCGTCGGTGCCACGCCGCCGCTGCCCGCACGCGGAATTGCCAGCCCGGCCTCGACCGCGCGGCGCACCGCCTGGTGCACCTCGCGCGATTCGCGAAAGCGCACTTCGATCTTGGTCGGGTGCACGTTCACGTCGACTCGCTCGGGTGCGATGTCGATGAACAGCACATACGCCGGTTGGCGCCCGCCGTGCAGCACGTCTTCGTAGGCCGAGCGCACGCCGTGCGCGATCAGCTTGTCGCGCACGAAGCGGCCGTTGACGTAGACGTACTGCTGGTCGGCCCGCGTGCGCGCCGATTCGGGCGTGCCGGCGCGGCCGGTCACGCGCAGCACGCCGAGGTCGAGCGCGAGAGCGCGGCTTTGCTGGTCGAAGTCGACCCCCAGCACGTCGAGCAGGCGCTGCTGCGCAGACGCGCGCCGCCACTGCTGCACCAACCGGCCTTCGTGCCATACCGCGAAGGCCACGTCGGGCCGTGTCAGCGCGTGGCGGCGCACCGCTTCGACGCAATGCGCCAGCTCTGTCGATTCGGTCTTCAGGAATTTGCGGCGTGCGGGCGTGCTGAAGAACAGCTCGCGCACCTCGACCGTGGTGCCCACGCCGCGCGCGGCGGGCTGCAATTCGCCCGAGCGCGCATCCAGCCGCTGCGCGTGCGCAGCCTCGGGCGTGCGGCTGGAAATGCTGACCTCGGCCACCGACGCAATTGCGGCCAGTGCCTCGCCGCGAAAGCCCATCGTGGCGACGTTTTCCAGCTCAATCAGCGAGCCGATCTTGCTGGTCGCGTGGCGGCGCAGTGCCAGCGGCAACTCGGCGGCGGCGATGCCGAAGCCGTCGTCCTCGACCACCACGGCCCGAATGCCGCCACCCACCAGCTTCACCGTCACCTCGGAGGCGCCGGCGTCGAGCGCGTTGTCCACCAACTCGCGCACCACCGAGGCCGGCCGTTCGACCACTTCGCCGGCGGCGATCTGGCTGATCAGCTCGTCGGGCAGTTCGCGGATGGCGCGCCGCACGGGGCTCGGCGAAACGTCGTTCATGCCGCAGCGACCGTTGGCGCGTCCTGGCCGGCCGCGAACTCGGGTTGAAGAATCGACATGATCACCGCGTCGTGAAACGCGCCGTCCCACCACAGCGCGTCGCGCCGCACGCCTTCCACCGTGAAGCCGGCCTTGGCATACGAACGCTGCGCGCGCGGGTTGAAGGCGAACACCTCCAGCTCGATGCGGTGCAAATGCAAGGCCGTGAAGCCATGCGCCAGCAGCAGCCGCGTCGCAGCCGTGCCGATGCCGCGCCCGTAGAACGCCGGGCCGGCCAGCATGATGCGAAAGTTGGCGCTGCGCTGGCCCCAGTCGATGCAATTCA
Organism: Burkholderiales bacterium; assembly: GCA_031386065.1. Taxonomy (GTDB): domain Bacteria; phylum Pseudomonadota; class Gammaproteobacteria; order Burkholderiales; family Burkholderiaceae_C; genus JANYJJ01. The sequence goes on from JANNBZ010000440.1 coordinate 1,750, forward strand.
GCACCGCCTCGCCGACGAAGGCCGCGTCGGGCGGGCAGGTGATGGCGTAGTCGATGCGGTCGGTGGCGGTTTGCACGCGGTCGCAGTGCGCATGCACCATGGCCTCGGTGATGGGGTGCATCGAGCCGGTGAGGCGTGCGGTCTCGGCGTCTTGCGTCAGCGCGAACATCGCAGCGGCGTCCTGCGGGCCCAGCGGGCGCAGGCTGACGCCATGGCCGGTGAGCACGGGGCGGGGCGGAAGCGTGAGGGTCATAGCGATCGATTATCCGGGTGCCCCGATAATCCGCGCCCATGGAACTGATCGCCCTCTTGTTCGACTTCATCCTGCACGTCGACGTGCACCTGGCCAGCTTTGTGGCCACCCACGGCACCTGGGTCTACGCGCTTCTCTTCCTCATCATTTTCGTCGAGACGGGCTTGGTGGTGATGCCCTTTTTGCCCGGCGATTCGCTGCTGTTCGTGGTGGGCACGCTGTGCGGTGCGGGGCTGATGAGCCTGCCGTTGTCGATCGGCCTGCTGATCGTGGCCGCCATTCTCGGCGACCAGTGCAACTACTCGATCGGCCGCTACTTCGGTCCCAAGGTGTTCCAGTGGGAGAACTCGCGCTGGTTCAACAAGCGCGCGTTCGACCAAGCCCACGCCTTCTATGAAAAGTACGGCGGCGTGACCATCATCGCCGCGCGATTCATGCCCTTTCTGCGCACCTTCGCCCCGTTCGTGGCCGGCGTGGCCGACATGACGCGCGGCAAGTTCAGCTTCTACAACGTGGTGGGCGCCGTGCTGTGGGTCGGCGGCGTCACGCTGGCGGGCTACTTGTTCGGCAACATTCCTTGGGTGAAGGAACACCTGGACAAGATCATCTGGACCATGATTCTGCTGCCCGGGGTGGTGGTGTTGTTCGGTGCCTGGAAGGCGCGGCGCAAGGCGGCGTGAGTCTCAGCGTTCGCGCGGCGTGACGCGGCTGCTCAGCGGCGGCGCTTTGTAGCCGTCAATGAAATGACAGCTGCCAGGAAAGCCGGCCTTGAACCGTTCGCAGGCCTGCGCCACGCGCACCGTTGACGGCTTCTCGCCGCGGTCTACCCAGGCCAGCAGCGCCTCCAGCAGGGCCGGGTATTCCGGGTCGCTCCAGTAGCTGTGCTCGGCCTCGTCGGTGAACACCTGCACCAGGTTGTCGGCGTGGCCCGCCCGCTGCATCGTATGGCGGAACACGTCTTCCAGTTCGACGAAAGCCACCGGGTCGTCGATGGCGTGGGCGGTCAACACCGGCACTTTGAGGCGGCCGCCCAGGTCGGTGTCGGCTGCAAATCGCGCCAGCGCCTGCGGGTCGGCGCGGTAGCGTGCAACCTTTGCATTCAGCGCGTCGTCGTCGGCCGAGCCGACGTAGCGCGCGCCGATGTTGCCGAACGGGTTGCCACCGTCCAGCCGCTTGGCCACCACGTCGGCAAAGTGCCAGGTGCCCCAGTTCAGGTGGCCGATCAGCGACCGTTCGGGAATGCGCAGCACGGTCAGCAGACTGTCGAGCGTGCGTTGCTGCGTGGCGCTGCGCTGCGCCGGCTTCAAGCGGACGCCGGTGCATTCGTCGACGCGCCGGGCCAGCTCGGCGCGCGTCAGCGTCGAGCCCGCCGGCAGGCCTTGCCACAGCGGATACGCCGGCTCGTCGGGCAGCGGGTGGTTGTTGCACAAGGCCTGGTAGACCACGCGCAGGTCCAGCCTGAAGTCGTACGACTGGCTGCCGCCACCGAGCACACCGCTGGTCAGCAGCACGCCGTCGTAGGGCGAGCGACCGTCGAGTGCGTTCGCGAACATCTCGGCCCCCTTTGCCGCCACGCTGGCGCCCCAGCTCTGGCCGTGCAGCAGCGTGCGGCGCGGGGTGGCGACATGGTCGACAAAAATCTCCCGCAGGCGCTCGGTGTCCTCGGCTGCTGCCCGAACTGCCACGCCGCCCTGGCGAAAGGTCGACCCGGCCCAGGCGTAACCGGCTTTCACCGTGACGGCCCAGCGCGTCAGGTCGTCGGCGCTGCGTTTGGCCTGTGGCGCACCGAGTTCCGGCCCGCCATGCGCGTGCAGCACCAGCACCTGGTTCCACTGTGCGGGCAGCGCGATCCAGTAGAAGGCGCCGGCGCTGTCTTGCCCGCTCAGGCAGCGCGTGAGCGCCGGCAGGCCGCTAGGGCAGGGTGCTTCGACCGGGGCCGGCTCGCTGTGGGCCACAGCGCTGGCAGCCAGCAGGCACAGCGCCCAGGCGAGCTTCATGCTGCCTGCAAGCCGAGATGCAACCCGCGCTGTAATTCCAGTGCGCACAGGGCGACCGCCGCATTCGCTTCGTCCAGCACCTCGCCCATCGTGATGAAGCCGTGGATCTGCCGCTCGAAGCACACGTAGGTGCAGCGGTTGCCGGCCTCGGACAGCGCCTGCGCGTACAGCAGGCCTTCGTCGCGCAGCGGGTCGTAGCCGGCGGTCAGCACGAAGGCCGGCGGCAGCCGCGTGTGGTCGGTGTGCAGCAGCGGCGACGCACGCCAGTCGAGGTCGTGCGAGCCGTCGCCGTAGTAGTGGTCGTGGAAGTAATTCATGGTGTCGCGGGTCAGCAAATAGCCCTGGCCGTTGGTGGTGTGCGACGGCGCACCGCGGCGCTGGTCGGTGGCCGGGTAGATCAACAACTGGAAGGCCAACGGCGTGCCCGCATCGCGCGCCGCAATCGCCACCACCGCCGCCAGGTTGCCGCCGGCGCTGTCGCCGCCCACGGCGATGCGGTTCGCATCCAGCCCCAGCGACGCCGCGTTGGCGCGCACCCAGTCGGTGGCGGCAATGCAGTCGTCGCCGGCGGCCGGGAAGCCGTGCTCCGGGGCCATGCGGTAGTCGGTGGCCACCACCGCGCAGCCCGACGCGTTGCACAGTTCGCGGCACAGCGCGTCGTGCGTTTCCAGGTCGCCGATCACCCAGCCGCCGCCGTGGAAGTACACCAGCACAGGCAGCAACGCGGGCTTGGACGTTGCAGCATTCAGCGGGCGGTACAGCCGCAGCGGAATGGCTCCGTGCGGCCCCGGTGCTTCAAGCTCGACCACCTCGCCCACCGGCGGCGGCGCCGGCTGCACAAAATCGCGGCGGTCGCGGTACACCCGCCGCGCCTGGGCCGGGCTCAGTGTGTGCGTCGGCGGGATGCCGTTGCGTTCGATCAGGTCGAGCAGGGCGCGGACTTGGGGGTGCAGCATCGAAAGGTCTCCTTGAGAGGGTGGTGCGTTGGTCTACAGCGGCCGCGAGCGCGCCAGCGGCGGGTTCTTCGCGAAGTAGCGCTTGATGCCGGCGGCCAGTGCGTCCACCAGTTGCTCCTGGTACACCGGGTCGCGCAGCTTGGCTTCTTCTTCGGGGTTGGAGATGAACGCGGTCTCGACCAGGATCGACGGCACGTCGGGCGCCTTCAGCACCGCGAAGCCAGCCTGTTCGACGCTGCCCTTGTGCAGCTTGCCGACCTTGCCGATCTGGCCCAGCACTTCGCCGCCCAGCTTCAGGCTGTCCTTGATCTGCGCGGTGGTGCTCATGTCGAGCAGGGCGCGCGCCAGCACCGGGTCGGCCGCCGTGTTCATGCCGCCGACCAGGTCGGCCGCGTTTTCCTTGTTCGCCATCCAGCGTGCCGCCGTGCTGGTGGCGCCGTTCTGGCTGAGCGCGAACACTGAGGCGCCGCGCGCCTGCGGCGTGATGAAGGCGTCGGCATGGATCGACACGAACAGGTCGGCCTGCACGCGCCGCGCCTTGCGCACGCGCTCGTGCAGCGGCACGAAGAAGTCGGCCTCGCGCGTCAGCATGGCGCGCATTCCGGGCAGCGCGTTGATGCGCTCGCGCAGTTGCAACGCCACCTGCAGCACCACGTCTTTCTCGCGCAGGCCGGTCGGGCCGATGGCGCCGGGGTCTTCGCCACCATGGCCGGGGTCGAGCGCCACGATGATCAGGCGATCGACCGAGTTGCCCTTGCGCGGCGCGCTGGCCAGCGGGGGCGCTGCGGCAACCACGACCGGCGGCGTCGGCGTGGGCGACGGGGTGGGCGCAGGCCCGGAGGCCGCCGGCGGCTTCATCTTGCCGATGAACTCGCCCAGTGCGTCCTGCACCGCCTTGGCCGCCGACTCGGAACTGTCGCGCTCGCGGATCAGCGCCAGCAGCGGGTCGCGTTCCTGCGTCGGGTACAGGTCGAACACCAGCCGGTGCTGGTAGGCGGCGACCGGCGTCAGCGTGAACAGTTGCGGCGCGATGGCCTGCTTCAGGTCGATCACCATGCGCACCACGCGCGGCTGGTTCTGGCCCACGCGCAGGCCGGCGATGAAGGGGTCGTCGCTGCGCACCTTGCCCACCAGTTCGCGCAGCGCGGGGCTGAGTTCCAGGCCGTCGATGTCGATCACCAGGCGCGGTGGGTTGTCGGCGAGGAAGTGTTTGGCCGACAGCGCCGCGTCGGACTCGATGGTCACGCGCGTGTAGTCGGACGCCGGCCACAGCCGCACCGCGACGATGGCTGCACCGAAGGCCAGGTCGGCGCTGCCCAGCAGCAAGGCCAGCGAGCCCAGTTGGCGCAGCGCATCGCGTCGACGCAGGCCGGTGGTTGTGGTCAAGTCGCTCATGGCAACAGCGCCACGCCCATCGGCGTGTGGGCGGTGAGGGTGGCGATGCGCCTGTCGTCCTGGCCGAACGCGATGGCGATCGTCAGGTCGGCCACCGGCAGCAGGCCGGCGGCTTTATCGGGCCATTCGGCGAGCTTCAGGCCGGGGCTGGCGAACACATCGCGAAAGCCGGCGTCTTCCCATTCCTGCGGGTCGTCGAAGCGGTAGAAGTCGAAGTGCCAGGCCTCGAAGCCGGGCAACTGATACGGCTCCATGATGGCGTAGCTGGGGCTCTTCACGCGGCCTTGCACGCCGAGTGCGCCCAGCAGGTGGCGCGCGAAGGTGGTCTTGCCCGCGCCCAGCGTGCCGTGCAGTTCGATGAAGGCGCTGCGCACCTCAGTGCGTGCTGCGATGGCCTGCGCAGTGGCGGCGCAGGCGGCTTCATCGGGCCACAGGACAGTGCGTGTTTCTAGAATCGGCAAATGACGGTGACTCGTGAATTGAACGGAGAAGCGCTGCTGCAGCAACTGCAGACATGGGCCAGCGAGCTGGGATTTTCCCAGATCGGTGTGGCCGACGTGAACATGCCCGAGGCGGAAGCCGGCTTGCTGGCATGGTTGAACAACGGTTTTCATGGCGACATGGGCTACATGGCCGCACACGGCCTGAAGCGCGCGCGGCCTGCCGAGCTGGTGCCGGGCACGCTGCGCGTGATCACCGTGCGCATGAACTACCTGCCTGCGCAAACCGCCGAGGGCTGGCAGAACATCGAGTGGCAGCGACTGGATCAGCCCGAAGCCGCCACGGTGTCTGTGTATGCGCGCGGTCGCGACTATCACAAGGTGTTGCGTTCGCGCTTGCAGAAGTTGGCCGACCGGTTGGCGGCGGAAATCGGTCCGTTCGGACACCGCGTGTTCACCGACTCGGCGCCGGTGATGGAGGTGGCGCTGGCCGCGCACAGCGGCACCGGCTGGCGCGGGAAGCACACGCTGGCGCTGCACCGTGACGCGGGCTCGATGTTCTTCCTGGGTGAGATCTACGTCGACCTGGCCTTGCCGCTGACGCCACCCGTCGAATCCAGTTGCGGCAGCTGCACGGCCTGCATCGACGTCTGCCCCACGCAGGCCATCGTGGCGCCCTACACGCTGGACGCGCGGCGATGCATTTCCTACCTCACCATCGAACACGCCGGACCGATTGCGCCCGAACTTCGCCCGCTGATGGGCAACCGCATCTACGGCTGCGACGACTGCCA
>JANNBZ010000287.1:0-19363 GCA_031386065.1 Burkholderiales bacterium
ATCGCAGGCATCCTGGCCGCGGGCACGGCCCACGCCAGCCTGATCGGCGATTCGGTCTCGGCCCGATTGGTGGACTTCACCGGTGGCGTGGTCGCGCCGCAGTTCGCCCCCACGGCCACGGTCGGCGGCGGGGTGGAATTCAACGGAGTCTGGAGCTTTGCTCCGCTTGGCCAGGTGTGGAACGTGGCGCTCGACCTCGACGCTTCTACATTCACCATTTCCTTCAACGATGTCGGCTCTGGCGCCACGCACGACATCAGTGGGCAGACGTTTCTGGGCTTGCAGCTGAGCGATCTGGACACAGGCGGCAAGATCATCGGCGTGTCGGTGCTCTCCTCCAGTGGGGCGGCTGTGCAGTCGATCGGCTTCACCGACCACGGCGTCACCGTGCAATGGAACGCATTCCAGTTTCGCGATGCCAACGGCGCGCCCCTGACAGGCGGCAGTTCGACCTTTCGAATCCTGTCGGCCGTGCCCGAGCCATCGACCTGGCTTCTGATGGCCGCGGGTCTGGCCGGACTGACATGGCGTCATCGGCTTCGGCAGCAAGCCGCATAGCCAACCGGCCCCGAATCAGTAGCCGCGCGTCCGATTCACGAGGTGTTGGAGCGGCTGCCCGCTGCGCAGCGCGCGCACGTTGCGCGCTGCGATCAACGCAGCGCTTCGCGGGTCGGTGGGGGCCGCCATGTGGGGCAGCACGGTGACTTGGCGGTGCGACCAGAAGGCGTGCGCCGGCGGCAGCGGTTCGGTCTGAAACACGTCCAGCACGGCGCGCTTCAAGCGGCCGCTGTCCAGCGCCGCCAGCAGGTCGGCATCCACCACATGCGCGCCGCGCGCCAGGTTCACCACGCTGGCGCCGGCCGGCATCTGCGCGAACGCGCGCGCCTCCAGCAGGCCGTGCGTGGCTGCGGTCAGCGGCAGCAAGTTGATCAGCACCTGCGCCTGCGCCAGCACCGCCGGCAGTGCGGCCTCGCCGTGCAAGCACTGCACGCCCGGCACCTCTGCCTCGCGCGCGCTCCAGCCGACCACGCGATAACCGGCTTGCAGCAACCGCAGTGCCACCGCGCGGCCCATCTGGCCGAGGCCGAGCACGACCACGCAGATCTCGTTGGCACGCACCGGCGGCAGCGGCTGCCAGCGCCGCGCGATCTGCTGCGCGGCGCAGTCGAAAAAGCCGCGTTGCAGGCTCAGCACGGCCCACAGCGCGGTCTCGGCCATGGCGGCGTTCATGGCAGGGTCGACCATGCGCGCCAGCGGCACATCGGCCGGCAGCGTCGCGTCGGCCAGCAGCGTTTCGACACCGGCCCACAGCGACTGGATCAGCTGCAGCTTCGGCAGGCCGTGCAGCGCGCCGGCGGGCGGGTTGGCGACGAGGGCGATGTCGATGTCGATGTCGCTGTTGTTGTCGCTGTTGTTGTCGTCGTTGTCATGGGCCGCGCTGCGCTGGGTCACAAAAATCTCATCCGGCAGCGCCGCTTGCAGCAGCGCCTGCCACTGCGCCAGTTCGGCGCGCCCGAAGTGCGTGGCCAGCAGGATGCTCACTGCCGCCCCGCTCAGCCCAGTGCGGCCAGCAGCGCGGCCAACGCGCGCAGCACGGTTTGCTGGCGCACGCCGGCGCGGTCACCGGCCAGTTGCAGCAACTCGGCTTGTGCGGGCGAACCCGCCACGGCGACCGCCAGCCACACCGTGCCGACCGGCTTAAACGCTGTGCCGCCACCCGGCCCCGCCACGCCAGTGACAGCCACCGCGAGCTGCGCGTGCGAGCGGCTCAGCGCGCCATCGGCCATCGCGCGCGCGACCTCGGCGCCGACCGCGCCGTGCTGTGCGATCAGCGCGGCGGGCACGCCCAGCAACTCGGTTTTCGCAGCATTCGAATAGGTGACGAAACCGCGCTCGAACCAGTCGCTGGAACCGGCCAGCGAGGTGCACGCCGCAGCGATCAGACCCCCGGTGCAGGACTCGGCCGACGCGAGCATCCAGCCGCGCGCGCGCAGACCATCGGCCAGGCGTTCCAGCAGCGCTTGCAGCGCGGCGTCGGATTCGGCGGCGCTCAAAACAACCTCTGCCACAACGCCATCACGAGCAGCGTGCAGAGTGCCGCCACCGCATCGTCGAGCACGATGCCCAGGCCCTGCCGCCAGCCGATCGGTTGACCGCGCCGCAGCTTGAACAGTTCATCGGCCCACGCCACAGGCCCGGGCTTGGCCGCGTCGAAAATTCGAAACAGCACGAAGGCGACGAACTGGGTCCACCAGCCCGCCGGGGTGACGACCCACAGCACGGCCCAGAAGGCGATCACTTCGTCCCACACGATGGCGCCGGGGTCGGCCACGCCGAGGTGGCGCGCGGTGACGCTGCAGGCCCACACGCCAACCACGGCGCCCACCGCCAGCAGCAGCGCCCACTGTGCGTCGCCCAGGTGCGGCTGCAGCAGCAAGAATGCCAGCCAGGCCCACAACGTGCCCGCCGTGCCGGGCGCGATGCGCGACAAGCCGCTGCCGAAGCCAAGCGCCAAGATGTGCGCCGGGTGCGACAGCATGAAGCGCAGCGTGGCGCGGCGTGGCGCGTTGCGCAGCGGCGGATTGAGCGGCGGGTTCAACTGCGGGTTCGGGGGTTGCGATTCGTTCATGGCTGCGGCCGTCAGCTGAGGAAGTGGTCGAACGAGGCGAAGCGCTGCGCCACCGGCAGACCGTCCGCATCAAGCAGACGCAACCCCGGGTGCGCATCAATGCGGCCGATGCGCGTGACCGCCACCCGCGCATCGGCAGCCGCCGCGTGCACCAGCGCAGCACGGTCGGCGGCGGCCGTGAAGACCAGCTCGTAATCGTCGCCACCGGCCAGTGTGAACTCGCGCTGCCGGGCCTCAGGCAGGCTGCGCAGCACACCACTGCGCGGCAGTGCGGCGACGTCGAGCGTGGCGCCTACGTCAGAGCGCCGCAGGATGTGCGACAGGTCGCCGAGCAGCCCGTCCGACACATCGATGGCGCTGTGCGCCACACCACGCAGGGCCTGCCCCAGCGCCACCCTGGGCTGCGGGCATTCCATTGCCGCGCGCACCGCGTCGAAGTCGGCCCCGGGCAGGCTCAACGAGCCACGAAAAACTTCCAGCGCCAGCCGCGCATCGCCCAGGCTGCCGCTGACGTAAATGTCGTCGCCAGCCCGCGCCCCCGAGCGCAGCAGGGCCTGGCCGGCCGGCACTTCACCGAACACGGTGATGCAGATGTTGAGCGGGCCTTGCGTGGTGTCGCCGCCGATCAGCTCGCAGGCCTGCGCATCGGCCAGGGCCAGCAGGCCGCGCGAGAAGGCGGCCAGGAACACCTCGTCGGCGCGCGGCAGCGCCAGAGCCAGCGTGAAGGCCAGCGGCCTCGCGCCGCAGGCGGCCAGGTCGCTCAGGTTCACCGCCAGCGCCTTGTGGCCCAGCCGCTCGGGGTTGACGGTACTGAGGAAATGCCGGCCCTCGACCAGCATGTCGCTCGACACCGCGAGCTGCATACCGGGCGCCGGCACGAACAGCGCGCAGTCGTCGCCCACGCCCAATGCGGCGCGCTGCACCGCGCGGGTGAAGTACTTTTGAATCAGGTCGAACTCGCCAAGTGCCATTCGCGGATTGTCGCCGTCAGGTCGGTGGGCGCAGATGCTCGCGCAGCAGGTTCGCCAGCTCGACGGCAGAACGCACATCCATCTTTTCGAACACCCGCGCGCGGTGAACCTCGACCGTGCGCACGCTGATGTCGAGCGCGTCGGCGATCAGTTTGTTCGGCCGGCCTTCGACCACCAGGTGCATCACGTCGCGCTCGCGTTCGGTCAGCTCGGCGAGCTTGAGTTGCACCGTCTGCGCAGCCCGCCGCTGCACGATGGTGTCGGCGCTTTTTTGCAGCGCCAGTTCGATGCGGTCGACCAGCGCGTTGTCGGCGAACGGCTTCTCGACGAAGTCGAATGCGCCGCGCTTGACGGCCGCCACCGCGGTGGGCACGTCGCCATGGCCGGTGAGGAAGATGACCGGCAGCGCATCCAGCAGGCCGCGCTCGGCGAGCCGCTCGAACAAGACCAGGCCACTGGTGCCCGGCATGCGCACATCGAGCAGCAGGCACGACGGCGCGCGCGGCCAGTCGGCGGCGCAGGCGGCGAGCAGGGTCTCGAACGCCTCGGCGCTGGCAAAGCCCTCGGACAACAGGCGTCGCGAGCGCAGCAACCAGGCCAGGGCTTCGCGGACCACGTCTTCGTCATCGACCAGGTAGACGGTCGGCAGGCCCAGGCGCGGGTCGGAGAAGGTCGTCGTCATGGTGCGGCGATTTCAACAGCTTTGGCTGCGGCGCGTTTCGCGGTGGCATCCGACGGCAGGGTGAATCGAAATTCGGTCCCCGGCCCGCTGGCGCGCGGCAGGAAGTCGAGCGCGCCGCCATGCTGTTCGATCACCGTGCGGCACAGGCTCAGGCCCAGGCCCATGCCCTCGTCGCGGGTGGTGAAGAAGGGCGTGAACAAGCGCTGCGCCACGGTGTCCGAGACGCCCGGCCCGCGGTCCATCACGCTGAAGGTGATCCAGCGCGGGTCGTGCTGGCGAATCACGATGCGCAGCTCGCGCGCATCGAACGGGGTGTGCTCGTCCATCGCCTGTACTGCGTTACGGGTCAGGTTGAGCAGCACCTGCTCGACCATCGTGCGGTCGCAGACCACGCGCGGCACCGGCGTGGGCAGGTCGACCTCGACCCGCGTGCCGCTCTTGCGGGTTTGCAGCCGCACCAGCGGCAGCACCGCCTCGATGAGCTGGTCGCAGCGCACCGGCTCGCGCGCCTGTTCGCGCCGGCGCACGAAGTCGTGCACGCTCTTGATCACGCGGCCGGCGCGCTCGGCCTGCTCGGCAATGCGCTCGGTGGCCTGCTGCAGCATGGCGCGGGTCTCGCCGTCGTGAACGCCTGACTGCATCTGGTTCAGCGAACCGGCCGCGTAGCTGGCGATGGCGGCCAGCGGCTGGTTCAGTTCGTGGCTGAGCAGCGAGGCCATCTCGCCCACGGTGGCCAGCCGCGCCGTGGCTTGCAGACGCTCTTGTTGCTGGCGCGCGATTTCCTCGATGCGGCGCTGGTCGCTGACATCGAGCACGGCGCTCATCCAGCCGGTGTGCATGCCCGCACCGTCGACCAGCGGGGCTTCGAAGATCAGCACCGAAAAGCGCTCGCCATCCTTTCGCATGAAGGTGGTCTCGAAGCCCTCGCGCGACTCTTCGGTCGACCGTTTGGGATTGAGGCGCGCGGCCTGCCGGCCGGCGTATTCGTCCACCAGTTCCGGCGGCCAGTAGGGCGGCGTGGTCAGGCCGACCATCGCCTCGGCGTCGAAGCCGACCATCTTGCAGAAGGCCGGATTGACATAGGTGATGCGGCCTTGCAGGTCGCGCGCACGCAGGCCGGTGACCAGCGAATCTTCCATCGCCTGACGAAAGGCCAGTGCCTCCGCCAGCGCGGTTTCGGCACGGGCGCGCCGGCGCACATCGCGCGCCAGCAGCAGCACCACCACGCCGAGCGCCAGCGACAGGCCGAGCACCAGGCCAACGGCCAGGTTGGGGATCAACCGCGGACTGCCGGCCGCGCTGTCCAGGCGCAACTGCAGGCTCAAGCCGGCCAGGTCGATGACTCGCTCCGACACATAGACGCCGGCACCCCGCGGCAGACCGGCGCGCGCCAGCCGCGTGCCGTCGCCTTCGACGAACGACAGCTCGTGTGCGCGCAACAGGTCCTGGCCGATGGCTTCGGTGAGCAGGCTGCCCAGCGACAGCGTGCCCACCATGAAGCCTTCGGCCTGACCGGCGTGCTGCACCGGCATGCAGATGTCCATCACTTCCACCCCCAGGCCGCCCGGCAGCGGCACGAAGTAGCTGCGCGAAAAGGCCGGCGCGGCCTGGCGCAGTGCGGTGGCACAGGCGGCGGTGGTTTCGAGGTCGATCTCGTCGCGCCGGATGCGGGTGAACAGCGGCGGCATGAAGGGCGAGTCGACCGCTTCGCGCACCAGCATGCGCGCGTCGCGCCGTTCGGTGCGAATCAGCTCGCGCCGTTCGCGCATCAGGCTGGCGGAGTCGGCCCGCCACTGCGGCAGGCCAGGGTCGTTCCACAGCAGTGCCTGCAGGCTTTGCAGGTCGCGCGAGATGCGTTGGCGAACGTCGGCGGCGGCAGCGCCGGAGGCCGCTTCGGCTTGTTCTTGCGCGCGCACGCCTTCGAAATTGACGGTCAGCCAGACCAGCGCCGATTGCGCCACCACCAGCAGCACGACCAGAGCGCTCCACAGCAGGGCGCGCCTGAGCCGCCGGGGCCGGCGCAGCGCGGGCGAGTCCGAAGCGGCGATCGCATCGACAGCGGGTGGAGCATTCATGGCGGACGGTGTCGGGCCCGAGGTGTCGGGCCAGTATTGCGCCGGCCCGCGAGAAGAAGCTACGCAGTTTCGCGCATGGTGGCGCCTGCCGCACGCGACACACTTGCGCCCGCACGCCAGGCCTTGCTCGGCAGCGGCACTCCTACAATCTTCAGACCCAGCGCCTTCGAGACAAGCCCATGACCAACTTCGATCAAAAACGCGCAGAACTGCGCCGGGCCGCCCTCGACTACCACGAGCATCCGGTGCCGGGCAAGATCGCCATCGCCGCGACCAAGCAGCTCGTCAACCAGCGCGACCTGGCGCTGGCGTATTCGCCGGGTGTGGCGTTTGCGTGCGAAGAGATCGTGGCCGACCCGGCGAATGCGTTTCGCTACACCGCGCGCGGCAACCTGGTGGCGGTCATCACCAACGGCACCGCCGTGCTGGGACTGGGCAACATCGGCCCGCTCGCCGCAAAGCCGGTGATGGAAGGCAAGGCGGTGCTGTTCAAGAAGTTTGCCGGCATCGATGTGTTCGACATCGAGGTGAACCAGAACGACCTCGACAAGCTGATCGATCTGATCGCGGCGCTGGAGCCAACCTTCGGCGGCATCAACCTCGAAGACATCAAGGCGCCGGACTGCTTCTACGTCGAGCGCGCGCTGCGCAACCGCATGAAGATTCCGGTCTTTCACGACGACCAGCACGGCACCGCCATCGTGGTCGGGGCCGGCATGCTGAACGCGTTGAAGGTGACCGGCAAGGACATCAAGCAGGTCAAACTGGTGACCTCGGGCGCGGGGGCGGCGGCGCTGGCCTGCCTGGGCTTGCTGGTCAAGCTGGGCCTGCCGCGCGAGAACATCTGGGTCACCGACCTGGCCGGCGTGGTCTACGAAGGCCGCACCGAATTGATGGACGAAGACAAGATCGTCTTCGCGCAGAAAACCTCGATGCGCACGCTGGCCGATGCGATGCACGGCGCCGACATCTTTTTGGGGCTGTCGGCCGGCGGGGTGCTGAAGCCGGAAATGGTCGCAACCATGGCGGCCAATCCGCTGATCTTCGCGCTGGCCAACCCGACGCCCGAAATCCTGCCCGAAGAGGTGAAGGAAGTGCGCGGCGACGCGATCATTGCCACCGGCCGCACCGACTACCCGAACCAGGTCAACAACGTCCTGTGCTTCCCCTACATATTTCGCGGTGCGCTCGACTGCGGCGCAACCACCATCACGGTGGAAATGGAGATTGCCGCCGTCCATGCAATTGCCGAACTGGCGCAGGCCGAGCAAAGCGAAGTGGTGGCGGCGGCCTACGCCGGCGCGACCTTGAGCTTCGGGCCCGAATACCTGATCCCGAAACCGTTCGACCCCCGGCTGATGATGAAGATTGCCCCGGCGGTGGCCAAGGCGGCAGCCGAATCCGGCGTGGCGGCGCGGCCCATCGCCGACTTCGATGCCTACCGGAGCAAGCTGCAGGCCTTCGTCTACGCCTCGGGCACGACGATGAAACCGATCTTCGACCTGGCGAAGGCGGCCACCAACAAGCGCGTCGCCTACGCCGAGGGCGAAGAAGAGCGCGTGCTGAGGGCGGTGCAGATCGTGGTCGACGAGAACCTGGCACGGCCCACCTTGATCGGACGGCCGGAAGTGATTGCGGCGCGGATCGAAAAATTCGGGCTGCGACTGGCCGCCGGCCGCGACTACGACCTCGTCAACACCGAAAACGACCCACGCTTTCGCGACTACTGGCAGACGTACCACGCGATGACCGAACGCAAGGGCGTGACAGCGCAATTGGCGAAGATCGAAATGCGCCGCCGGCTGACCTTGATCGCCGCCATGCTGCTGCACAAGGGCGAGGTCGACGGCATGCTCTGCGGCACCTGGGCCAACACCGCCCTGCACCTGCAGTACATCGATCAGGTGATCGGGCTGCGCGAAGGCGCCAAGACCTACGCCTGCATGAACGGGCTGATCCTGCCGGGTCGCCAGGTGATGCTGGTCGACACCCACGTCAACTACGACCCCAGCGCCGAGCAACTGGCCGAGATCACCGTGATGGCCGCGGAAGAAATGAAACGCTTCGGCATGCGGCCGAAGGCGGCGCTGCTGTCGCACAGCAACTTCGGCTCCAGCAACCAGCCATCCGCCGTCAAGATGCGCGAGGCGCTGGCGCTGCTGCGGCAGCAGGCGCCGTGGCTGGAAGTCGACGGCGAAATGCACGGCGACACCGCACTGGACGCGGAATATCGCGCGGGCTTGATGCCGTCGAGCACGCTGACCGGCGAGGCGAACCTGTTGGTGTTGCCGAACATCGACGCCGCGAACATTGCCTACAACCTGCTGAAGACGACAGCGGGTGGCGGCATCGCCATCGGGCCGGTGCTGCTGGGCGCGGCCAAGCCGGTGCACATCCTGACCCCGTCGGCCACGGTGCGACGGATCGTCAACATGACCGCCCTGACGGTGGCGGACGCGAACGCGATGCGCTGAGCGACCGGCGCCAAGCCAACGCGACGAGCGTCAATGCCCGGGAGAACCCGGGGGCCTTGTGACGCTGCCGTGACACCGAATCCGCCGCTGTCGACAAATTTTCTCGGGTGTTGAAGATGAGGCTGAAATAGCGTCGATTCGAAGGCGTGCGCAAACTTACATCACGGTTTCCCTGCCCCATTTTGAGGCAGACGCTTGAGCTTTGGTCCCCGATTCGGTACCATTCACGATTCTTGATTTCGGGAAAACCCGTGCTTCTCTCTGCTTGGTCGCCAGCGTGGCAACCCATCCGTAAGTTGGGGCTCGCTGTCACCGTCGCAGTGGCTGCAATGTCAACCGGCGTGGCCTTCGGTAAAGGGCCGGCGTCGTTGACGGGTTCCGTTTCTGTGGCCGAACTGCCACAAGAAGCACAAGCCACCGAGCGGCTGATTCGCGCCGGAGGCCCATTTCCGTACACGAAAGACGGTTCGGTATTTGGGAACCGTGAACGGGCACTCCCCCGGCAGCCGCGAGGCTTCTATCGGGAATACACCGTGATCACCAAGGCTTCGCGAGACCGGGGCGCCCGCCGAATTGTGTGTGGCGGGCCGGCACCGACGAAACCTGAAACTTGTTTTTACACCGACGATCACTACCAAAGCTTCCGGCGCATCGCGCAGTGAACGTCGGCACCGTCTGACCGATTTTTTTGTTTGAAGGAGGATACGAGACCATGCTTTTGCAGACCGTCCGTCCGAACATTGTTCAAGCCATCCGCGCCTACCGCGTGGAGGATTTGATGTCGTCCGCCAATGATGTCGGGCAGCACTTCCTCTACGCCAATCTGAGCGCGGCCCAGTCAAAACAGGATGTGCTCGAAGGCATCGCCGAGGCCTTCTTGTTCCCCGCCCATTTCGGCAAGAACCTCGACGCCTTGTACGACTGCATGACCGACCTGGTGCACAAATCGGGGTCCCAGCCAGGCTTCGTGGTGGTGCTGGAACAGCTTCCCGACAACCCGCGCTTCGACCGCGAAGTACGCGAGCAGTTGCTCGACGTGTTTCGCGACGCGGCCGACTTTTGGGCGGAGCGAAAAATACCGTTCAGGTGCTTCTATTCTTTTCAGTAGCCCGCTCTCAGGAACAAAGTTCCTGGGAGCGGGCTACCGAAGTGGCTCAGAGCATCACCGAGAAGCCTGTCAAAGCCGCCGCGAAGAGCGCAGCCGGTGCGAATTTCGGCATGAACATGCCGCTGATGAGCAGCGCGTTCGACACTGCGATGTGGCTGAACGCGGCATAGCGAATCGATTGCGCTCGCGCAGCGAAGAAAAGCGGCCTGCGGGCCGCTTTTTTCATGTCGTCGGATGGACCGCCACCGCGCGGGCAAGACCCAGGTATTCGCTGACCGGCACCTCCTCGGCGCGACGCTGGACATCAAACGTCGCAGAATATGCGCGCGCTTCCAGCCAGCGACCGAGGGTGTGACGAAGCAGTTTGCGCCGCTGCGAGAAAGCCACCTGCACCAGTTCACCCAGCAAGGCGGCGTCGACGCCCGCAGGCGCCGGCAGCGGGCGCATGCGCACCACGGCAGAGTCGACCCGCGGCGGTGGCTCGAAGGCTTCGGGCGGCACGTCCAGCACCGACTCGATGGCATAGCGCCATTGCAGCATCACCGACAGTCGCCCGTAGTCCTTGCGGCCCGGCCCCGACGCCATCCGGTCGACCACTTCATTTTGCAGCTTGAAGTGCTGGTCGACCACGTGGTCGACCGACTCGAGCAGGTGAAACAGGATCGGCGTGGAGATGTTGTAGGGCAGGTTGCCGACGATTCGCAGCTTTTGCCCGGCCTGCGCGGCAAGCGCCGCGAAGTCGACCTTGAGCACGTCGGCCTCGATCACGTTCAGCTCGCTGCGCTTGCGCAAGCGGGCCGCCAGATCGCGGTCCAGTTCGATCACCGTCAACTGCCGGCTGGCGGCGACCAGCGGGTTCGTCATGGCGCCCAGACCCGGACCAATCTCGATCAGCGCCTGGCCGGGTTGCGGGTCAATCGCGTCAACGATGGCACCGAGCACCGACGTGTCGGTCAGGAAGTGCTGGCCGAAGCGCTTGCGCGCGGTGTGCTTCACGGCCGGTCGAGCGCGTTCGACAGCGCCAGACTACTGCGGCGCTTCACGCCGCTCGACATAGGCGCGCGCGCGCAGGTCGCGCAACCACTCGGCATAGGCGTCCTCGAACTTCTGCTCGCGCAACACGTTGCGCGCCTGTTCGCGAAGCTGCTTGGGTTCCAGCGCTGTCTGGCGCCGCTCGGTGACCTGGATCAGGTGCACGCCGAAGCGCGAGACGACGGGGTCGGAAATGCCGCCCAGCGCCAGGCCGGCCATGGTCTCTTCGAACTCCGGCACGAAGCTGCCGGGCGACGTCCAGCCGAGGTCGCCGCCCTGCGGCGCGCTCGGGTCCTCGGAATTTTCCTTGGCCAGTTGCTCGAAGGTCTTGGCGCCGCTCTGGATCTGCTGCTTGAACTCTGCGAGCCGGCGAATGGCCGCGTCCTGCGACAACTGCGCCGATGGGCGCAACAGGATGTGCCGGGCGTGCGTCTGGGTGATCGAAAAGGCCGCCGAGTCGCGTCGTTCGACCAGTTTCAGCACGTGAAATCCGGCCTCGGTGCGCAGCAATTCGGGCGCCACTTCGCCGGCCTTCAGGCCACGCACGCGGGCCACGAAAACATCGGGCAGGCGCTCGGCCGGACGCATGCCGATGACGCCACCCTGCGCCTTGTTGGAGTCTTCGGAAATTTCCCGCGCCACGGCCTCGAAAGGCTCACCGCCCTTGACCCGCGCCAGCGCCGCCTCGGCGCGCCGGCGCCGTTCGGCCAGCACCGCCTCGGTGGCGCCCTCGGGCACACCCACCAGCACCTGCGCCACGTTGTATTCGGCCGAGGCACCCGCCGCGGCGCGCTGCTTTTCGATCATCGCGTCGATGTCGGCTTCGCTGATGCGGATGCGGCTTTGCACTTCGCGCTCGCGCACCCGCTCGACCAGCATCTGGTCGCGCACGTTGGTGCGAAAACGCCCGTAGTCGACGCCGTCGGCGCGCAGCCTTTCGCGCAGTTGCGCCAGCGTCACCTGGTTTTGCACCGCCACATTGGCCACCGCGCGATCGAGTTCCGAATCGTCGATGCGGGTGCCGCTGTCGCGCGCGTAGCCAATCTGCACGCGTTCGTCGATCAGGGCTTCGAGCAACTGCGCGCGCAACTCGTCGGTTGGCGGCAGGCGGGCGCCGCTGCGGGCGGCGTTGTCGCGCACGCGGGCCATGCGCAACTCGATCTCGCCCGCCGTGACCAGTTCCTGGTTGACGATGACCACGATGTAGTCGCCGCCGCGGGTTGAGCCGCTGCTGGCCGCCACCGGCGATGCCGGTTTCGGTTTCAGCTGCGCGAACGCCGACGCCGGGGCGGCGACAAGCGCGATGGCCAACGCGCCGTGGCCGCAAGCGGCGCGCAGAAAGGAAGGAAGCTCAGTCATAGGTGGTGTTGGGTGCGCTGGGGAGGCTGCCGTCGCGCAGCAGCCGGTAGCCGGGGATATTGTCCTTCAAGACCTGCAAGGGGTTGGAACCCAGCCGTGACAGTCCGACCAGTTCGAGTTGCAGCAGCAGCCGGGTGGTGGCTTCGCTGCGCCCGGTCGACAGGCGTTCGGCCACCACCCGGCCGATCCAGCAGCCGGCGTCGTACTCCAGGCCCAGCACCGACTCGGTCACCCGGCTGTCGGTGGTGCTGTAGTTGATGCGGCCTACGCCGTACCAGGTTCCGCGGCAGGACGGGTTGCTGCTGCCCACCAGTGGCGCTGCGTTGCCCGCGGCGGGCCCATACACCGGCCACTGCCACCCGAGTTCGACCTGTTCACCGGCGCCAGGCGCCAGGCGGTAGGTGGCGTTGAGGGTGCGAAACGGCCCCGGCGAGTAACGCGCGCCGACGATGGAGCGTGCGGTGCGGCCGACGTTGGGGCTGTACTGCACCGACGCGTCCAGCGTCCAATCCTTCACCAGGTTGGTCGACGCCAGCAGCAGCACGTCGGAGAAGCGCTGCGTGAACGGCTGGCCGTCGGGCGTGATGCGCTGGTCGCGAAACAAAACCCGCTGCACCACCCCCAGGCGCAGCGCTTCGGCGCCGGTCAGCGGGTCCAGCACGCGGGTGGTCACGCCGGCGGTGAGCTGGTGTGCGTCGGAGACCCGGTCGACACCGGAGAAGGCGTTGTCGGTGTAGATCGAGTCGAAGTTGAAGTCCTTCGCGGCAGCGTCGAAGTTCGGCAGGCCGGTCTGCTCGCGAAACGGTGTGTTGACGTAGAGCACGCGCGGCTCCAGCGTCTGGCGCATGGCCTGGCCGAACCAGCGGCTGTCGCGCTCGAAGACCCAGGTGCTGTCGAGGCTGAAGCTGGGGATCACGCGCGACACGCTGCGCCGGCCGGCGAACGGCCCGCTGGTCAGCGCGGCGTCGAGGGCGTACGACGCCGCATTGACCGACAGCCTGGGCCTGACGCTCCAGCCCGGCGTGACGAACGGCAGCGCGAGGCTGCCCAAGGCGTGCGCGCGCAGGCCGGTCACACGCTGGCTGTCGACTGCGGCCAGGTTGTCGGGGTTGGCGAAGCGGTTGAATTCGCCCTCGAAGCTGGCCTCGAAACCCGAGCCGATTCGAAACGTGGTGCGCGCGCCAACCTGGGGCACGCGTTCGTACGGTGCCGCCAGGGGTGCGTCCAGGCTTTGCAGCAATTGCCACTTCTGCACCCGGGCGTAGGTGGTCCAGGCCCCCAGCGGGCGGCTGACCTGCAGGTCGGACAGCAACAGGCGCGGTGTGATGCTGGGCACCGAGCGCGCGAAGTCCTTCCAGTACGCGTCGTCCGACACCCGCAGCGCGTTCAACTGCAGCCGCGTGTCGCTCACCAGGTCGGCCTCGTGGACCCAGTTCAGCGCATAGCGCGCGCGGCCGGTGGTGGTGTCGTTGGGCAGCACGTTGGCGCTGGCGCGGCCGTTGTAGCGCGGCTCCAGGTAGCGGAACTCGCTGTCCAGGCCCAGACTGCGCCGGCTGCTGAAGGTGGGCGTCAGCGTCGCATCGCGGTTGGGTGCGATGTTCCAGTAGTACGGCACCGAGATCTGCAGCCCGCTCTTGCTGTCGATGTTGATGCTGGGCGGCAACCAGCCCGACTTGCGCGCATCGGTGAGCGGAAAACTGAGCACCGGCGCGGCCAGGATGGGCACCCCCAGAAAGCGCAGCACCGCGCCCTCGGCAACGCCTTCGTTGGCATCGAAGTCGAGCTTGACGCGATCGGTGGTGAGCAACCACGCCGGCCCGCCGCTGCCGTCGGGCGGACAACTGGAATAGGTGGCGTGCGTTGCCACGGCACGCTGCTCGCCCAGGAAGTCGAGCCGATCCGCCACGCCGCCGGCACCCACCCGCCCGAAGTAGTAGGTCGGATTCAAGAAGAAGCCCTCGAAGCGCTGCAACTTCAATTGCAGCTCGGGCCCGCTGAACACATTGCCATCGCGCGTGACGCGCACATTGCCGCGCGCCTGGGCCATGTCGTCGGGGGTGTCGTAGCTCAGCCGGTCGGCCCGGATCAGCATGCCGCCGCGGCGCAATTCGACGTCGCCTTCGGCCACGGTTTCCAGGTCCGGGCGGCCACGCAGTTCACGCGCCGTCAGGATCACCGGCAACTGCCTGGCAGCGTCTCCGCGCGGCGGCGGCTGCAACGCAGGCGAGGCCTGCAGCAGCAAGCCGGTGGACGGCGCACTGGCCGCCTGCGCCGCCGCGTCGTCGGCGGCCCACACCGCCAGCGCAGCGGCCACTGGCAGCAGCCGCAACGACGGGTGGCGGGCGCGCTTGAAAAACGGGGGTCGGCGTGCGGACAAAAGTGCGGGGGCGGGGTGGCCGGTCAAGACAGGACGCGTTGGTTCGGGTGCGCCAGCCGGCCGCCGCGAGTGGCGGGCCGCCAGCACCCACGCAGCCCGGGGGCGGCGCCGGTGGTTTGTAGAATCGATTATCCATGAGCACCCCATCGAAGCCGCCCCCCGCACCCATTGCCTGGCCCGACGGTGCACGCCGCGCCGCCTTCGACCGATGGCTGGACCACGTCTCGGCGCGGCACGGCTTGAAGGCCGACACGGTACGAACCGCCTCGGCGGACGCCAGCTTTCGGCGCTACTTCCGCATCGATGGCGCCGACGCCAGCTACGTCGTGATGGACGCCCCGCCGCCGCTGGAGGACGTGCGCCCGTTCATCGCCGTGGCCGCGCAGATCGCCCGCGCCGGGCTGAACGCGCCGCGCGTGCTCGAGGCCGACGCGGCGCAAGGCTTCCTGCTGCTGACCGACCTCGGCACGTCGCTGTACCTCGACGATTTGCAGGCGGCCGTGGCCCGAGGCGATGTGGCGCAGGTGAATGCCCTGATGCGCCAGGCGGTGAGCACGCTGGTGACATGGCAGCAACGCGTGACCGCGAGCGACCTGCCGGCGTACGACGAGGCGCTGCTGCAGCGTGAACTGGCGCTGTTCCCCGAGTGGTGCGTGGCGCGTGAACTCGGCGTGCGCTGGAGCGCCGATGAGCAATCCCAGTGGCAGACGGCCGCGGGCGCGCTGGTCGCCAGTGCGCTGGCGCAGCCGACAGTGGCGGTGCACCGCGACTACATGCCGCGCAACCTGATGCGCTGCAGCGGTGACGGCGACAACAGCGTGGGCATCCTCGACTTTCAAGACGCGGTGCGCGGGCCGATCAGCTACGACGTGGCGTCGCTGCTGCGCGACGCCTTCATCAGCTGGGACGAGGACCAGGAGATCGACTGGGCCGCCCGCTACTGGCAACAGGCCAAAAAAGCCGGCCTGCCGGTGCCTGCCGACTTCGGCGAGTTCTGGCGCCAGCTCGAATGGATGGGCCTGCAGCGGCACCTGAAGGTGCTGGGCATCTTCTGCCGGCTGAAGCACCGCGACGGCAAGCCGAAGTACAGCGAAGACCTGCCGCGCTTCTTCGCCTATGCGCACAAGGTGTCCGCCCGCTACAACGCACTGCGCCCGCTGTCGCGGCTGCTCGAACCGTTGATGGGCGCCGAGCGGCGCGACGTGTACTACTGACATGCACTACTGACCGCTGGCGCTGCGGGGCGGTGGCCGCGCTGTTTCGCAGCCCGCAGCGGCCAGCCACGGGTCGTGCTCGCCGCCGCCAAAGGTCTGCAACAGAAAGTCGATGAAGGCACGCGTGCGTGCGGGCACGTATTTGCGCGTCGGCATGGCGGCGTAGACGGTTTGCGTCAGCAGGTGCCACTCGGGCAGCACGCGCTCCAGCGCGTTTTCCAGCAAGGCGTCTTCCACCACGAACGAGGGCAGCCCGGCAATGCCCAGCCCGGCCAGCGCAGCCGCGTACATCGTGTCGATGTGGATGGTGCTGAGCGCCGAGCGCGTGGGCACCAGCGTCACCGATTCGGCCGGCTCGTCGTCACCGTAGACACCGCGGTGAAAGGTGATGTCGCGCGTGAAGCTGGGGATCATCGCCTCGTGGTGCGGCAACTCGTTCGGGTGCCCCGGGCGGCCCTTGCGGTCGAGGTATTCGGGCGCGGCGCAGGTGATCACTTCAGACATGGCCAGCCGGCGCGCAATGAAGTCGCCGTTCAGCGGCTGGCGGCCGACGATGACGATGCTGATATCGAAGTTCTCGTCCACCGTTTCGACCGGCCCCGGCACCGACAGGTCCAGCGTCACCATCGGGTACTGCGCGCGAAACTTCGGCAGGTGCTTGGCGATCTGGTGCACCGCGAACGCAGGCGGCGACAGCACGCGCAGGTGGCCACGCGGCTCCGACGTGGCGGCGCTGGCCAGCGCCTCGGCCTCATCGACCTCGCCGAGGATCTGCCGCACCCGCTCCAGGTAGGCGCCGCCGGTTTCGGTCAGCGCCAGGCTGCGCGTGGTGCGGTTGATCAGGCGCGCGCCGAGATGGTCTTCCAGGTCGGCCACCAGGCGCGTCACCACGGCCGGTGAGAGGTTCAGTTCGCGGGCCGCCGCGGCAAAGCTGCCAGCATCGATGACCCTCGTGAAAACCCGCATGGAATGCAGTCGGTCCATCTTCAAGCCCCCTCATTGTTTCTGTTTCGACAATGCGCCATTGAACCACGAGCTGTTTATTGATGGCAATTAGATGAATACAGTTCGCTCCATCGATGAGCCACTCGCAACACGGCGACTCACCGAGGTTGGACAAGACGGCAAACAACAACAAAGCCGCCCTGCCCGGAAACGTCAAATCACTTTGCCCACAAGGAAATCATCATGAACGCCAAGCTCCTCTACGCCGCCACCATCGCCGTCGCCCTGCTCGCAAGCGGTGCCGCCATGGCCAGCGAGGCCACCCAGTTCAATGTGCCGGCCAGCACTCAGACCCGCGCCACCGTGAAGACGGAACTGAGCCAGGCCATGGCCAAGGCCAACGGTCAGTTGCCGCGCAGCTTCGAGACCGACCAGCGCGCCCTGCAGCCCACCGCAACGGCCGGCTCCATGCGTGCGCGCGCTGAAGTGCGTGCCGAAGCGCGTTCGGCCGCACGCCGCCACGAGTTCAACCCGAACTACATCGGCGCGTAAGTACCCCGCGTCTGCGCAAAGGCCGCCTTCGGGTGGCCTTTTTTGCGTTTGCGCCGGCGGGTCAGATCGAACCCCGCAGCGGCGACAATCGGTCATCCCCACGACACCGTCACGGCGCAGGCCCACCAGCCCGCGCCGCTTCGCGTTTTCGTTGCCACTTCTCGCCTGAGCCCATCACGCCATGTTCGCTTTCTTCGAGACCCGCGTTCGCCCGACCCAGGTGCCGCACGGTGAACCACCGCCGGGGCTGGCGGCGTTCTACTGGCACTTCATTCGGCAGACGCGCGGCCTCTACTTGGCCATGTTCGCGACCGGCCTCGCGGTGGCGCTGATCGACACCCTGATTCCGGTCTTCATCGGCAAGCTGGTCACGCTGATGGAAGCCAGCGACCGCGCGGCAGCATTCAGTGCTGCCACGCCTGCGCTGCTGGCGATGGCGGCGCTGGTGCTGATCGGCCGCCCGCTGTCCTTGCTGGCCGACAGCCTGATGCGCAACAACGCGGTGGTGCCGGGTGTGACCAGCCTGATCCGCTGGCAAAGCCACTGGCACGTGGTGCGCCAGAGCTGGCCGTTCTTCCAGAACGACTTCGCCGGGCGGATTGCCAACCGCGTCATGCAGACCAGCAACGCGGTGCGCGAATCGGTGGTCAGCAGCATCCGCGCGCTCTGGTACATCGCGATCTACGGCGTCTCGTCGCTGCTGTTGATGGCCGCCGCCGACTGGCGCCTGGCGGTGCCCACGCTGCTGTGGTTCGCCGCCTACATCTTCTTCCTGCGCCATTTCGTGCCGCTGATGCGCGACCGCGCCAAGGCCAGCTCGGAACTGCGTTCGATGGTGATGGGCCGGGTGGTCGACAGCTACACCAACATCCTGACCGTGAAGCTGTTCGCGCGGGCCCGCGACGAAGACGCCTACGTGCGCGAGGTGATCGACGAGCACACCGGAGCGATTGCCGCACACATGCGCGTGACCACGCGCTTCATGGCTACCTTGTCGGTGATGAACGCGCTTTTCCTGGTCGGCACCGCCGCCATCGGAATCACGCTGTGGGCGCGCGGCGAGGTCAGCGCGGGGCTGGTCGCCACCGCGCTGCCGCTGGCCTGGCAGATTGCCAGCGTGGCCGGCTGGGTGAGCTGGGAAGTGACCGGCATTTTCGAGAACGTCGGCGTGGTGCAGGAAGGCATGGAAACCATCGCCGTGCCGCACACGCTGGTCGACGCGCCCGGCGCACCCGAACTGACTGTGCCGCACGGCGAAATCCGCTTCGAACACCTGACCTTCACCTACGGTCGCAGCGACGGCAAGCGCGTGCTCGACGACCTGAACCTCGTCATCCGACCCGGCGAGCGGGTCGGCCTGGTGGGCCGCTCCGGCGCCGGCAAATCGACGCTGGTGAACCTGCTGCTGCGCTTTCACGAAGTCGAAGGCGGCAGCATCCGCATCGACGGCCAGGACATCGGCCACGTGACGCAGGAAAGCCTGCGCGCGGCCATCGGCATGGTGACGCAGGACACCTCGCTGCTGCACCGCTCGATCGCCGCCAACATCGGCTACGGCCGGCCCGGCGCCAGCCCGGCCGACATCGAAGCCGCCGCGCGCAAGGCGCAGGCGCACGCCTTCATCACCGACCTGCAGGACTGGAAGCAGCGCACCGGCTACGAGGCTCAGGTGGGCGAGCGCGGCGTGAAGTTGTCGGGCGGCCAGCGCCAGCGCATCGCGATTGCGCGCGTGGTGCTGAAAGACGCGCCGATCCTGGTGCTGGACGAGGCCACCTCGGCGCTCGACAGCGAAGTCGAACTCGCCATTCAAGACCAGTTGCTGGGCCTGATGGAAGGCAAGACCGTGATCGCGATTGCGCACCGCCTGTCGACCATCGCGCGCATGGACCGGCTGATCGTGCTGGAGCAGGGCCGCATCGTCGAGCAGGGCACGCACGACGAACTG
>JANNBZ010000289.1:0-4090 GCA_031386065.1 Burkholderiales bacterium
AACGACGCGGTGGCCGAGCCGGTGGTCTACATGATCGACCGCTATGTGGTGGGTGGCTTCTACCGCGTCAACGCCGAGCGCGGCATCGACGAGAACCTGAACGCGCCGGGCGCCACCTTCGTGCCGCTGGCGTTCGCCGAATCGAACCAGTTGCCGCGCCCCGGGGTGAAGCCCGGCGCCAGCGCGCCGAACCGCTTCTACATGTACGGCGTGGTGGCGCGCCTGGCCATGGTGGCGGCCAGCTACGAACTCGAGGCGACCGATCCGGACGCCGAGGTCTACGAGTAGGCCGAATCGCTGAGCGCGGCAACTGCAGATTGCCTGCGGTTGCTGCGCCGCAACATCGAATTGCCGACCAACCCGGTGCGAGCGCAGAATCCGCAGCACCCCGACCGACACCCTGCCCCTTCTCTTAGGGTCAGTTCTTGTGAGCAACAAATCCGGCTCGTCCAGCCTGGCAACCCTGACCCTGGGCGCGCTGGGCGTGGTTTATGGCGACATCGGCACCAGCCCGCTGTACGCCCTGCGCGAAGTCTTTGCCACCAAGCACGCCAGCTTGTCGCAGCCCGACATCTTGGGTGTGCTGTCGCTGGTGTTCTGGACGCTGACGGTGATCGTCTCGCTCAAGTACGTCGCGCTGATCATGCGTGCCAACAACAACGGCGAAGGCGGAACGATGGCGTTGATGGCGCTGTCGGCGCAAGCCACGCAGGCGCGTCCTCGCCTGCGCACGGCGCTGGTCGTGATGGGCATCCTCGGTGCCGCGCTGTTCTATGGAGACGGCGTCATCACGCCGGCCATCTCGGTGCTGTCGGCGGTCGAAGGGCTGGAGGTCGCCACACCCGCGTTCAAGCCCTACGTGGTGCCGATCACACTGGCGGTGATCACGCTGCTGTACGCGGTGCAGCGCCACGGCACCGGCGCGATGGGCCGCTGGTTCGGGCCGTTCACCATCGCCTGGTTTCTCGTCATAGGCTTCTGGGGTGTGGTGTGGATCGTGCGCGCACCGCAGGTGCTGCAAGCACTCAACCCGTGGCATGCCCTGCACTTCGGCATCCAGCACGGCCATGTCACCCTGCTGGTGCTCGGCGCGGTGTTCCTGGCCGTCACCGGCGCCGAAGCGCTGTACGCCGACATGGGGCACTTCGGGCGCAAGCCGATCCAGCTCGCATGGTTCGCGCTGGTGTTTCCGGCCCTGGTGCTCAACTACTTCGGTCAGGGCGCGCTGATGCTCGTCGACCCGAGCAAGGCGGACAACCCGTTCTTCAACATGGTGCCAAGCTGGTTCCTGTTGCCTATGGTGGCGATGGCAACGCTGGCAACCGTGATTGCCTCACAGGCCACCATCTCGGGCACCTTCTCGATCACCAAGCAGGCCATTCAGCTCGGCTACCTGCCGCGCCTGCGGGTACTGCACACCTCGGTCAAAGAAACCGGCCAAATCTACATCCCCGGCGTCAACTGGCTGCAGTACGCGGCGATCGTGGCGGCAGTGCTGTACTTCGGTTCGTCGAGCGCGCTGGCGGTTGCCTATGGCATCGCGGTGACAGCGACGATGGTGCTGACCACGGTGATGACTTTCTTCGTTATCCGCTACCGCTGGAACTACCCTTGGTGGTTGTGCATCGGCGCGACTGGCTTCTTCCTTGCGATCGAGCTGGTGTTTTTCTCGTCGAACATCCTGAAAGTGCTGTCGGGTGGCTGGTTCACGCTGCTGATCGCGGCCTTCGTGTTCACCGTGATGATGACCTGGGCGCGCGGCCGCCAGTTGCTGGGTGCCAGCCTGCGTGCCGACGCGATCGAGCTCAAGCCTTTCCTCAAAAGCGTGCTCGCCGACCCGCCGATGCGGGCGCCCGGCACAGCGGTGTTCATGAACGGCGAAGCCGATTTGACTCCCACCGCATTGCTGCACAACCTCAAGCACAACCACGTGCTGCACGAGACCAACCTGTTCGTCACCGTGAGCACGCTCGACGTGCCATGGGTGTCGTTCGCCGAACGCGCACGAGCCGAGGTGCTGTGCAAGGGCTGCTGGTCGGTGGCGCTGAGTTTCGGCTTCAAGAACGACCTCGACGTTCCCGCCGCGCTGGCACTGTTGCACCGCCAGGGCATCGAACTCGACCCGATGACGACCTCGTACTTCCTGTCTCGCGCCACCGTCGTGCCCACGTTGGGCGGCGGCATGGCGCCGTGGCGCGAAAAGCTGTTCGCCAACATGCACCGCAACGCCGCGTCGGCGGCCGATTTCCTGAACCTGCCGCCGAACCGCGTGGTCGAGCTGGGCACGAAGGTTCAGATCTGATCGAACCCCGGCTGCGCGGGCGCACAATGGCGTCCGAAAAGAATTTCCGGCAGTCGGCTTGAGCACCCCTTCTTCGTCCCCCCGGTCTGGTCTGGCCGCCCTCACCCTCGGCGCCATCGGTGTCGTCTACGGCGACATCGGCACCAGCCCCCTTTACGCGCTGAAAGAAGTTTTCGCCCACGGCCACGTGCCGTTGACGCCGCAAAACATCTACGGCGTGCTGTCGCTGGTGTTCTGGACGCTGACGGTCGTGGTGTCGATCAAGTACGTGGCGCTGATCCTGCGGGCCGACAACAACGGCGAAGGCGGACTGATCGCGATGCTGGCGCT
The DNA here is from genome assembly GCA_031386065.1 of Burkholderiales bacterium. Taxonomy (GTDB): domain Bacteria; phylum Pseudomonadota; class Gammaproteobacteria; order Burkholderiales; family Burkholderiaceae_C; genus JANYJJ01. The sequence goes on from JANNBZ010000289.1 coordinate 2,633, forward strand.
GGCCTCGCAGGCGGTGCGCGGCAACCCGGCGCTGCACCGACGGCTGATGCTGGTCGGCATCTTCGGCACCGCCATCTTCTTCGGCGACGGCGTCATCACGCCGGCGATCTCGGTGCTCTCGGCCATCGAAGGACTCGAAGTGGCCGCGCCCGGCCTGCACAGCTACGTGGTGCCGCTGACCTTGCTGGTGCTGACGGCGCTGTTCATGGTGCAGCGGCAGGGCACCGCCAGCGTCGGCAAGTTCTTCGGTCCGGTCACGGTGCTGTGGTTCGCTGTGCTGGCCGTGCTCGGCGTCGCCCACATCGCCAGCAACCCGGCCGTGCTGTGGGCGCTCAGCCCGCACTACGCGCTGGTGTTCTTGAGCTCGCAGCCGCACATCGCCTTCATCGCGCTGGGCTCGGTGGTGCTGTGCGTCACCGGCGCCGAGGCGCTGTACGCCGACATGGGCCACTTCGGCAAGCGGCCGATTCGCCTGGCCTGGTTCAGCCTGGTTATGCCTGCGCTGGTGCTCAACTACTTCGGCCAGGGTGCGATGCTGCTGGCCAACCCCGAGAAGGTGAACAACCCGTTCTACGAGATGGCGCCCACGTGGGCGCTGTACCCGCTGATCGGCCTGGCCACCTGCGCCACGGTGATTGCGTCACAGGCGCTGATCACGGCTGCCTTCTCGGTCACCAAGCAAGCCATCCAGCTGGGCTACCTGCCACGGCTGCGCATCCTGCACACCTCGGAAAAGGAAACCGGGCAGATCTACGTGCCGTTCATCAACTGGAGCCTGTTCGTCTGCATCGTGCTGGCGGTGGTGCTGTTCGGCTCCAGCAGCAAGCTGGCCGCTGCCTACGGCATCGCGGTGACGATCGACATGCTAATCACCACCACGATGACCTTCTTCGTCATCCGCTATGGCTGGAAGTACCCGTGGTCGCTGTGCATCGCGGCCACCGGCTTCTTCTTCCTGGTCGACTTCGTCTACTTCGCGGCCAACGTCATCAAGGTGTTCGACGGCGGCTGGTTCCCGGTCGTCATCGGCTTCGTGATGTTCGTGCTGATGATGACCTGGAAGCAGGGCCGCAAGCTGATGCACCTGCGCATGCGTGAAGAGGCGATCGACCTGGTGAGTTTTCTCGAATCGGTGTTCATCCACCCGCCCACGCGGGTCGACGGCACCGCCGTGTTCCTGGTCAGCGAACAGGGGCTGACGCCGAATGCGCTGCTGCACAACCTGAAGCACAACAAGGTGCTGCACCACACCAACCTGTTCGTCACCGTGAAGCACCACGAGGTGCCTTGGGTGAACCTGCTGGAGCGCCTGCAGGTCGAAGCCCTGGGCAACGACTGCTGGCAGGTCACGCTGCATTTCGGCTTCAAGAACGACCCCGACGTGCCTGAGGCCTTGAAGCTGCTGGAAGCCCACGGTGTGCGCATCGATGAGATGGAAACCAGCTACTTCCTGTCGCG
>JANNBZ010000443.1:0-2812 GCA_031386065.1 Burkholderiales bacterium
GCACGCCGGTGATCTGCGCCTCGGCGCGGGTGGCGGCAGCGGCGTCGAGGTCGGCCTTGTTGATGACCACCAGGTCGGCCAGTTCCATCACGCCCTTCTTGATGGCTTGAAGGTCGTCGCCGGCGTTGGGCAACTGCAGCAGCACGAACATGTCGGTCATGCTGGCGACGGCAATCTCCGACTGGCCCACGCCGACGGTCTCGACGATCACCACGTCGTAACCCGCCGCTTCGCAGACCAGCATCGCCTCGCGCGTTTTTTCGGCCACGCCGCCCAGCGTGCCAGAAGCCGGGCTGGGCCGGATGTATGCGGCCTCGTTCACCGATAGCTTGTCCATGCGCGTCTTGTCGCCGAGGATGGAGCCACCCGACACGCTGGACGATGGGTCGATGGCCAGCACGGCAACGCGGTGGCCTTGCTGGATCAACGCCAGGCCCAGAGATTCGATGAAGGTCGACTTGCCGACGCCAGGCACGCCCGAGATGCCCAGGCGCATGGCGTGGCCGGTGTACGGCAGAAGTGCGTTCAGCAGCGCATCGGCGCGGGCGCGGTGGTCGACGCGGGTGGATTCGAGCAGAGTTATGGATTTGGCTAGGGCGCGGCGGTCGCGGGCGAGGATGGCTGCGATCAATTCATCCCGAGCGAGCGGGTTCGTGCGAATGTCCTTCGATACCTCAGGACGAACGGGAGTGGTGGGTTCGGATTCACTCGACGCTTTCAGATCGGGCTCCCTCAACACACCCCGTTCAGGCTCGCTCACCCTATCCCGTTCGGGCTGAGGTATCGAAGCCCCCTGCACGCGGTGGTGTGCGTCCTTCGATACCTCAGGACGAACGGTGACGGGGATATGCCCGGCCGCAGACAGCTGCAAGTGTTGCGGAAACGGATTGCGCACGCCCCATGCATGACGCTGCACAGCATCCCAATCCCCAGCAATCAACGCAAGCTTCTTAGCCCTGCCCCACCCCTTGATCTGCCGCTCGGCACTCAAGGCCTCCAGCCGCGAAGCTGTCTCCTGCGACCACACCAGTTCCACCGGCCGGCGCGAGTGCGTGTAGCCCTCGACCTTGCCCGCCTGGTGCTGCGCCACGCGCAGTTCCAAATCGTCGGTGTGTCCCGCGTAAAACGAACCGTCCGCACAACGCAGCAAGTACACGAAAAATGGCTTCATGAACGCTTGGGTCGATCAGGCTGTAATCGCCTTGCGAATCTGCTCCAGCACATCCTTCGCACTCGCGCAAATCGGCGTGCCCGGTCCGTAGATTCCCTTCACGCCGGCGTCGTACAGAAACTCGTAGTCCTGGCGCGGAATCACGCCGCCGACGAAGACGATGATGTCGTCAGCGCCCTGCGCCTTCAGCGATTCGATGATGGCGGGCACCAGGGTCTTGTGGCCGGCGGCCAGGGTGCTGACACCGACCGCGTGCACGTCGTTCTCGATCGCTTGCCGTGCGCATTCCTCGGCGGTCTGGAACAGCGGACCCATGTCGACGTCGAAGCCCAGGTCGGCGAAGGCCGACGCCACCACCTTGGCGCCGCGGTCATGCCCGTCCTGGCCCAGCTTGGCGATCATCACGCGCGGCCGGCGGCCTTGCGCTTCAGCGAACGCGACGATCTCGGCCTTGAGCTGCTCCCAACCCTCGGCGCTGTCATAGGCTGCTGCATACACACCGGTCACCTTTTGCGTGTCGGCGCGGTGGCGCCCCCAGACTTTTTCGAGCGCGTCGCTGACCTCGCCCACCGTGGCGCGCAGGCGCATCGCGCGAATGCTCAGGTCCAGCAGATTGCCCTTGCCCGATTCAGCGCAGGCAGACAGCGCATCCAGCGCCGCCTGCACCGCCGCAGGGTCACGCGACGCGCGCACCTGCTGCAGCCGTTTGAGCTGGTTCGCGCGCACCATCACGTTGTCGATGTCGCGCGACTCGATGGCGTCCTCAAGCGCCAGCCGATACTTGTTGACACCCACGATCACGTCGCGGCCGGCGTCGATGCGGGCCTGCTTTTCAGCGGCACTGGCCTCGATCTTCAGCTTGGCCCAGCCGCTGTCGACCGCCTTCACCATGCCGCCCATCACATTAACTTCCTCGATGATGGCCCAGGCGTTGTCGGCCATGTCCTGCGTCAGTTTTTCCATCATGTAGCTGCCGGCCCAGGGGTCGACCACGCTGGTGATGTGGGTCTCTTCCTGGATGATCAACTGCGTGTTGCGCGCGATGCGCGCGCTGAACTCGGTGGGCAGCGCGATGGCTTCGTCGAGCGCGTTGGTGTGCAGGCTTTGCGTGCCGCCAAACACCGCCGCCATCGCCTCGATCGTGGTGCGCACGACGTTGTTGTACGGGTCCTGCTCGGTCAGGCTCCAGCCCGAAGTCTGGCAGTGGGTGCGCAGCATCGAACTCTTGGCGTTCTTCGGCTTGAACTCGTCCATGATCTTCCACCACAGCAAGCGCGCTGCGCGCAGCTTGGCCACTTCGAGGTAGAAGTTCATGCCGATGGCCCAGAAGAAGCTCAGGCGGCCCGCGAACTCGTCGACGTCCAGGCCCTTGGCCAGCGCGGCTTTCACGTACTCGCGCCCATCGGCCAGCGTGAACGCCAGCTCCAGCGCCTGCGTGGCACCGGCCTCCTGCATGTGATAGCCGCTGATGCTGATCGAGTTGAACTTCGGCATCTGCTTCGCCGTGTACTCGATGATGTCGCCGACGATGCGCATGCTCGGCTCGGGCGGAAAGATGTAGGTGTTGCGGACCATGAACTCCTTGAGGATGTCGTTCTGGATGGTCCCCGAGAGCTTGTCCTGAGGGATGCCCTGCTCTTC
>JANNBZ010000444.1:0-2311 GCA_031386065.1 Burkholderiales bacterium
CCGGGGCCCAGCGGTACACGCAGGGATACACGCAGGAGTACGCAGCCAACGGCGCGCTGTCGGCGGGGATCGAGTAAGCCTGTACGGCGCGCACGTTTGTTGCCGCCAAGCATCGGGCAAACAACGCCCGGCTCAATGCATCTCTGCCGTGAAGCTCGGCCGCAGCCACTGCGGCGGTTGATCGCCATCTAGGCGACCCAGCACCAGCGCGTCGAGGTCGCCGGTGCGCGAGCCGTTTTGCAATCCCTGGCCGAGCACCACCGGCTTCAGCGCGGATGCTGGCATGGCAAACGTCCACCGAGTCAACTCGGCCCTCAGCGCGTCGATGTGCGCTGACGCCAGCAGGGTCTGTTGAACCTCCACGAGCAACCCGCGCGCTGTAGAGATCCACGCGATCTGCTGCCCTTCGACCACGCAGACATGAGCCGTCTCCGCGTGGCCCAGTGCACTCACACAGCGCCTGGCTTCCTGGAATGCGTGGTACCACCAGGGCACGACGGACTGCATGCGAACCGCATGTTTCGCGGCGTGGTCGTTCAGGGCCGGCAGGTCGACGCCGACAAGAGCGCACACGCCGAGTGCGGCTTCATTCCGCCAGGTCGCCAGTGGCCAGCGCGCAGCGGCATCGCCATGACGTGCGATGAACTCACGCTTCGCGATTGATCGCAGCGCCTGGTCGTCCTGTTCCCCCGCAGCGTGTTCGCGTGCCAGGCTTTGCACCAGGTGGCCAGACACCCACAGCCGCACGTCGCAGCCGGGATGGCGTTTGATCCAGTCCTGCACGCTCGCATAGCGCGTTGCCGCCGAGTGCGCGTTGCGCGGGTTCCAGGCCCACGCACCGTTGGAATCGGCAAGCACGGCATGCACCGGCGCGCGCAAGCCGAGACTGCGGCGCAGCGACAGCGCCCAGTTGTCCCGCCGTTCGGCAATGCGCGGCGAATGCAGACCCGGCAAGACGCCGTCGAAGCGCAGGCTTCTGGGGAAGGGCAGGGCGGCGCGGCCGCTCGTCGAAAGCGTCAAGATCAACTCCTCTTTTTTTGTGCATGCCGGTCTGTTGCGCGCTGCTGTTCGTGGCTTCAGACAGCGTCGATGCCGACGATTGAGACGCAGGTTATCGACGCCGTGTGACCGCACAGACCCGCGAGGCACCAGACTTCAATAGTCCGAAAAGACCAAAACCGGGCGCATGAATTTCGATGGTCCGAACGGACTATCGACACGGGTCGGCGCACGACCCCACAGTGAACAGCGCGCACCTGTGCGGATGTCGGTCACCGGCAGTGCAACCTGGGCTTGCGACCGTGCGAAGCGCTGTGCACAAGGCTGCTGCAAGCCCATCGAATTGTCATATCGCCTGCCTAGACTTCGGCCGCTTGAGCACCCCCGCTCCTGCCGTTCGGCACGGTGGCAACCAGGCTGGGTGTTCATGTTCTGCAGCCTTGCTGCCGGCCCGCTCGATAAGGTTTTCGCCATGTTGTTGAACATTCCTGTGCAGGTTGCGCCTGTCCTGTTTTCAATGTCTTCGTTGCGCCAGCGCAGCCGAGCAGGCGTGGCCGTGTTGTGCCTGGTCGTGTTGGTCGGTTGCAGCAAAAAGGAGAGCGCCGGTCCGACCCAGGTTGTGGCCAAGGTCGGCGGCGAGGAGATCACCGAACTTCAGGTGAACCAGGCACTCGAGCGACAACCGGGGGTCAAGGCCGACCAGGTCGAGCCGCTCAGTCGCAAGGTGGTGGGCAGCCTGGTCGAACAGGAAATCGTGCTGCGCAAGGCGCGCGACTTGAAGCTCGACCGCGATCAGCGCGTGGTGCAGAACGTCGAGGCGATGAAGCGCGATGTGATCGTACGCGCCTACCTCGACCGCATCGCCGAGGGCGCGTCCAAGCCGTCGCCCAAGGAGGTCCAGGCCTACTTCGACGACAACCCGGCGCTTTTCAGTCAGCGGCGCATCTACACCTTCCAGGAGCTGTCGGTGCAGGCCAACGACGCGCAGCGCGCCGAGATCGAAGCGCAACTCGCCACGCTCAAGTCACCGACCGAACTCGAGGCTTTCTTCAAGGCCCGAAGGATGGCGGTGCGCTCGGAGCGAACCACGACCCCGGCCGAAAGCGTGCCGCTGCCGATGTTGAAGCGTGTGTCCAGCCTGAAGGTGGGACAAGGGCTCATCGTTCCCGGCACGGGCGGCCTGCGGATCCTGCTGCTGGCCGGCTCGCAGGACAGCCCGGTCACCGAGGAACAGGCCCGCCCGGCCATCACCACCTACTTACTGAACCAGCGCAAGCGTGAGGCGGTGGAGAAGGAAATGGCGGCCTTGCGC
>JANNBZ010000316.1:0-3407 GCA_031386065.1 Burkholderiales bacterium
GATCGCGAAAACGAGTCCGAACAACTCCTCCTCCTATGACGTACGTTGGGACACTACTGATTTGGCCCAACAAATGAAAGTTACTCGGCGGCCGGCCGAGACCGGCGCGGGCTCACGCAGTGAAGGAGGCTCATCCGCAGCGCTCGACGCCAACATCAAAACTGCAACGTCCCATCAATGCAGACCACACTGTCCCCGCCGACCCAGACGTCGTCGCCGACCCGCGACACGTGCACGCGTCCGCTGCGCCCCAGCACCGTCCCCTGGCTGGCCACATAGCTGGAAGGTGCCAGCCCGGCACCGATCAACCACTGGGCCAGGCCGGCATTCAGGCTGCCCGTGACCGGGTCTTCGTAGCCTGCGCCATCGCCGATCAGCGCACGCACCTCGAACTGCGCGTCATCCCCGATGGCGTGTGGGCCGACCAGGCCGAGCTTGATGCCTCGCAACGCGGGCCAGTCGGGTTGCACTGCCAGCACTCTCTCGGCCGAACTGAGGAGAACGGCGCTCCAGCCCGGGCCGTTGTCCACCCACTGATGGCCCGACACCTGTTCGGCCGGAATCGACAACGCCGCCGCGATGCGCGCCAGCAGCTCGGGCTCCAACGGCCCGGTGCGCACGCAGGGCGGGGCGGCGAAGGCCAGCCGCTCGGCACCGCGCCGAATGCGGATCAAGCCGGCGGCGCACTGCTGCACGACCTCGCCCGCCGTTTGCGGCCCACCGCCTGCCGCCAGCCAGGCATGGCAACTGCCCAGCGTCGGGTGGCCGGCAAACGGCAGTTCGCGATGCGGCGTGAAGATGCGCACGCGGTAGTCGGCGGCAGGCGTTGTCGGCCTCAGCAGGAAGGTGGTCTCGCTCAGGTTGGTCCAGCGTGCGAAGGCGGCCATCTGCGCGTCGCCGATATCGTCGGCCGCGTGCACCACCGCCAGCGGGTTGCCCTTGAGCGGGGTGTCGGTGAACACGTCGAGCTGGGTGAAAGCGTGGGTCATGGTGGCCTCTCGGCGTCTCAGGTCATGGCGGCGCCGCGGGTGGCGCGGACGGGGATTCCGGTCGGGTCGAAGTCGTCCAGGCAGAACACGTTGATGCCAACGAAGTCGGGCGTCACGCGCTTGCGGTGGAAGGGGTAGATGCCGCAATGGCGACAAAAAAAGTGCCGCGCGGTTTGGGTGTGGAAGCGGTATTCGGTCAGCGCGTCGGCGCCGTCCAGCAGCGTGAACCGCGATTCGTGCACCTTCACCATCAACGCGTTCTTGCACCGGCAAATGGAGCAGTCGCAGGTCGTCAGCTCCGCCAGATCGGACTCGATCTGGAAGCGCACGCGGCCGCAGTGGCAACTGCCGCGCAGGGTGCGCATCGTGCTGCTCACACCGCTTCGGCCAGCGTCTGCGCCAGCGCCCTGATGCCCTGCGTGATGCGCTCGGGCGGCACGGTAACGAAGGACAGCCGCAGCGTGTTGTGCTTTGGGTTCGCTGCATAGAACGCCGCGCCCGGCACAAACGCCACGCCGCGCGCCACTGCCTTCGGCAGCAGCGCCGAGGCGTCGATGCCGGCCGGCAATTCGACCCAGAAGAACATCCCGCCGCTGGGCACCAGCCAGTGGCAACCCGGCGGCATGTGCGCCTCCAGGGCCAGCCGCATCGCGTCGCGCTGCGCCTTGTAGCGCGCGCGGATGGTGGGCACGTGGTCGCGCAGGAAGCCGTTGCGGATGACCTCGAACACCACCCGCTGGTTGAAGCCGGGCGTGTGCAGGTCGGCCGCCTGCTTGGCTTGCAGCAGTTTGGGCATCAGCGGTTTCGGTGCCACCACATAGCCCAGCCGCAGCCCCGGCGCCAACACCTTCGAGAACGAGCCGAGGTAGACCACGCCGTCGGCCCAGCGCGAGGCCAGCGAACGCGGCGGCGGTGCGTCGAACCAGAGGTCGCCGTAGGGGTTGTCTTCGACGATCGGCAGGTTGATGGCCTGCGCGGCGGCCACCACGGCGGCACGGCGCGCCTCGCTCATGCAGCGCCCGCTCGGGTTCTGGAAGTTCGGCAGCGCGTACAGAAAGCGCGCTCCTGTCGCGATGGACAGTTCGCCTGGCAGCGGCCCATCGTCGTCGCACGGCAGGGCCACGAACTCGGGCTCGTAGGGGTTGAAGGCCTGCAGCGCGCCCAGGTAGGTGGGCGACTCGACCGCCACGCGGCTGCCGGCGTCGATCAAGATTTTGCCGACCAGGTCGAGCCCCTGCTGCGAGCCGGTGGTGATCAGCACCTGCTCTGCGTCGACCGCCATGCCCTGCGACGCCAGTTCGCCGGCGACCCATTCGCGCAGCGGACCGAAGCCTTCGCTGGCGGCGTATTGCAGCGCCTCGTGCGGCGTGTCGCGCAGCACGCGCTCGCTGGCGTCGCGCATCGCCTGCACCGGGAAGGTGTCGGGCGAGGGCAGGCCGCCGGCCAGCGAAATGATGCCGGGCTGTTCGGTGATTTTCAGGATCTCGCGGATCACCGACGGGTTCATGCGCTCGGCGCGGCGGGCAAGAACAAAACTCATGTCGAAACCTTTGAAGGCGTGCGCGTCGGCATTTTTTTGCCGATGAAGACGATGGCGATCACCGCCAGTGAAAACAGCACCGTGGTGGGTTCGAGTTTCTCGCCCAGCACCGGCACCGCGAACAGCAGCGCCAGAAATGGCTGCACCAGCTGAACCTGGCTGACGCGCACCGTGCCGCCCAGCGCCAGCCCGCGGTACCAGGCAAAGAAGCCCAGCCACATCGAGAACAGCGTGACATAGCCGAAGCCCAGCCAGGCCGAGGCCTTGATCGACGCGGCGGCCTGATTCGGCCACTGCGCCCACATCACCGGCGCGGTCAGCGGCAGGCTCATCACCAGCACCCAGCAGATCACCTGTTCGGCGCTCATGGCGGTGGTCAGCCGCGCACCCGCCACGTAGCCGATGGCGGCACTCGCCACCGCCAGCAACAGCAGGCCGTCGGCCGCGCTGAGTGCGCCGCTGCCCTGGTGCGCGGCGAAGGCCAGCACCAGCGCGCAACCCAGCACCGCGCAAACCCAGAAGCCGTTCGACGGCCGCTGCCGGAACGACCATGCCGCCACCACCGCGGTGGCCAGCGGCAGCACGCCGGTGACCACCGCCGCATGCATCGCGTCGACCTGCCGCAGCGCCAGGCTCAGGAACAACGGAAAGCCGACCACCGTGCCCGCCGCGCAGACGGCCAGCGCGGGCCACAGCGGCCGCGCCGGCCGCGCCGCCCGCGTGGCCAGCAGATAGCCCACGCTCAGCAGCCCGGCCACGGCATGAGGCTAGCAACTAGACTAAGGCAAGCCACGAGACCAGTCGGCAAGCCACGAGACCAATTGGCCGATAGACTAGAGGAAGCGAGCAACGAGATGAGACGAGCAAGCAGCGACAGG
>JANNBZ010000323.1:0-11817 GCA_031386065.1 Burkholderiales bacterium
CCCCACGCAGGCCATCGTGGCGCCCTACACGCTGGACGCGCGGCGATGCATTTCCTACCTCACCATCGAACACGCCGGACCGATTGCGCCCGAACTTCGCCCGCTGATGGGCAACCGCATCTACGGCTGCGACGACTGCCAACTGGTGTGTCCGTGGAACAAGTACGCACAGCGCGCGACCCTGCCCGACTTCGACTCACGCGCGCCGCTGACCGACCCGACGCTACTGCAGTTGTGGGCGTGGGACGAGGCCGCATTCCTGCGCCACACCGAAGGCAGCGCGATCCGCCGCATCGGCTTCGAGCGCTGGCAGCGCAACCTGGCGGTGGCGCTGGGCAATGCGCTGCGCACGCGAGACGACGCCGCGATGCACGTTGCGTTGCACGCTGAGATTCGCGCTGCGCTGCAGTCGCGCATCGACGCGGCCAGCCCGCTGGTTGGTGAGCACATTGCCTGGGCGCTGGCACAGGCGGTTGCGGCATGATGGAACGGTCACGTCCGGGCCCAGGTCAGCGCAATGCCCGCCCAGCGCGTTGTCCATTGACTCCACTTTTTGACGACCCATGAATTCCATTCGATCAACCGCGTTCAAGCTGCTGGCGAGCTTGTGCATCCTGGCCGGCGTGACCGCCGCGTCTGCAGCCAAGATCGAGGGCCAGACCTTCGATGACCACATCCACCTGGCCGATGCCGACCTGGTGCTCAACGGCGTGGGCCTGCGCGGCGTGCTGTGGATCAAGGGCTATGTGGCGGGGCTGTACATGGCGCAAAAAGGCAGCACGCCCGAGAAGGTGCTGGCGGTCAAGGGCGCCAAGCGCATCCAGATGAAGATGCTGCTCGACGTCGAGGCCAAGGAGTTCACCAAGGCCTTCAACGTGGGCATACGGCGCAATTCCAGCGAGGCCGAAAACGCCGCGCTGAAAGACCGCATCGACCAGTTCGACCACGTGATCGATTTGATCGGCAAGCTCAACAAGGGCGATGTCGTGAACCTCGACTTCATGCCCACGCGCGGCCTGGTGCTCACAGTCAACGGCGTGGTCAAGGGCCAGCCGATTCCGGGTGAAGACCTGTACTCCGGCATCCTGAAGATCTTCATCGGCGAGCAGCCGGTCGACAAGAAGCTGAAGGCCGGCTTGCTGGGCGGCGCGCCGGCCTGACAATCCGCTGTCTTTCACGACCTGTTCAAGCCACTCAAGCCCCTTCGGAGATCGTCGATGCAACGCAGAATTCTCATGGTCAGCGCCGCTTTGTCCCTTGCAGCCGCTGGCGGCGCGTGGGCGCAGGCCTACCCGAGCAAGCCGGTGCGGCTGGTGGTGCCCTTCGCGCCGGGCGGCACCACCGACATCGTGGCCCGCGTGGTGTCCGAAAAAATCAATGCCGCGCTGGGCCAGACCATGATCGTCGAGAACAAGGCCGGCGGCGGCGGCTCGGTGGGCGCGAACGAGATTGCGAAGGCGGCCCCCGACGGCTATTCGCTGGGCATGGCCACAGTGTCGACCACGGCGGCCAACCCCGCCATCAACCCGAAGATTTCGTACAACCCGATCACCGACTTCACGCCCATCATCAATGTGGCGGCCACGCCGAACGTGATTGCGGTGCACCCCAGCTTTCCGGCCCGCGACTACAAGGGCTTCATCGCCGAGCTGAAACGGAACCCGGGCAAATACTCGTTCGCGAGTTCGGGCACCGGCGGCATCGGCCACCTGCAGATGGAGCTGTTCAAGAACCTGTCGGGCACCTTCGTCACCCACATTCCCTACCGCGGCGCCGGCCCGGCGTTGAACGACACGGTGGCCGGCCAGGTGCCGATGATCTTCGACAACATGCCGTCGGCGCTGCCCTTCATCAAGGACGGCCGCCTGATCGCCATCGTGGTCGCCGCGCCGCAGCGCCTGACGCAACTGCCCAACGTGCCGACCTTCAAGGAAGTGGGGCTGGAGCCGGTCAACCGCATGGCCTACTACGGCATCTACGGGCCCAAGGGCCTGCCGAAAGAGGTGGTCGACAAGGTCAACAGCGCCGTCAAGAAAACGCTCGAAGACCCGGCCGTGAAAAAGCGCATTGAAGACACCGGCTCGCTGATCGTGGCCAACTCACCAGAGCAGTTCGCAGCACAGATCGCTGCCGAGTTCGAGGTCTACAAGCAAGTGGTTGCCAAGCAGAAGCTGACGCTGGAATAGGCCTGCCGTTGGCCCGCGCGCCCAAGCCTCAGGGGAGCCCCGGCGGCTCCCTGTTTGCCGCCCCGGAACTGCCCGCCGCAGCGCGTGCCAGTGCGCAGGCGATCGACCATTTCATCGATGCGCTGTGGATCGAAGACGGCCTTGCAGTCAACACGCTGGCCGCCTACCGGCGCGACCTCGACCTCTACGCGCAGTGGCTCGCAGCCAGCCATTCACGCGCGTTGAACGACACGCAGGAAGCCGACCTGCGCGAGTACGCCGTGCATCGCCATCCGGGCAGCAAGGCGACCAGCAGCAATCGCCGGCTGACAGTGTTCAAGCGCTACTTTCGTTGGGCGCTGCGCGAGCATCACCTGACGGCCGATCCGACGCTGAAGCTGCTGATGGCCAAGCAGCTGCTGCGGGTGCCGAAAACGCTCAGCGAAGCGCAGGTCGAGGCGCTGCTGGAAGCGCCCGACGTGACCACGCCGCTGGGCCTGCGCGACCGCACGATGCTGGAGCTGATGTACGCCAGCGGGCTGCGCGTGAGCGAGCTGGTAACGCTGAAGTCGGTGCACCTGGGGTTGGGTGAGGGCGCCTTGCGCGTGACCGGCAAGGGCGCAAAAGAGCGGCTGGTGCCCTTCGGCGAAGAAGCGCACGGCTGGCTGCAACGCTACCTGGCCGAGGGCCGCGCCGTCATCTTGCAGGGCCAGGCGACCGATGCGCTGTTCGTGACCGCACGCGGCGCCGGCATGACGCGCCAGATGTTCTGGCAGCTGGTGAAGAAGCACGCGCTGCGCGGCGGCGTGCACGTGCCGTTGTCGCCGCACACTTTGCGCCACGCTTTCGCCACCCACCTGCTGAACCACGGGGCCGATCTGCGCGCGGTGCAGATGCTGCTGGGCCATGCCGACATTTCCACCACGCAGATCTACACCCATGTCGCACGTGAACGCCTGCGCGCGCTTCACGCGGCGCACCACCCGCGCGGCTGAGCGGGCCGGCTGCGGCGAGCGTTCGCTGTCGAACAGACAGCGCGGCCGATCCGACACACGCTGGCCGCTCGACCTATTGTTGATCGGACCCCGCCATGAGCCTTTCCCGCGCTGTTGTCTGGACCGACCACCAGTCCGCCCAGGTCCTTCAGTTCGACCCCGAGCACGTCGAGGCGCAGACCGTTCGCTCGCACACCCACCACACGGCGCAACACGGCAGCGCGGTGCGATCCGAGCACGAGTTCTTCGGCGAGGTGTGCGACGCGCTCGACGGCGTGGCGCAGGTGCTGGTGACCGGCTCGCACACCTCGATCGCCGACTTTCGCCACTACGCTCAAAAGCACCGCGCGCCGGAGGCCGCGCGCATCGTCGGCTACGAAGTGGTCGACCACCCGAGCGAGAACCAGTTGGTCGCGCTGGCGCGAAAGTACTTCCTCAAGCACGACCAGATGGCGGGCGAGTCCAGCGCCGGCTGACGCGACCGGCGGCCTGTTCGATCAGGCCGATGCGTCGATGGACTTGACGCAAACCAGCTTCTTGTTGACGAACTCGTGGATGCCCAGGCCCGACAGCTCGCGGCCGTAGCCCGAGTTCTTGATGCCGCCGAACGGCAGCTCGGCGCTGGTCCAGGTCGGGTGGTTGACAAACACCATGCCGGTGTCGATGCGGCTGGCCACGCGCTTGCCGCGCGCCACGTCTTGCGTGAACACGCTGCCGCCGAGGCCGAATTCCGAGTCGTTGGCCAGGGCCACCGCAGCGTCTTCGTCCTTGACGCGGAAGAACAGCGCCACCGGGCCGAAAAACTCTTCGGCGTATACCGGGTTGTCGGGCGTGATGTCGCACAGGATGGTCGGCTGCATGAACGCGCCGGGCCGGTCGATGCGCTTGCCGCCCATCACCACGCGCGCACCCGCAGCCACCGCGCGGTCCACCTGGGCCAGCAGATTGATCAGCGCAGCCTCGCTCGACAATGGTCCGAGCGTGGTGGCTGCGTCCATCGGATCGCCGGCCTTCAACATCGACAGTGCAGTCTGGAATTTGTCCAGAAAGCGGTCGGCCAGCGACTCGACCACGATGTAGCGCTTGCCCGCGATGCAGCTCTGGCCGGTGTTGTTCAGCTTGGCCCAGACGGCCCAGGTCACGGTCTTGTCGAGGTCGGCGTCGTCCAGCACGATGAAGGCGTCACTGCCGCCGAGTTCCATCGTTGACTTCTTCAGGTTCTGGCCGGCGCGCGCTGCCACCACCTTGCCAGCATCCCCACTGCCGGTCAGCGCCACGCCCTTGATGCGCGGGTCGTCGATGATGCGGTTGACCTGCTCGTAGTCGACGAACAGGTTGGTGTAGCAACCAGCCGGTGCGCCGGCCTCGGTCAGCAGCTTCTCGAACGCGATGGCGCATTGCGGCACCGAGCCCGCATGCTTGACCATCACCACGTTGCCGGCCATCAGGTTGGGGGCCACGAAGCGGGCCAGCTGGTAGTACGGAAAGTTCCACGGCTCGACGCCGAACAGCACCCCGATCGGGCAGCTGTCCACCCGCGCTTCGCCCGCTGCGGTCGCAAGTTCTACTGGCGCGAGGAAAGCCTCGGCGTGCTGTGCGTAGTACGCCATGATGTCGGCGCTGAGCTTGACTTCGCCGCGCGCCTGATCGATCAGCTTGCCCATTTCCAGCGTCACCGGGCGGGCGAATTCATCGACCCGCGCGTGCATGATCTCGGCCGCCTTCAACAGCACGGCAGCACGCTGCGCGAACGGCTTCTCGTGCCAGGTCTTGAAGCAGGCCGCGGCTTTCGCAATGGCAGCGTCAAGCTGCGCGTTGCTGATGTTGTCGAAGGTCTTCAGGACCTTGCCGTCGAACGGGTTGATGCTTTGGTAGGACATGGCGGGCCTGGGTTGGCTGCGCACAGTCCGGGATCACCGGAGGTGCCCTGCAGCCTATGCGAGTCTGAACGCGCAGTCTGGGCCGAACGACGCGGCGTCACTGTGTGCCAGCGTGCACAGCGGCGGCAAGTCGATGTAAAGAATCGCGCGGCGCCTCGTCGTCGATTTCAGCCAGCGCGACCACGCCCATCGAATTGAAGAGTGCTGCGATGCGGGGGCCTGGTGTGCCACTGCAGCGCCATCACGAGCCTGCACACGTAGACTTCAACGAGTCGAGCGCGCGGATTTTCCGGGCGTCAAATCGGGAGCCAGAATCATGTCCGCCTACCTCTACGCCAATGTCGAAATCACCGACCCGGTCGCCTACCAGGAGTACACACGCCAGGTGGCTGCCGTGGTCGCCGCACACGGTGGGCGTTTCCTGGTGCGCGGCGGCCCGGTCGAGTTGCTGGAGGGCGCCGTCACGCCGCACCGGCAGGTGATTCTTGAGTTTGCCGACATGGCCCGGCTCAAAGCGTTCTACACCTCGGCCGCGTACGCGCGGCTGATCCCGATCCGCCAGCGCGCGTCGATCGGCCATTTGCTGGCCATCGAAGGGGCTTGAACGCGTCGCCGTTGACGACGAAATCGCTCGGCGGCTGAGGCTCCCACACGTAGAACGAATCTTCGGGCGGGTGGCTGTTTTTTGCTGGGATGGACTGTTGTCGTCACACTGCGGTGGGAGTGGCGATCAGGAGGGGCGAACGGCCGGTGCTCGTCACCCTCAAGTCGTCCGTCAGCCAACTTTTCTTGTTTGGCGGAGAGGGCGGGATTCGAACCCGCGGGGGGTTATTAGCCCCCACACGCTTTCCAGGCGTGCGACTTAAACCGCTCATCCACCTCTCCGAAGGACGCGATTTTAGCCCACCGCCTTGAGGTCGAACGACTGCAGCGTTTCAAGTGCCACATGGTCGAGCGCGCGCTCGTGGGTGCATTCCAGCACCACCGGCGGCGCCACACCCGCTTGCAGCGCTTCTTTCCAGCGCAGCACGCAAAGGCACCAGCGGTCGCCGGCGACCAGGCCGCGGAATCGGTGTTCGGGCCGCGGTGTGCTGAGGTCGTTGCCGCGTTTCAGCGAGAACGCCAGGAAGTCGGCGGTGACGCGGGCGCAGACCACGTGCGTGCCGACATCGTCGGCGCGGGTGTTGCAGCAGCCGTCACGGAAGAAGCCGGTCAGCGGATCGTAAGAGCAGGGCACCAGCGCCGTGCCCAGAACGTTCAATGCCATCGGTCACCTCGCTTCGTTGGGTCTGGTTTTCATCAGCGTCATCGCGGTGCCGATCAGCGCCGCGACCTCGCTCATGTTGCCGGGCACGATCATCGTGTTGTTCTTTTGCGCGAGATGCGCGTAGGCCTCGACGGCTTTCTCGGCCACCTTCAATTGAACGGCCTGTTCGCCGCCCGGCGAGCGAATGGCTTCGGCGATCTTGCGGATGGCCTCGGCCGTTGCGTCGGCCACCGCGACGATGGCGGCGGCCTCGCCCTGGGCCTTGTTGATCTCGGCCTGGCGCTGGCCTTCCGAGCGTGCGATGAAGGCCTCGCGCTCGCCGGTGGCGATGTTGATCTGCTCCTGCTTGCGGCCCTCGGACGCAGCGATCAGCGCGCGCTTCTCGCGCTCGGCGGTGATCTGCGCCTGCATCGAATGCAGGATCGCGGCCGGCGGCGTCAGGTCCTTGATTTCGTAGCGCAGCACCTTGACGCCCCAGTTGGCGGCGGCTTCGTCGAGCGCCGCCACGACCGACATGTTGATGTGGTCGCGTTCCTCGAAGGTCTTGTCGAGTTCCATCTTGCCGATGACCGAGCGCAGCAGCGTCTGCGCGAGCTGCGTGATGGCGAAGATGTAGTTGCTGGAGCCGTAGCTCGCGCGCATCGGGTCGGTCACCTGGAAATAGATGATGCCGTCGACCTGAAGCTGGGTGTTGTCCTTCGTTATGCAGACCTGGCTGGGCACATCGAGCGGCACCTCCTTCAGCGAGTGTTTGTACGCCACGCGTTCGATGAAGGGGATGACGAACTTCAGCCCCGGCGTCAGCGTGCGGTCGTACTTGCCGAGCCGTTCGACGACCCAGGCGTTTTGTTGCGGCACGATCTTGAACGTGCGGACGATGAAGACGGCGGCGATGACCGCCAGGATGAGTGCGATTTCCATGGGGACCTGGCTTTCAGCGTGAGTTGGATTCGGTGACAGCGGATGCGTCGGGCGACAGCACCAGCCAATTGCCTTCGACGGCGCTGACGGTGTGCGCGCCGGGCTGCGCCACCGCACCCGGTTGCAGGCGCGCAGTCCAGCCCGAGCCGCGGTATTGCACGCGCGCGGTGCGGTCGGCGGCCCATTCGGCCACGAAGACGCGCTCGCCGATGTCGAGGTTGGCGTCGCGGTTCTCGCGCACCGGCGCCGAACGCGGTTGGCTGGCTCGCTTCCAGTGCCACAGCGCGGTGGCACCGCCGCCCACCACCGCCGCAGCGATCACCTGTCCGGGGCCGCTCAGCCCCAGGTGCGCCGCCACTGCGGCGGCGGCCAGCCCGATGGCCATCATCAGCAAATAGAAGGTGCCGGTCAGCAGTTCCACCACCACAGCCGCGCCGGCCGCAGACCACCACAACGTCGATGCCGAAACGTCCATTCAAGCTCCTTGCCCAAGGGCGGGCCAGGGCAGTGTAGGCGCAGCCAACAGCCGCACGGCGGCAGCGTGGAAAGACACGTTCCGTGCGCGTTGCGGCATCACGCCGTGGCCCTACACTTCGCGCTTTCTTGAATCCACCGTTCTTCTTTGCACACCGAGGATCGCCATGCTGCGCTTTCGCTTTCCGATCGTCATCATCGACGAAGACTTCCGTTCGGAAAACACCTCCGGCCTGGGCATTCGCGCGTTGGCCGAAGCGATCGAGAAAGAAGGCTTCGAGGTGCTGGGCGCCACCAGCTACGGCGACCTGAGCCAGTTTGCGCAGCAGCAAAGCCGGGCCAGCGCTTTCATCCTGTCGATCGACGACGAAGAGTTCACGCCCGGCCCGGAGCTGGACCCGGCAGTGCTGAACCTGCGCAAGTTCATCACTGAAATCCGCTTCAAGAACGCCGAGATTCCGATCTACATCTACGGCGAGACACGCACGTCGCAGCACATTCCGAACGACGTGCTGCGTGAACTGCACGGTTTCATCCACATGTTCGAGGACACGCCCGAATTCGTGGCGCGCCACATCATCCGCGAGGCCAAAAGCTACCTCGATTCACTGGCGCCGCCGTTCTTCAAGGCGCTGATGGACTATGCGCAAGACGGCTCCTATTCCTGGCATTGCCCCGGCCACAGCGGCGGCGTGGCCTTCCTGAAGAGCCCCGTCGGGCAGATGTTCCACCAGTTCTTCGGCGAGAACATGCTGCGCGCCGATGTGTGCAATTCGGTGGAAGAGCTGGGCCAACTGCTCGACCACACCGGGCCGATCGCGGCGAGCGAACGCAATGCGGCGCGCATCTTCAATGCCGACCACTGCTTCTTCGTCACCAACGGCACCAGCACATCGAACAAGATGGTCTGGCACCACGCGGTGGCGCCGGGCGACGTGGTGGTGGTCGACCGCAACTGCCACAAGTCCATCCTGCATGCGATCATCATGACCGGCGCGGTGCCGGTGTTCCTGCGGCCCACGCGCAACCACTACGGCATCATCGGGCCGATCCCGCTGGCCGAGTTTTCGCCTGAAGCCATTCGCAAGAAGATCGCTGCCAATCCGCTGCTCAAGGGGGTCGACGCCAAGAAGGTCAAGCCGCGCATCCTGACGCTGACGCAAAGCACCTACGACGGCGTGCTCTACAACACCGAGACCATCAAGCACTCGCTCGACGGCTACATCGACACCCTGCATTTCGACGAAGCCTGGTTGCCGCACGCTGCGTTTCACCGCTTCTACGGCACCTACCACGCGATGGGCAAGAAGCGGGCGCGCCCGAAAGACCAACTGGTGTTCGCCACCCAGTCGACCCACAAGCTGCTGGCTGGCATCAGCCAGGCCTCGCAGGTGCTGGTGCAGGACGCGCGCGAGCGCAAGCTCGACCGGCATCTGTTCAACGAGGCCTACCTGATGCATTCCAGCACCAGCCCGCAGTACGCGATCATCGCGTCGTGCGACGTCGCCGCCGCGATGATGGAAGCGCCCGGCGGCCCGGCGCTGGTGGAGGAAAGCATTCTCGAAGCGCTGGACTTCCGTCGCGCGATGCGCAAGGTCGACAAGGAGTTCGGCCGCGACTGGTGGTTCAAGGTCTGGGGGCCGGACAAGCTCACCGCGTCGGGCATCGGCAAGAGCGCCGACTGGGTGCTGAAGGCGGGCGAGAAGTGGCACGGCTTCGGCGACCTGGCCGAGGGATTCAATTTGCTCGACCCGATCAAGAGCACCGTCATCACGCCGGGGCTGGACATGTCGGGCAAGTTCGCCAAGACCGGCATCCCGGCCAGCATCGTCACCAAGTACCTGGCCGAGCATGGCGTGGTGGTCGAAAAAACGGGGCTGTACTCGTTCTTCATCATGTTCACCATCGGCATCACCAAAGGCCGCTGGAACACGCTGGTGACCGCGCTTCAGCAGTTCAAGGACGACTACGACAAGAACGCGCCGATGTGGCGAGTGCTTCCCGAATTCGTGGCCAAGCACCCGCGCTACGAGCGCATGGGCCTGGCCGACTTGTGCCAGGCCATCCACGCGATGTACGCGAAGGGCGACATCGCGCGCCTGACCACCGAGATGTACCTGTCAGACCTGCAACCCGCCATGAAACCGAGCGACGCCTACGCCTACATCGCGCACCGCAAGACCGAACGGGTCGAGATCGACGCGCTGGAAGGCCGCATTACCACCACCTTGCTGACGCCGTACCCGCCGGGCATTCCGCTGCTGATCCCGGGCGAGGTGTTCAACCGAAAGATCGTCGACTTCCTGAAGTTCACGCGTGCGTTCAACGCGGCATTCCCCGGCTTCGACACCGACGTGCACGGCCTGGTGGAATCAGACGGCAACGCCGAGACGCATTGCTACTTTGTCGACTGCGTGCGCGCCGATTGATGACCGCGCCGGTCAGACCATCTCGGAACCACCGGTCATCGCGTGGCTGAAGCCGCCGTCGACGTAGGTGATCTCGGAGCTGACCCCCGCGGCGAGGTCGGACAGCAGGAACGCGGCCACGTTGCCCACGTCGTCGATGGTCACGTTGCGGCGCAGCGGTGAGTTCTTTTCGACCACGTCGAGGATCTTGCCGAAACCTTTGATGCCCGATGCGGCCAGCGTCTTGATCGGGCCGGCCGAAATGCCGTTCACCCGAACGCCCTTCGGGCCCAGGCTGGTGGCCAGGTAACGCACGCTGGCTTCGAGCGAGGCCTTGGCCAGGCCCATGGTGTTGTAGTTCGGCACGCTGCGCTGCGCACCCAGGTAGGTCAGCGTCAGCAGCGCCGCCCCCGGCCGCAGGAAGGGCGCGGCTGCCTTGGCCATGGCAGGGAAGCTGTAGCTGGAAATGTCGTGGGCGATGCGAAAAGCTTCGCGTGACAGGCCTTCCAGGAAGTCGCCGGCAATCGCGTCTTTCGGCGCAAAGCCGATCGAATGCACAAAGCCGTCGAACTGCGGCCAGACCTCGGCCAGGCTGGCAAACGTGCGGTCGATCGCGGCGTCGTCGGCCACGTCGCAGTCGTACAACAGGCTCGATCCGAACTCCGCGGCGAAGCCGCCGACCCGGTCCTTGAAGCGTTCCCCGACATAGCTGAAGGCCAATTCGGCACCTTCCCGGTGGCAGGCGCGCGCAATGCCGTAAGCAATCGAGCGGTTTGAAAGCACCCCCGTGATCAAGAGCCGTTTGCCGGTCAGAAAACCCATGTTGTCTCCACAATTTGAGGTAGCTCTCGATTTTGGCATGCAGCCCCCGTACCCCACCCCGTGCCGGGCGTGACGGGCTGCGCCATAGCGGCCTTGGCAGCCACTTGACAGGCCCGAGGGTTGCCTGTAAGTCAACGTCACAGTACAATGCTGGTTTTCCAGACAAGCTGTACCGGGCTGATTCTTCGAGCCCTTTTTTTTTGGCTGTTCGCGTTGTGTCGCGTTGTACTAACCCACTCAATACCTTCACTGAATGACCTGGCAAGCAAGCGTCGAGACGACCGTGACCGGCCTGGGCTACGACTTGGTGGACACCGAGCGCACCCCGGGTGGACTGCTGCGCGTCTATATCGACCACGCGATCGACCACGCCGCCGATCACGCACCCGGTGCATTCATCACCGTCGAGGACTGCGAGAAGGTGACGCGGCAGCTGCAGCATGTGCTGGAAGTCGAAGGCTGTGCCTACGAACGCCTGGAAGTGTCGTCGCCCGGTCTGGACCGGCCGTTGAAGAAGGCGGCGGACTACCAGCGCTTCGTCGGCGAACAAGTTGAAGTGACCCTGAAAGTGCCGTTTCAGGGGCGCAAGAAGTACAGCGGTGTGCTGCACGCCTTGCCTGACGGATGGCGGCTGGTGCTGGTGGAGACCGCTGCGTCCGCAAAAGGTGGCAAGAGCGGCGGCAGCAAGAACGCGGAACCCCGGCCCGAGCAGGCGCTGGACTTTTCACTCGAAGAAGTCCGCGAGGCCCGCCTGGTGCCGGTGGTTGATTTCAAGGGGCGTCGGTTCGCGCCGCCCCCTGCCACGGCTGAGGGCGCCACGCCGCAGCGGCAGATGAGTGAAAGTGTCGAGTTGGACGGAGATCGTAAGCAATGAATCGCGAACTG
>JANNBZ010000434.1:0-9959 GCA_031386065.1 Burkholderiales bacterium
CGGCTCGAATTGCCGGTGCAAGCCCGCGTCGACCTGCTGATGCAGGACTACGACTTTTTCGTGAAGGACGTGCCCGCGTTCTGCGAACGGCTCGATGCGCTGCGCGCACTGCGCGGCAACGACGTGGTCAACGGTTGGCAAGCGGCAGCCAAGTCCGGTCAGATCGAAAGCGTGGTGCGCGAACTGCTGCTGGACCACTACGACCCGGTGTATTTGTCGTCGATGCAGCGCAACTTCGCCGACTTCGGCAATGCGCTGTTGGTCGAGCCGTTGAACGGCGACGCGGACACGCTGCGCGAGGTGGCGACGAGCTTGCTCGGTTGTTGAGCGCGATTCGCTTCAGTACCAGGGATTCAGCAGATCGACACCCATCGGTTGAAAGTCGACCACGTTGCGCGTGACCACGCGCATGCCATGAACCAGTGCAGTCGCTGCAATGAGGGCATCGCGCTCAGCGCGAGGATCGGGCACATGAAGGCGTGCGCAATATTGCGCGACGGCGGTGTCTATCGGGAGGATGCGGTCGGCGAACGCAGGCATCACCTTGCCATCGATCCAGCCCCGCAGCATCCTTCCTTGGGCGGCATCTCGGCGCGCGAGCTGAAGCGTGCCAGCCTCGATTTCAAGGATGGTGATCACCGACAGATACAGGTCGGCGGCGTGAACCGTGTCCGCCCAGGCGGCCACCTTCGGGTGGGTGCGCTCGCGCCGCCTCAGTTCCGACAAGACGTTGGTGTCGAGCAAGAACATCAGGACAGGTCTGGCGCACGGAAAAGTCCGGCACCCAGTCGAGGCGGATCGAACTCGAAATCATCGTTGCCGGGCTGATCCAGCAGGTCGCGAATGCTGCTGCGCTCGCCGACCAGTCGACGGTAGGCCGCATGCCGCATGAGCACATACGCAGGCCTGCCACGGTCAGTGATCACGACAGGCCCCGCCTCCGCAGCGCGCTTGGCTTGGCTGACATCCTGGTTGAAATCCCGGCTGCTGATGGAGGTGACTTTCACGATGGCCCTTTCTGCCTTGCAAGGCACGTTTCTACAATACTACATTCATGTCTGACGCAGCGCGCTTGCAACACCAGACCGAGTTCCTCAGCATCTCCCGAAAGTCGAACCGCACAGGTCTTTGCCTATTCGCGTCGGCGCTTCCAGGAACCGAACGGCCTGCGCCTTGGCGTGTGAATCCGCTTGACTTATTTTCACGTGTCAGTTATTGTTGTCACGTGAAATCAAAAAAGCCAAGTCGCGATGGAGACCAGTTGCTGACGATGCTGGCAGCGCTGGCCAATCCGCACCGGCTGCGCATCATTGCGGCACTCGAATCCGGCGGGCGCAACTACGTCAGTCAGCTCGCACGAGAGATCGGCATCAGCCGCCCGTTGCTGCACCTGCACCTGCAGAAGTTGGCCGACGCCGGCCTCGTCACCAGCCAGCTCGAACTGTCCGAGGACGGCAAGGCGCTGAACTATTTCGAAGCCACCGCGTTCGCCTTCGAACTCACGCCGGCGGCCGTTGCCGAGGCAGCCAAGTCCCTGACCAACCCCCTTGAACCCTAGAGGTCCGTATGTCTGAAAACCTGTACCTGTTGACGATCTGCCTGCCGCTCGCAACGATCCTGCTCGTCTTCGGCATGCGCTACTTCTCGGCCGTCCAGCAAGCAAAGGCGCGCCTCGCGAACGACGCGGCTTACCGCCAAGTCGCGGCGCAGTCAGCAAGCGCCCAGGCCGACACGGCGCTCGCGCTGTCCTCCATCGACGCGACGCTGGCAGACCTGAAGGCACGCGTGGCGGCGGTCGAGCACATCCTGAAGGCAGTCGAATGATGGCAAGCCAGCCATTGCTGCCCCACGCCGGTCAGCACATGCCGCAGCAGGCCAGCGCCGGCATCGACGAGGTCTCGTTGTTCCGCCTGTATCTGCTGCGTGCGCTGTACCTTCTGATCGTTGTCGGCCTCGGCATCGTGGTGTGGCCTGGCGTCGTGCACCGCGACACCCCGTGGGAACCGATGGAAGGCGTGGTCGCCTGCATGCTGGCCGCGTTCTCAGCGTTGGCGGTCCTGGGGCTGCGCTATCCGCCGCAGATGCTGCCCCTGCTGCTGTGGGAACTGGCGTGGAAGTCGATCTGGCTGCTCGCCGTGGCGCTGCCGCTTTGGCTGAGCGGGCAGATGGACCAAGCCACCTGGGCCACCACCTCGGCCTGCCTGATGGCCGTGATCATTCCCTTCGCCATTCCGTGGCGCCACGTGTTTGCGCACTACGTGATGAAGCGCGGGGATCGCTGGCGCTGAGGCCGCCGCGCCTACGCCACCCGCCCCAACGCCCTCAACACCTTCTCCGGCGTGAACGGCTGCGAAAACACCGCTGCGCCGTGCGGCCGCAAGGCATCGTTGATCGCATTCATCACCGCCCCGGGCGCGCCTGCGGTGCCGGCCTCGCCGGCGCCTTTGGCGCCTAGCTTCGAGCTGGCGGTGGGCGTTTGCACATGGGCCACCACGATGTCGGGCATCTCGCCGGACATCGGCACCAGGTAGTCGGCCATGCTGCCGTTGAGCAACTGGCCGGTGGCGTCGAACAGGCATTCCTCGTACAGCGCGCCGCCGATGCCTTGCACGATGGCGCCGCGAATCTGCTCGTCGACCAGCATCGGGTTGATGACGCGGCCGCAGTCTTCCACCGCCCAATGCTTGAGCAGCTTGACGAAGCCGGTGTCGACATCGACCTCGACATACGACGCCTGCACCCCGTTGGTGAAGATGAAGGGGTAGTCGCGCTGCGCGTAGTGGCGCGTCACCATCAGCTCGGGCGTGAAGCCTGCGGGCAAAGTGTCGGGTCTGAAGTAAGCGACGCGGCCGAGTTCGGACAGCGGCATCAGCGCGGCGCCGCTGGCCACGTCGATGATCTGGTCGCGCCGCAGCGCCACCCCCGCGGCATCGCGATTCAGGACCGCGCCGGCCACCTTCAAAATGTTCTGCTGCAGCGCCAGCCCGGCCTGCAGCACCGCTTCGCCGCCGATGCCCGCGCCGCGTGAGGCCCAGGTGCCGCCGCCGTAGGGCGTCACGTCGGTGTCGCCGGTGACGACGCGCACCTTGTCCATCGCGACGCCCACCGCATCGGCGGCAATCTGCGCAAAGATGCCCTCGGCGCCCTGCCCTTGTTCGCCGACGCTGACCAGCACCGTCACCGCGCCGGACGGCTCCAACCGCATCGTGGCACCGTCTTGCGCGGCGATGCGCGCGCCGCCCACGCCGTAAAAGGCCGCACCCGGATTGGTCAGCTCGATCAGCGTGGCGAAGCCGATGCCGCGGTAGACGCCGCGCTCGCGCAATGCCGCCTGTTCGGCACGCAGCGCCGGGTAGTCCATCAGCGCTTCGATCTGGCGCAGGCATTCCTCGTGCGACAGCACTTCCAGCTTGATGCCGGAGGCACCGGTGGCCGGATACGCGTCGTCGCGGATCACGTTGCGCTTGCGGAATTCGAGCGGATCCATTCCCAATTTGTTGGCCGCCAAATCGACCAGCCCTTCGGTCACCGCGCAGGCAATCGGGTGGCCGACGCCGCGGTACTGGCAGGTGGGCGTCTTGTTGAGAAACACGACGCGCAGGCTGGCGCGGTAGTGCTGATGTTTGTAGGGGCCACCGGTCAGGTTGACGACCTGGTTGCCTTCGATCGCGCTGGTGCGCGGGAACATCGAGTACGGGCCGATGCCGGTCAGGTCGTCGATCTCGAAGGCCAGGATGTCGCCGTCTTTCGACGCCGCGATGCGGCCCTTGATGCGGTGCTCGCGCGCATGGATGTCGCTGGTGAACGACTCCAGCCGGTCCGCCACGAACTTCACCGGGCGGCGCAAAAGAATCGACAACGCGACCGTTGCGAAGTCGTCGGGATACGCATGCACCTTGATGCCGAACGAGCCGCCGACGTCCTTGCAGATCACCCGCACTTGCGACTCGGCCAGGTCGAACTGGCGCGCGTACAGGTCTTGCATCATGTGCGGCGCCTGCTGCGAGTGGTGCACCGTCAGCCGCCGGTCGCCGGGGTTCCAGTCGGCAATCTGACAACGCGGCTCCAGCGTCACGCCGGTGTGGCGCCCGAAGTCGAAGGTGGCCTCGCAAACCACGTCGGCGGCCTCGAAAGCCGCATCGACTCCGCCGGTGTCCAGGCTGCGCGTGAAGCACAGGTTGTCGCCCAGTTCGGGGTGGATCAGCGGCGTGGCCGCGTCGAGCGCGGTGTGCATGTCGGTGACGGCAGGCAGGTCTTGCCAGTCGACCTGCAGGTGCTGCAGCGCGTCTTCGGCCTGCACGCGGGTTTCGGCCACCACCGCCACCACCGGCTCGCCCTGCCAGCAGGCGCGGTCGACCGCCAGCGCGTGCTGCGGTGCCGACTTCATGCCCGCCAGGTGGCCGAGCGTGGCGACCCAGGGCTTGCAGACGGTGGCCACTTCGGCGCCGTCGATGATGGCAATCACGCCCGGCATCGCGGCGGCGGCGCTGCGGTCGATGCCGGTGATGCGGCAATGCGCCACCGGCGAACGCCAGTACACGACATGCGCCATGCGCGGCAACTTGATGTCGTCCACGTAGGTGCCGCGCCCTTCGACCAGCCGGCGCGCGCCGGGGCGACTGACCGAAGCGCCGATGTAGCGCGGATCGTCGGTAACGCCGTGCAGTGCGGGCGGAAGGCCGAGCGGAACGCGTTCGGGCGCGTTCACGCCAACACTCCGGTGGCCTTGCGGCTGGCCAGCACGTCGCAGACCGCGTCGACGATGGACTGGTAGCCGGTGCAGCGGCAGTAGTTGCCCGACATCCACAAGCGCACGTCCTCGCGCGAGGCGTCGGGCTGCACCTTCAGCAGCTCGGCGGCGGCCATCAGCATGCCCGAGGTGCAGTAGCCGCATTGCAAGGCGTTGCGCGCCACGAAGGCGTCTTGCAGGTCTCGAACGGCGCCGCCGTCAGTCAGGCCTTCGACGGTCTCGACCTGCCGGCCATCGGCCTGCACCGCCAACACCAGGCAGCCGCGCACCACCTGGCCGTCGAGCCGCACGCTGCAAGCGCCGCACACGCCGTGTTCGCAACCGAGGTGCGAGCCGGTCAGGCCCAGGTTCTCGCGCAAAAAATCGACCAAGTGCTGGCGCGGTGCCACCGCGCAGCGGTGAGCCTGGCCGTTGACGGTGACCTGGATGACGCGGGGTTGAATCATCGGTGTGTCCTGTGCGGTGTCATGCGGCGGCAGTCGCTGGCTGTGTCGCCAGCAGCGCCCGGCGTGCCAGCACGCAGGCCAGATGGCGTTTGGTGGCGGTGGAATGGGTCAGGTCGGGCATCGGATTCAGCTCGGTCTTCAGGCAGTCGATGGCGGCATCGAGCAAGGCCGGCGTGAGCGGCTGGCCGGTGAACATCGCCTCGGTGGCGCGCGCTCGCAGCGGTGTGTTGCCCACACCGAGAAAGGCCATGCGAACCCGCTGCAACCCGTCGCCGGCCTGCTGCGCGGCCAGCGCCAGGCCGACGATGGCGTAGTCGCCGTGGCGGCGCGCCAGTTCGTCGAACACGAACACCCTGCGACTGTCGGCCACTGGCACTTCGCAGGCGCTGACGATCTCGCCCTCGGCGAGTGCGGTGGTGTACAGGTCGATGAAGAAGTCTTGCGCCGCCACACGCCGCTCGCCGCCGGCGCCGCGCAGCACCACCACGCCTTCCAGCGCGGCCAGGCACGCGGGCCATTCGGCGGCGGGGTCGGCGTAGGCGATCGAACCGCCCCAGGTGCCGAGGTTGCGAATGGCGCGGTGCGCGATGTGCGGCGCCGCCATCGCCAGCAAGGGCGCATGGCGCGCGATCAGCGCTGAGGCCTCGATCTCGGTGTGCGTTGCCAGCGCGCCGATGCGCAACACCGACCCCTGCAGCGTGATGCCCTTCAGCGCGTCGATGCCGTTGATGTCGATCAGCAGCGACGGCTCGGACAGGCGCATGTTCAAGGTGGCCAGCAGCGTTTGCCCGCCGGCCAGCAGGCGGGCTGCATCGCCATGCTGCGCGAGCAGCTGAAACACCTCGTCCAGCGAGCGCGGTTTGGCGTAGTCGAAGGCCGGGGCTTTCATGCGAAGGTTTCGATCGAAGTGGTGTCGGGGAATTGGGGAATCGGCTTCGGGGTCGGCTGTGGTGTGTGCTCAGGCGTGTGCTTTGGGGTAAGCACGGATGAAGCTATTGACCAAAGCGTCAACAATCCTAACCAACGTTGACCCGTTGGTAAACAGCCCCAACCCCGGACTTACCCGAGCCCTGTCTCAGCCATGACATTGCGTGCCGTCCTGCCCCCTCACACCGTCTCGGTCGACGCGACTGCGCCTGTGCGCAAGCGCCTGTCCATCGTTGAGCGCGAGCGGCAGATCGTCAACGGCGCGATCCGCTTCTTCTCCG
Source organism: Burkholderiales bacterium (assembly GCA_031386065.1). Lineage (GTDB taxonomy): Bacteria > Pseudomonadota > Gammaproteobacteria > Burkholderiales > Burkholderiaceae_C > JANYJJ01. The sequence goes on from JANNBZ010000434.1 coordinate 6,405, forward strand.
ACCGCGGCCTGGACGGGCAACTGCGCGACCTGGCGCGCAACATCGGCGTGACCCACGCGTTGCTGTACCACTACTTCCCGACCAAGCAGGCGCTGATCGACCGTGTCTACGTCGAGATGTTCGAGGGCCTGTGGAAGCCCGAATGGGAGCAGATCCTCGACGACCCCCAGCTCGATCCGCAGACCAAGTTCGTGCGCTTCTACGGCGACTACACGAAAGCCATCTTCGCGCGCGAGTTCGTGCGCATCCTGATTTTTTCAGGCCTCAGCGACCACTACATTCCCGACCGCTTTTTCGAGCTGCTGCGCAACCGCCTGTTCCCGCGTTTGATCCGCGAAACACGGCGCCACTGCGGTGTGGTCAGCCGAGCCAAGCCGAATTCGCGCGAGCTGGAACTGCTGATGGGCTTGCACGGCGGCATCTTCTACATCGGCCTGCGCCGCTCGGTCTACGAGCAGGCGGTGCACGGCGCCGAAGCCTCCGAGCATGACGAAACCTACATCGCCGACCGCATCAAGGGCTACCTGCTGTCGGCCAACGCGGTGCTTTACGCTGCGTCTGAACTGGGTGGCTCAAAGAAACCTGCGTCACGCAAAAGGAGTGCATGAGATGGCCCTGTCGCTGAACCACTTTTCCATTCGCACAACCGACCTTGAAGCCAGCCGGCACTTCTATGCCGACGTGCTGGGTTTGACGGTCGGCCCGCGCCCCGACTTCCCGTTTCCCGGGCTGTGGATGTACCGGGGCGCCCACACCGACATGGCCAACGCGGCGGTTCACATCATCGGTATCAATGCCGCCGATCCGAGCGGACTGATCGAATACCTGGGTGAGCTCGACGCCTCGTCGCTGACCGGCTCGGGCGCCGTCGACCATGTGGCCTTCTTTGCGGACGGACTGGGTGTAATGCTGAACAAGCTGCAGACGCTGGGCATCGCGTTTCGCGAGCGCACGGTACCGTCGGTCGGCTTGCACCAGCTTTTTCTCACCGACCCCAGCGGCGTGGTGATCGAACTCAACTACCCCGCCGCCGAACGGGCCGCGCTGGTCGCGCGGGTGGCGTAAGGCAGCACGCATGGCCCGCATCCTGATCGCCGGTGGCTCGCTGGGTGGCCTGCTGGCCGCCAACATGTTGCTGCGCGACGGCCACGACGTGCACGTGCTCGAAAAAGCCGCCGGCTCGCTGGACGGGCGCGGTGCCGGCATCGTGACGCACGCTGCGCTGCTGCGCGGGCTGGCGCGCGCCGGGGTCACCGTCGACGACACGCTGGGCGTGCGCGTGGCGTCGCGCGTGGTGCTGGGCGCCACCGGCGACGTGGTGGCCAGAGTGCAAATGCCACAGTGGCTCACCTCGTGGAGCCGCCTGTACGCGCTGCTGTCCGATGCGTTTCCGCGCGAACGCTGCCACCGCGCCTTCTGCGTCGCGCATGTCGAACAGCACGCCAGCGGCGTGCAAGTTCGCAGTGAATCCGGCGCCGTTTTCGACGGCGACCTGCTGCTGGCGTCGGACGGCGTCCGCTCGGCAGTGCGTGCGCAGTTCGCGCCGTCGGCCGTGCCGCAGTACGCCGGCTACTTCGCGTGGCGCGGCGTGTGCGACGAGGCGGTGCTGTCGAGCCGAACGCTGTCCAGCGTGTTCGACCAGTTCGGTTTCGGCCTGCCCGCCGGCGAGCAGTTGATCGGCTACCCGGTGGCCGGCCAGGGCAACAACACCGCGCGCGGCACACGCCGCTACAACTTCGTGTGGTACCGCCCAGCCGCCGAGCACGGTGCGTTGCGCGAACTGATGACCGATGACGCCGGCGACTACTTTCCGCTCGGCATTCCGCCCCACAAGGTGGCGCGGCAGCACGTGACTGCCATGCGCGCCGACGCGCACCGGCTGCTGGCGCCACAGTTCGCCGAAATTCTGGACAAGACCGAACAACCCTTCCTGCAGCCGATCTACGACGTGGAATCGCAGCGGCTCGCATTCGACCGTGTGGCGCTGATGGGCGACGCCGCGTTCGTCGCGCGACCGCATGTCGGCATGGGCGTCACCAAGGCCGCTGAAGACGCGATGGCCCTCGGCGATTGCCTGCGCACGCACGGGGCCGCGCCGCGCGCGCTGCAAGCCTACGAATCGCAGCGGCTGGCGGCGGGGCAAGCGGTGGTTCAACGCGCTCGCGAGCTGGGGGCCTACATGCAGGCGCAGGGCAGCGATGCCAACCGGGCCGAGGCCCGCCGCGACGCGGAATCCGTGCTGCGGCAGACGGCGGTCGATGTGTCTTCGACAGCCCTCGCCGACCCGTTGCCAGAGCCTCAACAAGCCCACTTCACCACTTCATTCACCGATCGCCAGCTTCGCATCGACCCCGTCCTCAATCACCTCCGGAGACACGCATGAACAAGCCCCTCGTCGACAGCCGCCGCCGCCAGTTGATCACCGCCGGCACGGCCGTGGCCGCGTCGTCCTTCATGTTCAACATCGCGCGAGCCCAGGGCGCGCCGATCAAGATCGGCTTTCCGGTGCCGCTGACCGGCGCGTTTTCGGCCGAGGCGCAAGACCAGGTGCGTGCCGCCGAGATCGCCATCAAGGACTTCAACGACGCCGGTGGCCACGCCGGGCGCAAGGCCGAGTTGCTGGTGCGCGACGACAAGCTCAACCCCGGCGAGGCCGCGACGCGTACGCTGGAGCTGATCGAAAAAGACAAGGTCAATTTCATCGTCGGCTCGCTGTCGGCGGCCACTCAGTTGTCCATCAACGCGGTGGCGCGCGACCGCAAGATCATCTTCAATTCGATCAGCCAGTCCGACACCATCAACGAGGCCAAGGACTGGAGTCTGTACACCTTCCACGAAGCGCTGAACCCGCACCTGACGGCCGGTGCCGTGGCGCGCTACGCGTTCCCGAAGTTCGGCAAACGCATCGTCTATCTGACCGCCGACTACGCCTACGGCCACGAAATGGTGCGCGGCTTCCAGCGTGCCGGTGCGCTGCTGGGCGCGACCACGCTGGCCGACATTCGGCACCCGCTGGGCGTGGCCGACTACTCGGCGTTTCTGCCGCGCATCCAAGCACTGAAACCTGATGTGCTGGTGCTGTGCAACTTTGGGCGCGACCTGGTGAACTCGGCCAAGCAGGTGACCGACTTCGGCCTGAAGGCCACCACCAAGGTCATCGCCCCGGTGTTGCTGTACACCTCGCGCCAGGCCGGTGGCGCCGAAGCCTTCGAGGGCATCCTCGGTGGCACCTCGTACTACTGGGGCATGGAAGACAAGATTCCGGCGGCCAAGACCTTCAACGACAAGTTCCGCAAGGCGCACGGCGGCGCGGTGCCGTCCGACTACGGCGCGCTCGGCTACGCCGGCATTCGCAGCGTGCTGCAGGCGGTCGTCAACGCCAAAAGCACCGACTCGATCCCGGTCAGCATCGCACTGCGCCAGCTCAAGTACAACTGGTACAAGGGCGAGCAGTTCTACCGCAAGTGCGACCACCAGTCGGTGCAATCGGTGGTGATCGTCGAGTCGAAGTCGAAGGCCATGAAGGACAAGTACGACGTGTTCAACGTGCTGTCC